>JBKJSB010000195.1:0-22798 GCA_046593015.1 Allobosea sp.
CGCAAAGCCTCATGGAGCCTGTCGGGATGGACGATCTCGTCGATGCCTGCGACCGGGCCGGGCTGGCGGCGCACGCCAACGATGCGCAGGTCGAAGGCGGAAGCCAGCTTCGCCAGCCGCTGCCCGATGCGCCCGAGCCCGACGATGACGAGCGTCTTGCCCCCGAGCTCATCCTCTCTGGCGTTGCGGTCGCCGATCATCGGTCGCCAGTGTTTTGCGCTCTGGTTGTCGCGGGCGCGATGGATCTGGCGGGTCAGCGACAGGATCAGCGCCATGGCGTGCTCGGCGACCGCGCGCTCGTTTGCCCCTTGAGCGCTGGCGAGCCGGATGCCGGCCTCAGCCAGCGCCGCCTTGTCGTACTGGTCGGTGCCGGCGCTGACCGACTGGATGAAGCGCAGGCGCGGCGACATCGCGATCAGCTCGTTGCGCCACAGCCCCGACAGCACCAGCACGTCGGCCTCGGCGGCGCGGGCCTTGAGTTCGTCGAGGCTGCGCGCCTCGAAGCTTTTGGCGACCCGGCCGCGCGTCAAAAACTCGGCCTGCAGCTGATAGGCGGCATGGGCGAAGCCGATGGTCAGCTCGGATTCGGGCGGCAGGCTCGGCATGGTCGGTGTCCTCAAGGCTCGGTGGCTACGACGTTAGAGCGTACTGATTTCGCATGGAAACACTTCCCGTCATCCCGGGCTTGCCCCGGGATCCATCATAGGGCTCGGCGGCGCCCTAGGATGGATCCCGGAGCTGCGCGGCTGCGCCGCTTGTCCGGGATGACGCGGTGTTTTCGGGGGAAACGGAGAAAGCCGCGAGCGCCGCCTCCAGCCGCAACCACTCGTTCTCCGCGCCCGGCAGGCCAAAACGCAGCCAGCGCGGATGATAGGCGAAGCGCCGGACATAGACGCCGCAAAGGCCGAGATGGGCAAAGAGCGCCGGAGCCTCGGGCGTTTCCAGCAGTCGATAGAGCGACGTGCCGCCGACAACCCTGCCATGGGGCGCGAGCAGCGCATCGAGCCGCATGGCTGCGGCTCGTGTGGAAGCCTCCGCTGCATCTAGCCAGCCCTCGTCGGCAAGCGCCGCAGCCGCGACGACAAGCGCCGGCCCTGCGACCGCCCAAGGCCCGAGCGCCGAGCGGACGCCGGCGATCGTCTCCTCCTGGCCGACCGCGAATCCGACGCGCAAGCCCGCCAGACCGTAGCTCTTGCCGAAGGAGCGCAGCACGATGGCACCTGCCGGCAGCGCAGGGATGAGGCTCGCCTCCGGAGTGAAATCGCAAAAGGCCTCGTCGACGACCAGTACGCCGCCGCGCATCCGGCACTGTGCGGCCAGCGCCGCCAGAGTGTGGCGCGGCACGATCCGGCCATCGGGATTGTTGGGATTGACCACGACCAGCGTCGCCGCATCGCCGACCGCGTCCAGCGACGCGATCTCGGCGACGGCGTGACCGCCCTTCCGCCAGGCCAGCGCATGCTCGGCATAGGTTGGCCCGAGCACGGCGACCGGGCCTGCGCCTGCAAGCCGAGGCAGCATCTCGATCAGGATCTGCGTGCCCGGCCCGGCGACGATCTCCGCACGCTCCGGCACGCGATAGGCCTTGCGCGCAGCTTGCAGCAGCGCCGCCTCCTCCGCCGCGCCCGGCAGCCGCTGCCACAGGCTTAACGGCAGCGAAGGAAGCGGATAGGGATGCGGGTTGATGCCCGTGGAGAGATCGAGCCAGGGCTCGGGCGCATCGGGAAACAGCGCGCGGGCCTGCGCGAGATCGCCGCCATGCCAGATCTCGTCCTCAGCCACGAAGGCCTCCACCCGAAAATGCCGCTCCGCAAACCTGCATGAACCTGACAGACACCCTGCCCCTGGCTTTGGCCGCCCTCGTGCTCGAGGCCGCGCTCGGCTATCCCCAGGGCTTGTATGCCCGGATCGGCCATCCCGTCACCTGGCTTGGCGCGCTGATCGCCCGCCTCGACAGGACTTTGAACGGCGATAGCGATTCCGCGATGCGGCGCAAGGCGGCGGGCGTCGCTGCCCTGCTGATCCTGCTCGCCGTCACGCTCATTGCCGCGATGCTTCTCGTCAAACTCTGCAGCCCGCTCGGCCCGCTCGCCTGGGTGCCGCTGGCGCTGCTGGCATCGAGCCTCATCGCCCAGCGCAGCCTGCACGAGCATGTCGCCCGCGTCGCGGACGGGCTCGAAACCGGCTTGGCCGAAGGGCGAAGCGCCGTCTCGATGATCGTCGGTCGCGATCCCGAAAGCCTCGACGAGGCCGGCGTGGCCCGCGCCGCGATCGAGAGCCTGGCCGAGAATTTCTCCGACGGAATCGTTGCGCCGGCGTTCTGGCTGGCGGTCGGCGGCCTGCCCGGCGTCGCGCTCTACAAGGCGGTCAACACCGCCGATTCGATGATCGGCCATAAGAACTCGCGCCACCTCGCCTTCGGCTGGGCCGCCGCCCGGCTCGACGACCTGGTCAACCTGCCCGCCTCGCGCCTGACGACGCTGCTGCTGGTCGTGGCGGCCGCCACCATGCCCGACGCCGACGCGGCCAGCGCATGGCGTGCCGTGCGCCACGATGCGGGCCGTCACCGCTCGCCTAATGCCGGCTGGCCCGAGGCGGCGATGGCCGGCGCGCTCGGCCTCAGGCTGGCTGGACCGCGCATCTATGGCGCGGTCAGGGTCGAGGATGGCTGGATGGGCGACGGCCGGGCAGAGGCCGACGCCGCCGACATCCGCCGGGCGCTGGCGCTCTATCGCCGCGCCTGCCTGTTGCTCTGGGGGCTGGCGGCGGTCGGGACGCTGGCAGCGCTCGCCTGACGCCAAGCCATGCACCACCGGCCTTGCCGGGTTGCGGTCCCGACGCTCGATCTGGCGACAATCTTGCTGGTGCTCGCGCAACGACGCGACGATGATCGACCCGCCCGGACAACCACGGAGACGACGCTTGAGCTACGACCGCGACCTGATCGGCTATGGCGCCAACCCGCCCGATCCCCAATGGCCGGGCGGCGCCCGCATCGCGATCAACTTCGTGATGAATTACGAGGAGGGCTCGGAGCCCTCGATGCAGGATGGCGAGGGCTATACCGAGACGGCGCTGACCGAATCGAGCAGCCTCAACATGCCGGTGAAGGGCCGCGACCTCGCCGGCGAGGGCATGTTCGCTTATGGCAGCCGCGTCGGCTTCTGGCGGCTGATGCGGCTGTTCCAGGAGCGCGGACTGCCGATGACCGTGTTCGGCTGTGCGCTGGCGATCGAGCGCAACCCGGAAGCGGCCGCCGCGATCCGCGCCTCGGGCTTCGACGTCTGCTGCCATGGCTGGCGCTGGATCAAGCATTACGAGCTGGAAGAGGCCGAAGAGCGCGAGCATATCCGCAAAGCCGTCGCCTCGCTTCAGCAGACGGTGGGGACACGCCCGCTCGGCTGGTATTGCCGCTATGGGCCCAGCGTCAACACCCGCAAACTTGTCGTCGAGGAGGGCGGCTTCCTCTACGATTCGGACGCCTATGACGACGAGCTGCCCTATTGGACGGTGGTCTCCGGCAAGCCGCATCTCGTCGTGCCCTATTCGCTGGTCCATAATGACGGCAAGTTCGGCACCGGCTTCTTCTCGACCTCCAACGACTACTTCGACTGGCACAAGGACGCCTTCGACATGCTCTATGCCGAGGGCGGCAGGCAGCCAAAGATGATGTCGGTGGGGCTGCACATGCGCCTGATTGGCCATCCGGCGCGGGCGGCCGGGCTGGCGCGCTTTCTCGACTATGTGCAGAAACACGAGAACGTCTGGGTCACCGGCCGCCTCGACATCGCGCAGCACTGGGCGAAGACGCATCCTTTTGCCGGCAAGCTCGACTGAAGGACCCGACCGTGCCCACACCCGATCTCATCGTCGCGCTCGGCGACACGCGCTACCGGATCGAGCGGCCCTTCGGCTCATGGCCGCAGAACACGGGCTTCGTCACCGATGTCACGGTCGATCCGCGCGGCCATGTCTTCGTCATGCTGCGGCACGACCCGCTGGTGCATCCAGGCGACCCGCGCGTGATCGAACTCGCGCCGGACGGCAGCTATCTCGCCGGCTGGGGCGGCGACCTGATCGCGGACTCGCATATGCTGACGGCCGATTCGCAGGGCCGCATCCTGTGCGTCGACCGCGACATGCACGAGGTCATCATCTGCTCGGGCTCGGGCGAGCGTCTCGGCGCGCTCGGCCAGCGCGGCGAACCGCTCTCGCCCTTCAACCACCCAACCGACGTGCATGTCTCGTCCTGGGGCGACATTTACGTCTCGGACGGCTATGCCGCGAGCCGTATCCACCGCTTTTCCGCTTATGGCGTCCACCTCCAGAGCTGGGGCGAGCATGGTGCGGGCGACGGCCAGTTCGGCTGGCCGCACGCGATCTGGACCCATGCCGACGGCCGCGTCGTCGTGGTCGACCGTACCCAGAACCGCGTGCAGGTCTTCGATAATCTCGGCGGACACCTCGCGACCTGGACGCATTTCTATCAGCCGGTCGGGATCTGGGGCGACGATGAGGGCAACACCTATGTCACCGACATGGTGCCGAGCCTGCAGAAGATCGGCCCCGGCGGCGAAAGGCTCGGCCGCTGCCGGCCAATGCTGAACGGCGCCCACGGCATCTTCGGCACGCCGGAGGGAGACATCCTGCTGGCCGAGGGCAATCCGAGTCGGCTCACAAGGCTGGTGCGGCTGGATTGATGATCGTCGAACGCTTCCCCGTCATGCTCGGCCTTGTGCCGAGCATCCACGTCTTCGACGTAGAACTCGACGACGGAAGACGTGGATGGTCGGGACAAGCCCGACCATGACGGCGGGTGGCGAGATGCGGCTGAGGAAGAAGCCATGATCGACCAGATCGTCTGGGGCGCGACCCTGCTCGAAGGCTTCGACGCCGCGGGCGAACCCATCATTCACACCAATTCCGGCGTCCTCGTCCGCGACGGCGTCATCGCCGGGATCGGCCCGATCGCCGACCTCAAACGTAGCCATTCCCACGCCGCCATCACCGGCGGTGCCGGCTTCGCGATCACGCCCGGCTTCGTCAACGCCCATCACCATGTCGGCCTGACGCCGCTGCAGCTCGGCTCGCCCGACCACCCGCTCGAACTCTGGTTCGCCAGCCGGCTCGCTTTGCGCGATGTCGACCTCCATGCCGACACGCTGTTTTCCGCCTTCGAGATGATCGCAAGCGGCGTCACCACCGTGCAGCACCTGCACAGCCGCGCGCCGGGCACGCCCGACGACATCCTTGCGGCGGCCGAAAAGGTGATCTCGGCCTATCGGGCGATCGGCATGCGCGCCTCCTATTCGATGGCGCTGCGCGACCAGAACCGGCTCGTCTACGAGGCCGACGAGGCTTTCGTCGCGCGCGTGCCGGAGGGCTTAAGGCCGGCGCTCGCCGCCTATTTCAAGCGCTTCACCGTGCCGCTGTCTGATCAGGTCGCGGTCTTCGACGAACTCTTCCGCGGCCATGGCGCGGGAGAGTTGATCCGCGTCCAGGTCGCGCCGGCCAACCTGCACTGGCTCTCCGACAAGGCGCTGGAGACGGCGGGCGAGCTTGCGGCCCGTACAGGCGCGCCGATCCACATGCATGTGCTGGAGACGCCCTATCAGAAGGCCTATGCGAAACGCCGCACCGGCGGCTCGGCACTGGGCTATCTCGACACGGTCGGGCTGCTCGGCCCGCATTTCACCATCGGCCACGGCGTCTGGATGAGCGAGGCCGATATCGAGTTGGCGGCCGAGCGCGGCTGTTGCGTCTGTCACAACTGCTCCTCGAATTTCCGGCTGAAGAGCGGCATGGCCCCGGTCAACCGCCTGCTGGCGCGACGGATTCCGGTCGCGATCGGCATCGACGAGGCCGGCATCAACGACGATCGCGACATGCTGCAGGAGATGCGGCTGGTGCTGCGCGCCCATCGCGAGCCGGGCATCGACGCTCCCCACCCCTCCCCCGCGCAGGTGCTGCGCATGGCGACGCAAGCTGGCGCACGCACGACGCCGTTCGCCGGCAAGATCGGCGCGCTATCGCCCGGCATGGCGGCCGATCTCGTGCTGTTCGACTGGCAGGCGGTGACATACCCCTATCAGGATTCAGCCCTGCCCTTCGTCGACGTTCTGGTCCAGCGCGCCAAATCCGGCGCGGTCGACAGCGTCATGATCGGCGGTACTTTCGTCTATCGTGAGCGGCGCTTCACCAAAGTCGACCGCGCGGCCGTGCTGGCCGGCATCGCCGAGGCGTTGGCGAGGCCGAAGACGGCGGCCGAACTGGAGCGCATCCAGCTTTCGGAGGCTGTGATGCCGCATGTCCGCGCTTTCTACGACGGCTGGCTCGATGGGCTCGGCGACGAACCCTACTATCGAACCAGTGGCCGAAGCTGAGGCCGCAATGGCGTGACCTCGGCGGCCGTCCCGGCGACGGCCGGCACCGCCCGCGCAAAAGCCTTGGCGATTTCGGCGCGCGAGGCGATCCAGAGCCGCTCGCGCCGCGCCGCCAGCAGCCAGAGGATGTCGCGGAAGGCGGCGAAGCGCGCCGGCCGGCCGCAGATGCGCAAATGGAAGCCGATATTGAGCAGGCGCGGCAGGCCGCGCGCGGCCTCCGCCTCCAGCACGTCGAGCGCATCGGTGACGTAGTCGACCATCTCCTGTGCGCGGACGAAGCCGTTGGGGTGAAAGAACTTCATGTCGTTGGAATCGAGCGCATAAGGCACGACCAGCAGCGGCCGCGCGGCCGGCGTCATGTCCCAATAGGGCAAATCGTCGTCGAAGCCGTTTGAGGTGTAGAGGAAGCCGCGCTGCGCCAGCAGGTCGCGCGTCCACGGACTCTCGCCGCCCCGGCAGAAGAAGCCGACCGGCGTCGTCCCCGTCGCCTCGCGGATGACGGAGACGCAGCGGTCGAGATCGGCCGCCTCGGCTTCTGCATTGTCGTAGTCGGCATGGGGCCGCCAGCGCCAGCCATGCACGGCCGCCTCATGCCCGCGCGCCGTCACCTCGGCGGCGAGTTGCGGCAGGCGTTCCACCGCGCGGCCGCAGAACAGGAAGGTCGAGCCGATGCCGGTCTCATCGAGCGCGCCCAGCATGCGCCACAAGCCCGCGCGCGTCCCGTAGCCGAAAATCTGCTCCTGGCCCTGATCGCGCCTGCCGGCCGGCACGACGCTGACGACCTCGCCCATGGCCTCCGAGCGCGCATCGCCGTCGCCGACCTGAAGCTCCGCGCCTTCCTCGAAATTGACGACGACGGAGACGGCAAGCCGCGCCCCGTTCGGCCAGGCGAAATCGGGCCAGACGCCGCCATAGCCGAGGAGATCGCGTTCGGTCATCGTCCCAGCCTCCCTCTCTCCGCCCTCATCCTGAGGAGCAGCCGCAGGCTGCGTCTCGAAGGATGCTCCAGATACCTCCGGAGACCGCTGGATGATCCTTCGAGACGCAGCTTCGCGGCTCCTCAGGATGAGGGCGGTGAGTGCTCATGACCGCCCTCACTCATTCACCCGGTCGAGGCCGATCGTCATCGAGATCGCCGCCAGCGCCAGCATGGCGAGCAGGATCTGGACGCTGGAGACGGCCGCGACCAAGGGCGAGTTGGTGTTCTGCACGATGGCCAGAAGCTCGATCGGCAGCGGCCGGTCGCGATAGCCATGGGTGAAGATCGTCACCGAGAGATTGTCGAAGCCCTCGATGAAGGTGAAGACCGCGCCGGCCAGGATCGCCGGCAGCAGCAATGGAAGGGTGATGGTCCGAAACGTCTGCCAGCGGCTCGCGCCGAGATTGGCGGAGGCCTGCTCCAGCAGCGGATCGAGCCGCTGCAGCCTTGCCATCACGGTGCGCACCATCACCGCCATGACATAGCAGGACAGGGCGATCGACTGCAGCCAGATCGAGGGACCGATGCCGAGCAGCGCGCCCGAGAACAGCACCGCGACGCCCAGCACGATGCCGGGCACCATATGCGGCACCAGCACGAAGACCGAAAGCGCGGTCGCGCCCCGGAAATCGCCGCGCACGCAGGCCATCGCGGTCGGCACCCCAAGCAGGATGCAGATCGCGGTGACGTAAAGCCCGACCTTGATGCTGGTCCACATCGCCTGCGTCAGCACAGGCTGCTCGAAGACCTTGCGATACCAGTCCAGCGTGAAGCCTGCTGGCGGAAACGAGATATAGCCGCGCGTATCGAAGGACATGATCACGACGATCACCGCCGGCAGCAGCAGCAGCGCCAGCGCGAAGATCGCCAGCGCGACGATGACGCCGACGCCCAGCCTGTCCATCGCCTCGGCGCGGTCGAGCCTCATCGCTGCGCCACCCGCGTCCAGCGTGTGCCCAGATGGGTCAGCCAGGCGAAGAGCATCAGCACCATCAGGCAGGTCGCCATCAGGATCATCGCCGTAACCGCGCCCTTGCTCCATTCCAGCGAATAGACCACCTGCTCGTAGATCATCGTCGCGGCGTTGAGGTAGTTGCCGCCGCCCAGAAGCTGCGGCACCACGAAGGTCGTGTAGCTCAGCGTGAAGACGAGCGATGCCCCGGTGCCCAGGCCCGGCACGCTCAGTGGCAGGATGACGTTTCGCAGCGTGCCGAGCCGGCTCGCGCCGAGATTGGCCGAGGCCTCGTCGAGCCGCCTGTCATGCCGGCTCATCACCGCGATCAGCGGCAGGATCATGATCGGCAGGTGGATCTGCACCATGCCGATCACCACTGCCCAGGGCGTGTTGATGATGCGCAGCGGCGTCGAGATCAGGCCCATATCCATCAGCACGCCGTTGACCACGCCGCGCCCGCCCAGAATGACGATCCAGGCATAGGTGCGCACGATGCCGCTGGTCAGGATCGGCGCGATCGTCAGCACCAGGATGATGCGCCGGACCCATGGCCCGCCGATCAGGAAGAGATAGGCGACGGGGAAGCCGAGCAGCGTGCAGAAGAACGTCGTCGTCAGCGCCAGCGTGATCGAGCGCTGGAAGGTGGTGTGGTAGAGCGGGTCGGCGAGCGCGGTCGCAAGATGCCGCAACGAGAGTTCCTGCGAGACGATGACGCCCCGCGACACGACGATGTCGGAGAAGCCGAGCGAGAGCAACACGCCGAACGGGATGACCGCGACCACCGTCAGAACGATGATCGCCGGCACCGCCGGCCAGATGCCGGTGCCCGAGAAGACCTCGTCGAAGAGGCGGATATGCAGCGGCTTGTGATGCGGCATCGCGGGCGTCGTCATGCCGGCGGAAAGGCGACGCAGGCCGCCGCGTCGCGGACGCCGAGCGAAACCCGGTCGCCGACGGCCAGCGCGGCGATGGTGTCGTCCCGCAGGGCGACGGCGCGCAGCATGCGGGCGCCCGCGACCTCGATCTCGTATTCCATCAGCGCGCCGATATGACGGCGGAACCGGATCGTGCCCGGCCACGCCGAAGCCTGCTCGCTGCCCGCGCGCAGCACGAGATTATGCGGCCGCAGCATCACGCGCACCGGCCCGTCGAGCGCTGTCGCGACGTTCTGGCCGTCCGGCAGGATGACCCGGCCGGCATGGGCGACGCCGTCCCAGAAATTCGAGGCCCCGACGAAATCGGCGACATAGGCGCTTTGCGGCCGGTCGAAAATCTCTTCCGGCGTGCCGAGTTGCTCGATCCTGCCGGCGCGCATCACCGCGATCCGGTCCGACATGGTCAGCGCCTCTTCCTGGTCATGCGTCACGAAAATCGCGGTGATGCCGAGCCGCTTGATGAGCTGGCGCATCTCCATCTGCATCGTGCCGCGCAATTTGGCGTCGAGCGCGTTGAACGGCTCGTCGAGCAGGAGCACGCGCGGCTCGAGCACCAGCACGCGGGCGATGGCGACGCGTTGCTGCTGCCCGCCCGAGAGCTGGCTCGGATAACGCTCCTCGAAGCCGGTCAGCGAAACGGTGGCTAGCGCTGCTTTCACCCGCGTTGCGATCTCGGCGGCCGGCGTAGCCCGCATGCGCAGGCCATAGGCGACGTTCTTCGCTACGGTCAGATGGGGAAACAGCGCATAGCTCTGGAACACCACGCCGACCGAACGCCGGTTGACCGGCACGGGGATGGTGTCGCGCCCGTCGATCAGGATCTCGCCGGAATCGGGCGTCAGGAAGCCCGCGATGCAGCGCAGCAGCGTGGTCTTGCCGCAGCCGGAGGGGCCGAGCAGCGTCAGGATCTCGCCTTCCTGCGCGATGAGCGAGCAATCGTCCAGCACGGTCAGCCCGCCGAAGCGCTTGACCGCCTTGCGGATGGTGACGACCGGAGCGGCGCTCGCCCCGGTTTTGATGGATAGAAGGCCGGCTTCGCTCACCCTGCGAACATCCGGTCGAACGCCTCGACGATCTTGCCGCGGTTCGGCGCCACCTTGGGCCAGTCGATGGAGACCATGGTGGCGACCTCCTCGGGCGTCGAGGGCAGATAGGCGGCGGCGCCCGCGGGCGCGACGATGCCCTTCACCGTGGTGCCGAAATAATAGGGCGGCTGGGCGGCGAACGTCTGGCTCTCGTTGGTGAGCAGGATGTCTGCGAATTCGTGGATCAGCGCACTATGGGCGGTGCGCGTGAACTGGACGATCATCGTCGGCAGGATCAGCGGGCCGGGGCCGGTCACCTTGGCGTAGCCGAGCGGCAGGCCGCTGGCGACCGCGATGCCGGTGTTGTCGTGCCAGAGGGGGCAGAGCCCGATCTCGCCGCGCTCCAGCATCTGCTGCAGCAGGCCGGGGCTGCGGCCGACCAGCGGCTTCAGCTCCTTCCACTTGGCGAGGCCGAAATCGGTGTCGGAATCGGGCCTGCCGAAGGCTGCGGCCGCGATCGACACGCAGGCCAGCCCGAGATTGGACTGCGGCCGCGAGGTGCCGATCTTGCCGGCATATTCGGGCTTCCAGAGGTCGGCCCAAGTCTTGGGCGGGTTCGGCACCATCTGCTTGTTGTAGGCGATGCCGATGCCGGCATAGCTGATCGGCACGCCCATGCCATAGGCGTAGGGCGGGAAGCGCTCGTCGATGTTCTTCGCATTCGGGATCTTGGCGAGGTCGAGCTTCTCCAGAACACCCTCGTCGACCGCGTTGATGATCGCCGGCGAGCCCATCACCGCGAAATCGTAGGGAGACACGCCGCGCGCCGCCTTGATCTGGGCGATCGCCTCGGCCGAAAGCCCGCCGATGACCCGCAGCGAGACGCCCGGATGCCGCTTGGCCAGTTCCGCGCCGGCCCGCTTCAGCGGATCGTCCTGGGCGCTGCCATAACCGATCATGACGAGTTCGCGCGCCTGCGCCCTCAGCACCGAGGGCGCAGCGATGGCGGCCCCGGTGGCTGCGCCCAGAAACAAGCGTCGAGACAAGGTCTTCATAAGACGGCCTCCTGATTGGCTCTGGCCGGGCGAACGGTGCCGGGGCTCAGCGCGATGGTTCGATCCGGCGATGACTGTCTTTCAGTTTGCGAAGAAACGAAACCTTTCGCAAGCATAAAACTTAATCAGCCAGGGATGATTTTCGCGCCGCTCACGCCACCGCGACGCGCAGGCCGGCCGCCTCCAGCGCCTGGATGTCGGCGGCCGGCGCGCCGCTGTCGGTGACCAGCAGATCGACCTGGTCGAGCGGGGCGATGCGCGCGCTGCCGACATGGCCGATCTTGCCGTGGTCGGCGACGACGATGACGCGCAAGGCGGCCGCGATCATCGCCTGCTTGATCTCGGCCTCCTCCCAGTTGCCGTTGGTGAAGCCGCGCGCCGCATCGACCCCGGCGCAGCAGAGGAAGGCGACGTCGGCGTTGATCTCGCGCAGAAGATGCGTGCCGAAGGGCGAGATCAGGCTGTGGGCGCGGCCATTGCGCCCGCGCCGCCTGAGCCGTCCGCCGGTGACGATGACGGTGACGCCCGGATGGCCTTCCAGCGCGATGGCAATGTCGAGGCCGTTGGTGACGACCACCACGTCGGTCAAACCCCTCGGCAGCGCCTGCGCCAGCGCCAGCGTGGTCGTGCCCGCGTCGAGGATGATGGTCTCGCCGTCGCGGACCAGGCTCGCGGCGAGATCGGCGATCGCCTCCTTCTCGGCCGGATAGGTCTGGCTCGGCAGGTCGGCCGGTCGCTCGAAGCGGGCCGGGCGCAGCGCCATGGCGCCGCCCCTGATCCGCCGGATCATGCGGCGCTTCTCCAGCGCGTCGAGATCGGCGCGGATGGTCACCGCCGAGACGCCGAGCGCCTCGGCCAGCGTCGTGACCTCGACCACGCCCCGGGCTTTCAGCATGTCGAGGATGCGCTCATGGCGTGGCGGCGAGCGGCCGATCGTAAGGTCGGTAGGGGGTTGCGTCTGGCTCATGCTGGCTTTTCGGTGCGTCTTGCGTTTCAGTTTAAAATGAAGAATATCGAAAGTCAGCCCCATGGCCGACCCGTAAGAACAGGCCATCGACGGATCAGCGACAGGATAGACACGACCATGGTCGACCACAGCCAGCAATTCAAAGCCCTGAAGCGCGAATCCTCCTCCGATGCGCCAGGCGACCCCGAGCGCTTCCGCCGGGTCGAACTGACCAACCAGGAGATGATGGCGCAGGGCCAGGCGATCTCGCGCACGCTGGAGACGGCAGCCGACGGCATCGCACGCATCGCGAAGGATCTCAGCCAGCGCCCCTTGCGCCGCGTCGTCATGATCGGCTGCGGCGATTCCTGGATTTCCGGCTATGGCGTCCGCCTCGCCATGGAGCGCGTGCTCGGCATCGTCTGCGAGCCCTATGAGGCCTTCGACTTCGAGCATTACGGGCTCGCCACGGTGGACGACGCCACGCTGGTGATCGGCCTGAGCTCCAGCGGCAACACCGCCCCGGTGATGGCCGGCCTGCGCGGCGCGGTCGCCAAAGGCGGCTACGCCGTGGCGCTCTCTAACTCGGCCAACTCCGCGATGACGCGGGAATTCCCCGACACGCTTTTGATCCAGGCGACGCGCGGCGGCTGGCCGACGCAGTCCAGCACGGCGGCCATGGCGCTGAAGATCGCGCTGGCGCTCGCCGTCGCCAGGGCGCGCGGCCGCGGCGAGGGCGACGCCGCCGGTCTCGGAGCCGATCTCGCCGCGATGCCGGCGCTGATGGACAAGGTCTCGCGCGACTTCACCGACCGGGCGATCGCGCTCGGCAAGGAACTCGCCCGTGCCGACATGGTGCTGCTGGCCGGCGCAGGTCCGCATTTCGCACCGGCGGCTTTCGGGGCGGCCAAGCTGAAGGAGCTGGCCCCGATCCACGCCATCGCCTTCCCGCTGGAGGAATACCACCACTACCGCACCCAGAAGGCCGGCGACCCGATGTTCGTGATCGCGCCGGATGCGGCGAGCCATCAGCGCGCGCTGGAGACGGTCATCGTCGGCAAGGGCGTCGGCGGGCACACCATCGTGCTCGCGCCCGAGGGCGAGACGGACTTCGACGCCTATGCCGCCCATGTCTGGCATCTGCCGAAGGTCCGGGCCGAACTCGCGCCGATGCTCTACAGCGTGCCGCTGCACCTGTTCTCCTATCACGTCACCAAGGCGCGCGATGCGCTCGGGCTCGGCGCGCCGCAGCTTGGCGGCTTGGCTGTCGGCGGCCTCGCGGCGTGACGCCTGAGCTCGTCACGGTCGGCGGGCTCACCGTCGACAATGTGATCTCGTCGGACGGGACCGTTGCGCTGGCGCGCGTCGGCGGAAACGGCGCTTACTCCGCCGTCGGCGCGCTGTGCTGGGCCCAGACGGTCGGCCTCGTCAGCGTCGCCGTCTCGACCTATCCGAAACTGGCGCTGGAGAAGCTTGCCCGCAGCGGCATCGCGCTCGACGGCGTCGTGATGCACGACGACGCGCTCGAAAGCTGCAACTGGTTCATCTACGATTCCGAGGGCAATCGGCAGGAGCGCCTGTCGAGCCCACCGGGCGCTCTTGCCGAGGCCGGCTTTCCGACCGACCGATTGAATCCGGCCCAGATCGCAAGCTGGCAGGAGATGCTGCGGGCGCGCGATGTCTCCGCCGAGCTGAGCTATTCGCAGTTCCGCGACACACATCCGATGACGCCGGCGCAGGTGCCCCGGAGCTATCTCGGCGCGCGCGGCGTCCATCTCGCGCCGAGCCGGACCGTGGTGCTCGACGCCATGCTGCCGCTGTTCAACGCGCGCGGCATGGTGGTGACGCTCGACGCCGGCTGGCAACTCGCCGAACTCTCGCTGCCCGAACTCGAACCGCTGCTCGCGCAGGTCGACGCCTTCCTGCCGAGCGAGGTCGAGCTGCGCGCCATCCTGCCGGGCATGGAGATCGAGCCGGCGCTCGCGTTGCTGGCGGCCCGCTGCCGCGGCACGGCCGCCGTCAAGCGCGGGGCCAAGGGCGCGCTGGTCTGGGACAAGGTCAGAGGCCGGCCCGTGCTTGTGCCGGTCCTGCCGACCGACGCGATCGACCCCACCGGCGCGGGCGACAGCTTCTGCGGCGGCTTCCTCGCCGGGCTCGTCGAGACCGGCGACCCGGTCTGGGCTGCCTGTTTCGGCACGGTCTCGGCCTCGCTGATCGTCAGCCGCTTCGGCGTCGATGGCGCGCTGCCGGTCGACCGCGCCGCCTGCCGCGAGCGCGTCGCTAAACATGCCGCCGCCATAGACCGACCGCTCGCCGCCATGCCCACCTGAAACCGCCTCCGGAACCCGACATAAGCCATGTCCACGCTTCGCGTCTTTGCCCCCCGCCCGCTCGTCATCGCCGCGCTGCACCTGCCGGATTTCGGCAAGCTGCGGGACAAGGGCATGGCCTTCCTCGAGGACTATGTCGCGACCAACGCCCGGGTCTTCGCGCAAGCTGGCGTGCCTTACGTCAAGCTGCAGGACCAGACCCGCGAGGCCGGCGCGATGGCCCCGCTCTCGCTGGCCATGACGGCGGCGCTGGGGCGTTTCCTGCGCCGCGAGGTGCCGAATATCGGGCTCGGCATCATCGTCGAGGCGCATGATCCGGTCGCCTCCCTCTCGGTCGCGCATGCGGCCGGGGCCGATTTCGTGCGGCTGAAAGTCTTCGTCGGGGCTGCGATGACCGCGCAGGGACCGCGCACCGGTGTGGGCGCTCAAGCCATGGCTTTTCGCAGCAGCATCAACCGCGACGATATTGCCATCCTCGCCGACGTGCATGACCGCACGGCCGTGCCGATGTCCCCGGAGACGCCGGAATTCGCAGCCGAATGGGCGCAGAAGACCGGGGCCGACGGCTTGATCCTGACCGGGGCCGACTGGGCCGATTCGCTCGCCCGGATCGAGCGCGCCCGCAAGACCGGCATCAAGCGGCCGATCCTGCTCGGCGGCAGCGTCACGTCGGGCAATGTCGGCGAGGCCTTGAGGGCCGCCGACGGCGTCATCGTCTCGACCACGCTGATGCGCAAGGACGCAGCCCCCGGCGACGTGCTGCGCTGGGACGCCGACCTCTGCCGCCGCTTCATGGACAATGCACGCGGCTGAGGCCGAACGCATTTTCGCTCGGAGCGGAGGTCCGGCGCGGCGGTCCGCACGTATTGCAGGATTGCAACCCGGACGAGAGCAGATGACCAGACAGATCGCCATCATCGGCGCGGGGATGGCTGGCCTCGCCGCCGCGCGTCGCTTCAGGAACGCAGGGCACGCCGTCACCCTGTTCGACAAGAGCCGCGGGCTCGGCGGGCGCATGGCGACGCGGCGCGCAGGCGCGCTCCAGTTCGACCATGGCGCGCAGTACTTCACCGCCAGGGGCGAGCGCTTCCGCGCGCTGGTCGAGGGCTGGCTGGCCGACGGTCAGGTCGGCGACTGGGATAACGGGCATTATGTCGGCACGCCCGGCATGAGCGCCCCGGCGCGCGCCATGGCGGCGGGCTGCACCATCGTCGCCGGGAGCCAGGTGGCGGCGTTGCACAGGGGCGACGCCGGCTGGAGCATTCATGACCCCGACGGCGCGGTCGCGACGCCGGGCAATGGCTCCTTCGCCGCCACGATCCTCGCTATGCCCGCGCCGCAGGCGGTCCCGCTCGCAGCCTCCGCCGCCCTCGCCTGGAGCCCGATGCAGCAGGCGTCCTACGCGCCGTGCTGGGCCCTGATGCTGGCGTTCGAGGCCGCGCTCGGCCTGCCTTCCGAGCGGATGCGCCCCGAGCACGCCGCGATCGGCTGGATCGCGCGCGATGCGAGCAAGCCCGGCCGCAGCCGCGAGACCGAGACGATCGTCGTCCACGCCACGCCCGACTGGTCGCGCGCCAGTCTTGAGGACAGCCCGGCTGAGATCGCGCCCCGCCTGCTCGCGGCCTTTCGCGACCTGACCGGCATCGCGGCGCAGCCGAGCTTCATCGCCGCGCATCGCTGGCGCTATGCTCTCGTCGAGCAGACGGCCGGACAGCCCTTTCTGTGGGACGAGGCCACTAATCTCGGCGCCTGCGGCGACTGGTGCCTCGGCCCGCGCGTCGAAGCCGCCTTCGAGAGCGGCGACGCGCTGGCGCAACAGGTGATGGCGGGACTGGCCTAGCCGGCGGCGAGTTCCTCGGCCACGAACGCCCGCACGTCATCGGCCGCCACGCCCGGCGCAATGAAGCTGCGGCCAATGCCGCGCGCCAGGATGAAGGTCAGCACGCCGCGCTTCACCTTCTTGTCCTGCGCCATGGCGGCGACGATCTCGTCGGCGCTCCCGGCTCCGCCCGGCACCTGTTGCAGCGTGCTCGGCAGGCCGACCGCATCGAGATGGCGCGCGACGCGCACGGCGTCCTGGCCGGAACAGAGCCCCAGCCGCTGCGAGAAGCGGAAGGCCAGCGCAAGCCCGATCGCCACCGCCTCGCCATGGACGAGCCGCGCGGAATCGTATGACGTCAGCCGCTCCAGCGCGTGCGCGAAGGTGTGGCCGAGATTGAGCAAGGCGCGGTCGCCCTCCTCGCGTTCGTCGCGCGCGACGATGGCCGCCTTCGCCCGGCAGGCGACCGCGACAGCATGGTCGCGCTCGGGGCCGCCCTCGATGATCCGGCTCCAGTTGGCCTCGCACCAGTCGAAGAAGCCGGGATCGTCGATCAGCCCGTATTTCACCACCTCGGCATAGCCCGCCTTGAACTCGCGCTCGCTCAGCGTATCGAGCAGCGCCGTGTCGGCGATCACCAGCGCCGGCTGATGGAACGCGCCGATCAGATTCTTGCCATGGCTGGAGTTGATGCCAGTCTTGCCGCCGACCGATGAATCGACCTGCGCCAACAGGCTGGTCGGAATCTGAATGAGCCGCACCCCGCGCCGCAGGATCGCCGCAGCAAACCCCGTGAGGTCGCCGACGACGCCGCCGCCGAGCGCCACGACGATGTCGTTGCGCTCGATCTTCGCTGCAAGCAGTTCGTCGCAGAGCGCGGCCAACTGGCCATAGGATTTCGACGCTTCGCCAGGCGGAATCGTGATCCGGATCGAACTGAGCCCGGCCTGATGCAGGCTCGCCTCCAGCGCCGGCGCGTGCAGCGCGGCCACGTTCCCGTCGGTGACGAGCGCGACCTTCGCGCCCGGCGCGAGATCGCCGATCAGCCCGGCCGCTTCGCAGAGCAGATGGCGGCCGATATGGATGTCGTAGGCGCGGCCCTCCAGCGCGACGGAGACGCCGATTCGCGCGCCGGGGGTCTCGTTGGCGGGAACGCTCATGAGGCTTCCGCGCGGTTCTCGGCGGCGCGCATCATCGCGTCGAGCGCCGCAATCGCATCCTCGACGACGACGTCATGGGGTGCGTCGCGCGAGGTCAGGGTCAGATCGGCCAGCGCATAGACCGGCTCGCGCTCGGCCAGCATGCGCCGCATCGTGGCGTCGGGATCGGCGGTCTGCAGCAAGGGCCGGTTGGCGCGCTTGCGCACGCGCCGCATCAGCACCTCGGGCTCGGCCTTGAGCCAGATCGAGATGCCGAGACGGGCGATCTTCTCGCGCGTCTCGGAATTCATGAAGGCGCCGCCGCCGGTCGCCAGCACGAGGGGTGCGCGCGTGGTCAGGATGCGGCTGATCACACGGCGCTCGCCGTCGCGGAACTCGCTTTCGCCGCGCTGCGCGAAGATCTCGGGGATCGTCATGCCGGCCGCCGTCTCGATCTCGACATCGGCATCGACGAAGGGCAGGCCGAGCTTGGCGCCGAGCCTGCGGCCGACCGAGCTTTTACCCGAGCCCATCATCCCGACGAGCACGATCGCGCGCGAACCCAGCGCATGGCGCAGGGCGTCGCGGTCGATGGTCTCTGCGGTCTCCACGATCGTCACTTTGGCGTTGTCCTCGAAAGCCGCTTTAGCATGACCGATCGCGCGGCGTCATGCCCGGCTTTCCATGCAATGGTTGGAAGCGCCGCCCTGTCCCCTTCCCCCCGCTGGCGGCGGGGAAGGGCTAGGGATGGGGGGCCGAACGACCGGGTGAGCCCATCATCATCGACGTCGCACCCGGTCGTTCGGCCCCCACCCCAACCCTCCCCACCGCAGGCGGGGGGAGGGGGCGGAAAGTTCAGCGCCTCGAAACCGTTCATGCGATTGCCGGTCGCCGTGGCCCGGCTGCCCTTGCGTCCGCAAGGTCCGATCGGGAATAACCGGGAGGTTCCGGTGCGAATCGGGACGTGACATCCGCAAAGGTCGCCGCGCGTGCCGACGCTGTTCAGATTCGTCGCCATCCTCGCCATACTGGGCGGGCTCGTCTTCGGCGGCATGGTCGCGCTCGTCACCTTCGTGACGCCCGAGCCGCGCGAGATCACCGAAACGGTGCCGCCTGCAAAACTCCAGCCGAAATGAGCCGGCTGTCGCAGCAGCGGCTGAAGTCGTTTCTCGACATGCTTGCGGCCGAGCGCGGCGCGGCGCGCAACACGCTCGACGCCTATGAGCGCGACGTCTGCGACTACATCATCTTCCTCGGCAATCGCGCGTTGGCGGACGCCACCTCCGACGACATCCGCGGCTGGCTTGCCGATATCGCCGCGCGCGGCCTCAAGGCCTCCTCGGCCGCGCGCCGGCTCTCGGCCGTGCGCCAGTTCCACCGCTTCCTCTATACGGAAGGGCTGTCGGGAACGGATCCTTCGGCCGCGTTGCAAGGCCCGCGTCAGGGCCGGCCGTTGCCCAAGATCGTCTCGGTCGCGGCCGTCGAGCGCCTGCTGGAGACCGCGCGCCTCGCTTGCGAAGTCGAGGGGCTGACGCCGGCCGGGCGGCTGCGGGCGCTGCGGATGCGCTGCCTGATCGAGATGCTCTACGCCACCGGCCTGCGCGTCTCGGAACTGATCGCCCTGCCCCGCTCGGCCGCCACGACGCGCGAGCGCTTCCTGATCGTGCGCGGCAAGGGCGACAAGGACCGGCTGGTGCCGCTGAACGAGCCGGCGCGCGCCGCGGCAAGGGTCTGGCTCGATGCGCTGAAGGAAGCCGGACAGGCGGAGGGGCGCTGGCTCTTCCCCGCTGATGCCGAAAGCGGCCACCTGACGCGCCAGGCGTTTGCCCGCGACCTGAAGACATTGGCCGGCGCGGCAGGACCCCCGGCCGCCGCGATGAGCCCGCATGTGCTGCGCCACGCCTTCGCCAGCCACCTCCTGCAGAATGGCGCGGACCTGCGCGTCGTGCAGGAACTGCTCGGCCATGCCGACATCGCCACGACCCAGATCTACACCCATGTCCTCGACGAACGCCTGAAAAGCATGGTCCGCGACCTGCACCCGCTAGCCGACGAGGGCTGACTGCGGCCATCTCGCCAGATTGGCGGCATCAGCCCGACATGGCGGACGGCGCCTGATCCTGCTTTGGTCGATCTCGTCCGCCACTGGACGCAGCCGCCTGCCGCAGCGCACACTCTGCGCGTGCAACCGAGCCAGAGCCCATGTCCGAACCCGTCGCGAAAACCAGTCCCGGCCGCTTCTTCGAGGATTTCCACCTGGGCGAGACCATCGTCCATGCGACGCCGCGCACGATCCGGGCCGGGGACGCCTCGCTCTACAGCGCGCTCTACGGGCCGCGCTTCGCCGTGCAGTCCTCGGACGCCTTCGCCAGGGCGATCGGTTACGCGGAAGCGCCGATCGACGATCTGCTGGTCTTCCACATCGTCTTCGGCAAGACGGTGCCCGACATCTCGCTGAACGCGGTCGCCAATCTCGGCTATGCCGATGGCCGTTTCCTCAGGCCGGTCTATGCCGGAGACACGCTCTCGACCACCTCGGAGGTGATCGGGCTGAAGCAGACCTCGGCCGGCGACGCCGGCATCGTCTATGTCCGTTCGATCGGCCGCAACCAGAACGCCGAGATGGTCCTGAGCTATGCCCGCTGGGTGTTGGTGCGAAAGCGCCAGCCCGGCACGCCGGCCCATGCCGAGCAGGTGCCGGAACTGGCCGGGGCCGTGCTGCCGGAGGAACTCGGCCAGGGCTGCCCGCCGCTGGCGACGGCGTTCTACGATGACGCGCTGGCCGGCTCGGCCTTCCGCTGGGGCGACTATGCGCTGGGCGAGAAGATCGACCATGTCGACGGCGTCACGGTCGAGGAGGCCGAGCACCAGATCGCGACGCGGCTCTACCAGAACACCGCGAAAGTGCATTTCGACGCCTATTCGGCCCGCGAGACCCGCTTCGGCAAGCGCCTGATCTATGGCGGACACGTCATCAGCCTGGCCCGCGCGCTCTCCTTCAACGGCTTGGGCAACGCCTTCCACATCGCCGCGATCAATGGCGGCCGGCATGTCGCACCGCTCTTCGCCGGCGACACCGTTTTCGCCTGGAGCGAGGTGCTGGAATCGGCCGAACTGCCCGACCGCAGCGATGTCGGCGCGCTGCGCCTGCGCCTCGTCGCGACCAAGAACCGGCCCTGCAACGAATACCCGCTGAAGCACGACGCCACTCACTACGACGACGGCGTGATCCTCGAATTCGACTATTGGGCGCTGCTGCCGCGGTGAGACATCCTGCCAGAAGCGGGCGACGTCGAAGCTAGGCTCTCGCCATGCCCCTCCCAAACCGCATCGCACCCGACGGCAGCCTCTTTGCCGATCCGGCGCGCGGGACCCTGTTCGGCAATCGCGGCGGGCGCTTTCATGATCCGACGACGCAGGCACTGCCCGTGCGCACCCATGCCAGCCGGCAATGGATCTGCTGCGTGCTCGCCTTCAAGGGCCGGCGGCGGGCGGTCTGGGGCCGGGGCTACACCGAACTGTTTTTCTGCGACGAGGTGACGGCGTTGGCAGCTGGACACCGCCCCTGCGTCGAGTGCCGCCGGGCGGATGCGCATGCCTGGCGTGGGGCGCTGATGAGGGGCCGGGGGATGACTGAGACGCCGCTGTTTCCGGAGATCGACCGGCTGCTCGACGGGGAACGGCGCGACGGCCGGGCCAAGCGTTTCCACGCGCGACCGGCGGAGGACCTCCCTGACGGCGCGGTGGTCTTGCACGGCGACGCCTTCCTCGCGCTGCGGGAGGGGGCGGCGCTGCTCTGGTCGCCGGGCGGCTATGTGGCGAGACTGGCGCGCCCCACCGGCCTGCTCAGCGTCGCGACGCCGCCGGCCTCGCTGGCTGCGCTTGCGAACGGCTATCAACCGATCTGGCATCCTTCGGTCATAGCGCTCGCCTGATTGTCGTGGCTGTTGCTTGCCGTTGCCATGGACGCGGCGCATCGTCCTGCTGGCCTGAAGGTCGTTCGGCTAGGCCGGCATCGCCATGAATCCAATGCCATGTCATCGGGGGAAGACCATGTTGCGGACCATTCTCGTCGCGCTCGCCATCGCGCTTTGCGCCAGCATGCCGATATCGGGAGCCGCACAGGCCGGCCCGCTCTCGATCACCAGCGCCGACCCGGTCGCGATCGTGACGATCCCCGACGACTGGCCGAATTCGAAGGTCGCGCGCGGCATCGAGTTCAAGACGCCCGACGAGGAGGTCTATGTCTGGTTCGAGCTGATCGCGCCCGGTGAGATGGACGTGGTCCAGAAGGAGCATGATGTCTATTTCGACAAGCAGGGCGTCAAGGTCACCGGCGCGTCGGAAACCTCCAAGCAGGAGATCAACGGCCGCGCCTGGTCCTTCACCGAGCTCAAGGCGACGAGCAAGGACGGCCCCTCGATCATCCGCTATGTCGCGATCAACCCCAATGTCGCAGGCAAGATCATCCTGATGACCTATTGGGCCTCGGTGGACGGGCATAAGGAGCATGATGCGGCGATGAGCAAGGTCGTCAACAGCATCGCCTTCAAGTAAGGCCTTTGGCTGGCGCGCTGGAACTTTCCCCGCCGCGCCGGCGTTGCCCCCGCAGTTCTGATCCACATTCGGGGTGACACCATGCGTTCGATTGCTCTCTGGTTGCTCGGTATTCCGATTCCGATCATCATCCTGCTCTGGTTCTTCATGCGCTGAGCATGGCTCTACGCTGAAATCTCGACATGGCCGGGTCCGCGACCCGGCCATGTCCGTTTCGGGCGGAGTTGTTTTCGCCGCCATCGGTTTTCGGCCTCCTGACGCGATGTGACGGGCTGAGCGGGCACAAAACCGCTCCACGCATGGCGGCTGCCCGAAGATGGCGTGTCGGCCGTCATCGAAACCTTCGATGCTTTCCCCTATATGGCGGCCATGTCTGCGATCATCTCCGTCTACAATCTCTCCAAGACCTATGCGTCGGGCTTCCAGGCGCTGAAGTCGGTCGATCTCGAGATCCGCCGTGGCGAGATCTTTGCCCTGCTCGGCCCCAACGGCGCCGGCAAGACGACGCTGACCAGCATCATCTGCGGATTGGTCAATCCGAGTTCCGGGCAGGTGCTGGCCGACGGCCACGACATTTCCCGCGACTACCGCGCCGCCCGATCCGCGATCGGCCTCGTGCCGCAGGAGCTGACCACCGACGCATTCGAATCGGTGTGGTCGACTGCATCGTTCAGT
>JBKJSB010000324.1:0-13458 GCA_046593015.1 Allobosea sp.
GGGGATGCGGACATAGTCGACGCCGTCGCCGAACTGGAAGCTCGAGATCACCGAGGAGCCCGAGACGATGATCACTGATATATGAGGAAAGGTCGCGACCAGTGAATTGGCGATGGCCGCTACGGCCCGCATCACCTCAATCTCGACCTGAATGACACGATCCGGCTGCGAACCGACATCATCAAACAGGTCGTGCTGTCCTTCGATCCGGACGTGGTCATCGTCGACAAGGAGCCGGTCGGCCTGCGCGGCGAGCTGCTGCCGGCGCTGGAAATCCTGCGCCGGCGCGGGGCGCGCATCGTGCTCGGCCTGCGCGACGTGCTCGACGAGCCGGCCAAGCTGCACGAGGAATGGCACCAGAGCGGCGCGCTCGATGCGCTGTCGGTCTATGACGACATTCTCGTCTACGGGCTGGAGAGCGTCTACCAGCCGCTGGCGGGCCTGCCGAACCAGCCATCCTTCGCCGACAAGGTTCGCTACACCGGCTATCTCAAGCGCGCCGTGCCGAGCCCGATGCCGCCGAGCCGCCATCCGCGCATCACCAAGGGGCCGTTCATCCTGGTGACGCCGGGCGGCGGCGGCGACGGCGCCGGCGTGATCGATTGGGTGATCTCGGCCTATGAGGCCGATCCGACGATCGAGCTGCCGGCGCTGATCGTGTTCGGGCCGTTCATGTCGCGCGAGCGGCGCAAGGATTTCGCCGAGCGGATCTCGCGCCTGCCCAAGCTGGAAAGCCTCGGCTTCGAGCCCCGGCTCGAACTGCTGATGAACCGCGCCCACTGCGTCGTGGCCATGGGCGGCTACAACACCTTTTGCGAGATCCTCTCCTTCGACAAGCCGGCGCTGATCGTGCCGCGCGTCAAGCCGCGCCTCGAACAGGCGATCCGGGCCGAGCGCGCCGACGAACTGCGACTGATCGACGTGCTGCACGACCCCGTCCAGAATGGCGAGGGCGCGCGCGACCCCATGGTGATGGCGGCGGCCCTGCACCGCCTGCCGAAACGCCTGCCGCCGTCGCAGGCCTTCCTGCCGAGCCTGCTTGACGGCCTGCCTGCGATCAACCGGGCGCTCGCCGACGATCTCTCCATGCCGATCCGCGGCCGGGCGCTGGCGCAGAACGCGGCGGCGGTGAGCTGAGCGACGCAACCTCGACGCGCATGGACAAGCTGGCACGAAGTTCGCAATATATCACGTGAACGAGACGGTCCGCGACGCGGGCGGACAGGCGCGGGACGCTCACGATGACCATGCTCCACCTGAGGAACTTCGCCCTGCTCGAGCCAGATTTCGGCGAGTTGCGC
Organism: Allobosea sp.; assembly: GCA_046593015.1. Classification (GTDB taxonomy): domain Bacteria; phylum Pseudomonadota; class Alphaproteobacteria; order Rhizobiales; family Beijerinckiaceae; genus Allobosea. Next base: position 1,302 of record JBKJSB010000324.1, read on the forward strand.
CAGGGCTACGAGCTTCTGGTCGAGGGCGAGACGATTCGCGAACTCTCGGAGACGCCGCTCAAGGCGGCCAAAGCCGATGTGATCGATTGCGGCGGGCGCACGCTGATGCCGGGCCTGATCGACAGCCATGTCCATGTCTTCCTGTCGGAAGTCTACATCCGGGCGCTGGAGAGCATGCCGCTGACCTTGATGACGGCGCGCGCGGTGCGCCTGATGAAGGGCATGATCGACCGCGGCTTCACCTCGGTGCGCGACACCGGCGGCGCCGACTGGGGCATCAAGGAGGCGGTCGAGAAGGGCGATGTCGCGGGCCCGCGCCTGTTCATCGCAGGCCAGGCGATCGGCCCGACGGGAGGCCACAGCGACCCGCGCCGCCGCACCGATTTCGGCGCGCGCTGCCATTGCTGCAACGCCATGGCCTACACCATGAACGTCTCCGACGGCGTCTCCTCGGTGAAGAAGTCGGTGCGCGAGCAGATGCGGCAGGGCGCCGACCACATCAAGATCATGATGTCGGGCGGCGTCGCCTCGCCTTACGACCCGCTCGATTCGATGCAGTTCAGCGTCGACGAGGTGCAGGCGGCGGTGGAGGAGGCAAAAGCCTTCGGCCGCTATGTCTGCGCCCATGCCTATACGCCCGAGGCGATCACGCGCGCCGCCCAATGCGGCGTGCGGGCCATCGAGCACGGCAATTTGATCGACGAGGCTTCGGCGAAACTGATGGCGGAGAACAACATGTTCCTGACCGCCAATCTCGTCGCCTATTACGCGATGAAGGAGCGCGCCGCCGAATTCGGCATGACCGGCGACATGCTCGCCAAGAACGACCTCGTCATCGACGGGGGCCTGCGTTCGCTGGAGATCTGCAAGCGCGCCGGCGTGCCGGTCGCCTATGGCTCGGACCTGCTCGGCCAGCTCCAGGTCGAGCAGTCGCGCGAATTCCTGCTGCGCCGCGAGGTGCTCTCCCCGATCGAGATCATCCGCTCGGCGACGACTGTCGGCGCGCAGCTCCTGCGCATGGAGGGCAAGCTTGGCACGCTGCGTGCTGGGGCGTTCGCGGATATGATCCTGGTCGATGGCGACCCGCTCAAGGATCTGGGCCTGTTCCAGGATCAGGGCCGGCATCTGAGCCTGATCATGAAGGGCGGCGCCGTGTACAAGACGACGTTGCAGTGAGTTTGGTGATTGTGAAATGAGAGCACCACGTCATCAAGGACAAGCGGACAAGCCGCGCAACTCCGGGATCCATCGTAGGGCGGGACAGCGTTCTATGATGGAATCCGGAGCTCTGCTTCGCTGCGTCCGGGATGACGGCGTGTGGTTCGCCGGCGTGTCCGCCTCAATCAGCGAGGTTCCCCGCCCATGAGCGCAGCGACCCGCCCCTCGCTCGGCCGCATCGCGCTCAACGGCGCGGCGGGCATCGGCCTGCTCTATATCCTGCTGCCGCTGATCTTCGTGATCTGGCTCGCCTTCTTTCGTCAGGAAATCCCGTCCTTCCCGCCGGAGGGCTATTCGCTGAAATGGTTCGGCGCGGCCGCCAACAACAAGGCCTTCGTCAGCGGTTTCGTGCTGAGCCTGCAGGTCGGCGTGGCGGCTACGCTGATCGGGCTCCTGCTCGGCGTGCCGGCCGCGCTGGCGCTTGTGCGGCACCGCATCGTGCTCGGCCCGGCCGTCAATACGCTTTTGCTGCTGCCGCTGGTGATGCCCGGCATCGTGCTGGGCACCGCGCTCTACGTCTTCCAGATCGAGACCGAGATCGCGACCGGGCTGCCCGTCCTGGGTTCGCTCGGCGGGCTCGTCGCGGCGCATACGCTGGTCGTCGTGCCCTGGGTGGTGCGGCTCGTCACGGCGAGCCTCGTTGGCTTCGACCGGACGATCGAGGAGGCGGCGCAGAATCTCGGCGCCGGTCCCATCACCACGTTCTGGCGCGTCACGCTGCCAAGCATCAGGCCCGGCCTCGTCGCCGGCGGGCTGTTCGGCTTCGTCACCTCCTTCGGCAATCTGGAGATGAGCCTGTTCCTGGTCGGGCCGGGGCGGACCACGCTGCCGATCGCGATCCTGCAATATCTCGAATGGAAGATCGATCCGACTGTGGCGGCGGCCTCCGTCATCCAGATCGGCCTGATCGCGGTGGCGATGATCGTCACCGACCGTTACGTCAAATTGAGCCGGGTGGTCTGAAGAGCAATGGCGCGTCTGGCGATCGAGCATCTGCGCAAGACCTATGGCGACCTCACCGTCGTCGACGACGTCACCATCGACATCGCCGATGGCGAGTTCCTGGTGCTGCTCGGACCCTCAGGCTGCGGCAAGACCACGACGCTGCGCATGGTCGCGGGCTTCGTGCCGCCGAGCGCCGGCAGGATGACCATCGGCGCGCGCGACGTCACCGGCCTGCCGCCGTGGAAGCGCAATTGCGGGCTGGTCTTCCAGAGCTATGCGCTGTTCCCGCACATGACGGTGGCCGAGAACGTCGCCTTCGGGCTGGAGATGCGCAAGATCGCCAAGGCCGATCGTGGCCCGCGCGTGGCCGAGGCGCTGCGGCTGGTGCAACTCACCGGCTTCGACGTGCGCTATCCGCGCCAGCTCTCGGGCGGCCAGCAGCAGCGCGTCGCGCTGGCGCGGGCGTTGGCGATGGAGCCAGACGTGCTCCTGCTCGACGAGCCGCTCTCCAACCTCGACGCCAAGCTCAGGCAGGAGGTCCGCGTCGAGATCCGCGAACTCCAGCGCAAGCTCGGCCTGACCACGATCATGGTGACGCACGACCAGGAGGAGGCCCTGACCATGGCCGACCGTCTTGTCGTGATGGAAGGCGGCAAGGTCCGACAGATCGGCACGCAGCGCGAGCTCTACGAGAAGCCGGCCGACCGTTTCGTGGCGGGCTTCATCGGCCGCAGCGCCTTCATCGACGGGCGGATCGAGGGCGATGGCCGCTTTCGCAGCAAGGGCGGGCTCGACATCGCCTGCTCGGCCGCGACCGGGAACGGCCCCGCGACGCTGGCCTTGCGACCGGAGCGGATCGCGATCGGGTCGGATGCGGAAGGCCTCGCCAACCGCTACGACGCGAAGGTCGAGCATGCGGCCTATCTCGGCGCGCTGCTCGACATCCATGTCAGCCTGTCGGAGCATGACAGGATGCTGCTGCAGATCCCGAACCGGCAGGGCTCGGTGGAGCCCAAACCGGGCGAGACCATCGCGATCGGCTGGGCTGGCGATGCGGGGCTGATCTACCCGCTTCAGGCATAGGCGTTTTTGGCGTTCAACAGGGGAGAATCATCATGACGATCATCAACAGGCGCGATGCGCTCAAGGGTCTGGCGCTCGGCGCAGGCGCGGCGGCTCTGGCTCCGGCCTTGTCGGGCGAGGCGCGGGCGCAATCCGGCGGGAAGGTCGTGGTCGGCACCTGGGGCGGCGACTATGCCCGCCTGCTGACCAAGAACATCGAGGACCCGATCCTCAAGGCCAAGGGCATCGAGGTCGTGCAGGACCAGGCAGGCGATGCGCCGCGCCGGGCCAAGATGGTCGCCGAGCGCCGGCTGCCGCGCGGCACCGTCGACATCCATGGCCTGTCCGCCGCCAACATGTTCGAGATGAACGAGGCCGGCGTGCTGGAGGCGATCGACTACGCCAAGCTGCCCAACGCCAAGAACCTGCTGCCGACGATGAAGTATCCCTACGGCGTCGGGCACATCTATTCGGGCAACGTGGTGATCTACAATCCCAAGGTCATCCCGACCGCGCCGACCGGGTTCAAGGACTGGCTCGATCCCAAGCACGGCAACAAGATCGGCTTCATCGACATCCAGTACCAGGCCATCATGGTCGCCGCCTCCATGGCTGCGACCGGCGGCAAGGATATGAACGACCTCGACAAGGCCAAGCAGGTGCTGATGGCGGTCAAGGCCGCCGGCGCGCGCATCTATCCGACCAACGAGGCCTTTGCGGCCGCGATGAAGAACGAGGAGATCGGGATCAGCGCGATCTGGAAGGCGCGCGTCGTGCAGTGGCAGAATGCCGGCATCCCCTGCGAGGCGGTCTCCCCGGTCGAGGGCATCCCCGCCTATGTCTCGGGCTTCGTCATCCCCAAGAACGCGCCCAACAAGGAGAACGCCTACGCCTATATGGACGCCATGCTCGCCAAGGCCCCGCAGGAGGCCTTCGCGGTCGATATGGGCTATAACGGCACCGTCACGGGTCTCACCGTCGCCGCCGACCTGCAGAAGCGCATCGGCTTCACGGCTGCGGAAGAGAAGACCCTCAAGGACCTCGACTACGCCTTCCTCGCGAAGAACGATTCGGCGATGAAGGAGTGGTGGGACAAGGTCTTCAAGGGCTGACATGGCTCGCCCGTCCGACCATCGCGGCCGCCTGACGCGGCTTTCTGCGGTTCCGGTGCTCACGGACATCAGTCCGCTCCGCTCCGGTTCTCGAAAGCCGCGCCAGCCGGCTCGCGCTGGCGAACGCTCGAACCACGTCAGGGCGGCGCGCCAGGGAGCTTTGCCATGAGCGCGGCCCCTCCAGAAGCCGTCGCCGGCGCGCGCACCGGACTGGCCGGCGCGCTCGTCGTGCCGGCAACGCTGTTCGTCGCGATCGGCCTGATCGGGCCGATCGCGATCCTGTTCCGCTATTCGCTCAACAAGTTCATCCCCGGCCAGTTCATGGTCGATGGCCTCGTGATCGAGAACTACGTCAAGTTCTTCACCGACGCCTATTACATCAACGTGCTGATCCGCACCGTGCGCGTCGCGGTGATCTGCACGCTGGTCTGCCTGATCCTCGGCTTCCCGCTGGCCTATGTGCTGGCGCGCATGCAGAGTCGCTTCAAGAACCTGCTGATCATGCTGGTGGTGCTGCCGCTCTTCGTCGGCAACGCAGTGCGAGCGGCTGGCTGGATGACCGCCTTCGGCAATCGCGGCGCCTTCAACGCCTCGCTGACGGGCCTTGGCCTGATCGACCGGCCGATCGAGATCATGTTCACCGAGAACGCCGTGCTGATCGGCATCATCGCCGTCAACCTGCCCTTCATGGTGCTGACGCTGCAGAGCGTGATCGAGGGCATTCCGCGTCATGTCGAGGAGGCCGCCTTCAGCCTTGGGGCCAATCCCGCCGCGATGTTCAGGCGCGTGCTCTGGCCGCTGGCATTGCCCGGCATCCTGGCGGGCACCATCCTCACCTTCATCCTGGCGATGAACGCCTATGCCACGCCGGTGCTGCTCGGCGGCCCGAAATTCCAGATGATGGGGCCGCTGGTCTACGGCCAGTTCGCCCAGCAGAACAACTGGCCTTTCGGCGGCGCGATCTCGTTCATCCTGATGACGGCGACGATCATTCTCACCGTTGCCGCCCATCTGGTGGTGCAGCGGCGCTATCGCTGATCAAGACGCTGCTTGCGCTGAGCCCGCTAACCATCCTTCAGTCGGTTCACACGACTCCAGATGTCCGGAGACAGCCGATGAAAGCGATCAAGGCTTCGACGAAAGCCTATGAAACTTGGCTGAAGGCCCGGATCGGTCCTGATTTCGTCGATGCCGCTCTCGACGAGAAGCACGACAAGATGCGCTCGTCGGCGTTCGATTTCTTGCGCGCGACCTACTGGCGCTGGGCCGAAACGATCCTGACGATCTGTCCCGATCTGGCGGGTGCGCCGCCCGTTCTGGCCATCGGCGATATTCATATCGAGAATTTCGGCACCTGGCGCGATGCGCAAGGACGTCTGATCTGGGGCGTCAACGATTTCGACGAAGCTGCCATCATGCCCTACACGCTCGACCTTGTGCGCTTGGCCACCAGCGCGCTGCTCGCTCGCGATGCCGGCGCGCTCTCGGCCCGCGACATCTGCGCCGCGATCGCGAGAGGTTATGCTGCGGGTCTGGTCGATCCCGCGCCGTTCGTGTTGGAACGCGAGCACGCATGGCTGCGTGACGCAATCATGCTGGACGAGAAGGGGCGGGCGAAATTCTGGAGCAAGCTTGAAGAATTGAAGCCGGAGTCCGTCCCGGTCCGTTACGAGAAAGCCCTGCGCGCAGTCATGCCGGCGGCCAAGGCCCCTCTCCAGATGGCGCCGCGCCAGGCTGGAACCGGCAGCCTCGGACGCCCGCGCGTCGTCGCGTGCGGCCTGTGGAAAGGCGGCCCGGTCGTGCGTGAGGCCAAGGCGCTCGTCATTTCGGGGTGGTCGCTGCGTTTCGCGCCCGATACGACCGAAATCCTTGCCGGCAAGATCGCCAAAAGTCGTTTTCGCGCGCCCGACCCGCACTACCGGCTCATCGACGACATCGTCGTCAGGCGGCTTTCGCCCAACAGCCGCAAGATCGAGGTCGAGGACGACGCGGCCACGCTGCTATCGACCGATATGCTGGCGGCGATGGGTCGGGAGATCGCCAACTGCCATGCCGGGGACCTCGCGCGGCGATCGGCCGTGCAGGCCGATCTGCGCCATCGCGGTGAAGACTGGCTGCGTCTGGCGGCGAAAGCTGCGGCGCGGGCCATCGCCGAGGAGCAGGGTCATTTCGCGTCGTGACCCAAGCGCCGACGCAAAGCCTGAACCATCACTGGCCAAGCGCGCCGTGCCGCACTAGATCAGGTTCGATGAGTTTCTCCGGTTCCCTCGTTCCCGTCGCGGTCGGCGCTGTCGCCGTCGTGCTGTTGCTCGGCCTGCTCAACATGCTGCGCGGCGGCAGCGCGAGCACGTCGCAGAACCTGATGCGCCTGCGCGTCATCCTGCAGTTCCTCGCCATTCTGGTGATCCTCGGCGTGCTTTGGTGGCGCAGCGGTTGATCCCGCAACGATTCCGCAAGCGGCCGGATGACCTATCGTAAGTCATTGAAATGATGTGTGTGTAGCCGGCGCCGCAGCCCGATGCGGGCGGCTCTGCCGCATTCGCGCCATAATCTCGTCACGAGTCTGTGGCGATAGCTAACGCCCACTTCGCCGACAACAAGAAGACCAAGCCGCCCATGGTTCGCGTCGCGTTGCTGCTCCTGTCTGGATGCCTGACTGCCTCGCCCGTGCTGGCGCAGTCGCAGGCTATCCCGGCGAGCGCCTCGCGCTACGCGCCGGCGAGCGAGACGCCGTTCCCGTCATGGGAGGCGAGGCTCGGCCTCGGCGCCGCAAATCCCGGCGGACGCGAGAGCGGACTTCTGAATTTCAGCGGCGAGATCGTGACGCCGCGCGCGCTCACTTTGACCGACCGCATCGCGACCGCTTTCGTGCCGCGCTTCCACATCGGCTCCAGCGCCAATTTCAACGGCACGCGCTATGCCTATGCGGGGGCGACCTGGACCGTCGATCTGTCGAAGACGGTTTTCGTCGAGGCGAGCCTCGGCGCGGCCGTCAATGACGGCAAGACCGGGTCGGTCGTCCCCGAGAACCGCCTGAATGTCGGCTGCAATGGCGGCTCGCGCGAGGCTGCCGCGCTCGGCGTGCGGCTCAGCGACCGCTGGAGCCTCGTGGCGACGCTGGAGCATTTCTCCGCGACGGGCTGCTCCGACCGTGGCAATCCGCGCGGGCCGGCCAATATCGGCGCGAGGCTGGGCTACACCTTCTGAGGAAGGCCTTTTGTTTCGACCTCGGCCCCTTCCGTCGCGGAAACGGCGCGCTATAAGCGGGGCATGGTCAAGCTCAACAAGATCTACACCCGCACCGGCGACGACGGCACGACGGGCTTGGCCACCGGCCCGCGCCGGGCCAAGTTCGACCTGCGCGTCGCGGCCTATGGCACGGTCGACGAGACCAATGCCTGCATCGGCATCGCCAGGCTTCATGTGGCGGCCGAGGATGCGGCGCTCGACGCCATGCTCTTCCGGATCAGCAACGACCTGTTCGATCTCGGCGCCGACCTCTCGACGCCCGAAACGCTTGAGCCGATGGCCTATGAGCCGTTGCGTATCGTCCCGGCCCAGGTCGATCGCATCGAGACCGAGATCGACCAGTTGAATGCCTCTCTCAGCCCCTTACGCTCCTTCGTCCTGCCGGGCGGCACGCCGGCTGCGACGCATCTGCATCTGGCGCGCACGGTCTGCCGCCGGGCCGAGCGGCTGATGGTGGAACTGGCGCAGACCGAGGGTGAGATCGTCGGCGAGGCGGCGCTGAAATACGTCAACCGGCTCTCGGACTTCCTCTTCGTCGCCTCACGCTTCCTCAACGCCAAGGCGCAGGGCGACGTGCTCTGGGTGCCCGGCCAGAACCGCTAGGAACCCGTCATGTTCGTGCCGCTGCATGACGGAGTCCCGCTGCGCTTCATGCGCGCGCCCTATGTGACCTACGGGCTGATTTGCGCCTGCATCGTGCTGTTTCTCGTCGCGGTGCCGCTGCGCAGCGACGCCGACCAGATCGCGATCGCAGCCGGCTTCGGGATGATCCCGTCGGTGCTGTTCGGCCAGGCCGCCTTGCCGCCCGAACTGGTGCAGGCCCCGGCATGGGCGACGCTGTTCACCAATGTGCTGCTGCATGCGAGCTTCGCGCATCTTGTCGGCAACATGCTCTTCCTCTGGGTCTTCGGCGACAATGTCGAGGATGCGATGGGGCACTGGCGCTTCCTCGCCTTCTTCTTCATCTGCGGGCTCGCCGGCTCGCTGGCGCATGCGCTGATGCATCCGGGCTCGGAGCAGCCGCTGATCGGGGCCTCGGGCGCGATTTCGGGCGTGATCGCGTCCTATCTGATGCTCTATCCGCAGGTCCGGATCTGGGGCCTCGCCTTTAAATGGATTCCGCTGCGCATCCCGGCGATGTATGCGCTGACCGCCTGGATCCTGTTCCAGATCCTGTCGGCCTTCATCGATCCCAAGGGCAATGTCGGCTGGTGGGCGCATCTCGGCGGGCTTGCCGCGGGCGCTGCGCTGACGCCGATCTTCATCCATCGCGGGGTCACGCTGTTTGGGCGCGTGGCGCGCGGATGAGCCTTAAGAGCGCCCTCCTGCCCGCGACCCTCGCGGCGTTGACAAGCGCAAACGCGCGTCGCTACGGTCCGTCCGCATTCCAGCGATGAGCCGCGATGCCGCAGATTTGCCGCTCGCGCGGCGCAGGCCACGGCGCACCTCTTTGTGAACGGTGATTTGACGATGAAGATCCTGGTGCCCGTCAAGCGGGTGGTCGACTATAATGTGAAGATCCGCGTCAAGGCGGACGGCTCGGGCGTGGAACTCGCCAACGTCAAGATGTCGATGAATCCCTTCGACGAGATCGCGGTCGAAGAGGCGCTGCGCCTGCGCGAGGCCGGCAAGGCGACCGAGGTCGTCGTGGTCTCGATCGGCCCGCAACAGGCCGCCGAGACGATCCGCACCGGTCTCGCCATGGGCGCCGATCGCGGCATCCTGGTGAAGGTCGACGGCGTGGTCGAGCCGCTGGCCGTCGCCAAGCTTTTAAAGAAGCTGGTCGAGCAGGAGAGCCCCGACCTCGTCATCCTCGGCAAGCAGGCGATCGACGACGACTGCAACCAGACCGGCCAGATGCTGGCCGCCCTGCTCGGCTGGCCGCAGGGCACCTTCGCCTCCAAGGTTGCGCTCGAATCCGGCAGCGTCGATGTCACCCGCGAGGTCGATGGCGGCCTCCAGACCGTCTCGCTCAAGCTGCCGGCGATCGTGACCACAGATCTGCGCCTGAACGAGCCGCGCTACGCCTCGCTGCCCAACATCATGAAGGCCAAGAAGAAGCCGCTCGACGAGACCTCGGCCGAGACGCTGGGCGTCGATATCACGCCGCGCCTCAAGGTGCTCAAGACGGTCGAACCCGCCGGCCGCTCCGCCGGCATCAAGGTCGGCTCGCCCGCCGAACTCGTTTCCAAACTCAAGACCGCAGGGGTGATCTGACATGGCCACGCTGCTGATCGCCGAACACGACAACGCGACCGTCAAGGACGCGACCAACAAGGCCCTGACTGCGGCGAAGGAACTGGGCGCACCCGTCCACATCCTCGTCGCGGGCGAAGGCGCGAAGGCTGCGGCCGATGCCGCCGCCAAGCTCGATGGCGTCGAGAAGGTGCTGCTGGCGGATGCCGCCATCTATGGCCACAACCTCGCCGAGCCGCTGGCGGCGCTGGTCGTCAAGCTCGCCGAGGGTTACGACGCCATCGTCGCGCCCTCGACCACGACCGGCAAGAACGTGCTGCCCCGCGTGGCGGCCCTGCTCGACGTGATGCAGATCTCCGACGTGATGAAGGTGGTCTCGCCCGACACTTTCGAGCGCCCGGTCTATGCCGGAAACGCGATCCAGACCGTGCAGAGTGCTGAGCCAAAGAAGCTGATGACAATCCGCACCGCCTCCTTCCAGGCGACGGGCGAAGGCGGCTCGGCCACGGTCGAGACGATCGCGACAGGCGAGGATCCCGGCCTCTCGGCCTTCAAGGGCGAGGAGGTCGCCAAATCCGACAGGCCGGAGCTGGCCTCGGCCAAGATCATCGTCTCGGGCGGGCGCGCGCTCGCCTCGGCGGAGAACTTCGCCAAGGTGATCGAGCCCGTTGCCGACAGGCTCGGGGCGGCCATGGGCGCCTCGCGCGCGGCGGTCGATGCCGGATATGCGCCCAATGACTGGCAGGTCGGCCAGACCGGCAAGGTCGTGGCGCCCGATCTCTACGTCGCGGTCGGCATTTCGGGGGCGATCCAGCATCTCGCCGGCATGAAGGACTCAAAGGTCATCGTCGCGATCAACAAGGACGAGGAGGCTCCGATCTTCCAGATCGCCGATTACGGCCTCGTCGGCGACCTGTTCACGATCATGCCGGAATTCGCCGCCGAACTGGCCAAGATCGGCAAGTAAGGCGCTCGCGCCGAGACATAACAACCGGGCTGCCGCACAAGGCGGCCCGCATCGTTTCAACCAGCGAAGCGATGCCACCAGAGACGGATCAGACCATGTCGGACCAGGCGATCAGGACGATCGGCATCATCGGCGCAGGCCAGATGGGCAACGGCATCGCCCATGTCGCGGCGGTGGCGGGTTTCGATATCCGGCTGCACGACCTCGTCGAGGAGCGGATCAACACCGCACTCGCCACGATCGACGGCAACATGGCCCGCCAGGTCGCCAAGGGCGCGATCGGCGACGAGATCCGCCGCGACGCCATGGCCAAGATCGTGGCCGCGCCGCATCTGTCCGGCCTGAGCGATTGCGACCTGATCATCGAGGCCGCGACCGAGAGCGAGGAGACCAAGCGCAAGATCTTCACAGCCGTCTGCCAGCACATCAAGCCCGAGACCATGCTGGCCTCGAACACCTCGTCGATCTCGATCACGCGGCTGGCCGCCGCGACCGACCGGCCGGAGCGCTTCATCGGCATCCATTTCATGAACCCCGTGCCGTTGATGCAACTCGTCGAGCTGATCCGCGGCATCGCCACCGACGACCAGACCTTCGAACTCGCCAAGGAGTTCGTCGGCAAGCTGCACAAGACGGTCTCGGTCTCCGAGGATTTCCCGGCCTTCATCGTCAACCGCATCCTGCTGCCGATGATCAACGAGGCGGTCTATACGCTCTATGAGGGCGTCGGCTCGGTCGATGCGATCGACACCGCGATGAAGCTCGGCGCCAACCACCCGATGGGGCCGCTCCAGCTCGCCGATTTCATCGGTCTCGATACCTGCCTCTCGGTGATGCAGGTGCTGCATGACGGGCTGGCCGACTCGAAGTACCGGCCTTGCCCGCTGCTGGTGAAATATGTCGAGGCCGGCTGGCTCGGCCGCAAGACCAAGCGCGGCTTCTACGATTATCGCGGCGAGAAGCCGGTTCCGACGCGGTGAGCGCAAGGCAGAACCTGCCATTCACCAAACCGCCTTCATCCCGGGCAAGCGCAGCGTAGACCCGGGATCGATTCCGGTACGGCTCAGGAATGGATCCCGGATCGGCGCGGCTTTGCCGCTTGTCCGGGATGACGCCGCAAGGTGGAGTTGTGGCTTCTTGAAAGGCCTCGAGCGACGTCCGCACGCCCAAATGCCGCATCCCCTTCACATTCCTGTCGTCTCGCGCTTACATTGATTCCGTGGCGGGGTGAGTCCCGCTCCGATCAGCGGAGGTGCGGCGGGTTTGACGGCGCATGTGATGCATCAGATGGCGTCGCCGGATGGGTGTCCGGCGCTTGTGCTCAATGCCGATTTCCGGCCGCTGAGCTATTATCCCCTGTCGCTCTGGAGCTGGCAGGACGCGATCAAGGCGGTCTTCATGGACCGGG
>JBKJSB010000078.1:0-3384 GCA_046593015.1 Allobosea sp.
ACGGCCGCGATCTATGCAGCGCGGGCCATGCTGGAGCCGGTGGTGATCATGAGCTGGCCGCCGGCCTGCATGCCGGAGATCATCACCGGCTCCAGCATGGCCCGCGCTGCATAGATCGCGGCGGTGTAGCCGGCGGGGCCTGACCCGACGATCATCACGCGGGCATGGGTGTGGGCCATCGAAGTCGTCCTTGTTGCGCGGCCTCGGCCACGTTGTCGATCAGTCAGATAGGCGCTGTCTTGTCGTGCGCCAATGCGTGCAAATCAACTCACGCCGTTATCCTGGACAAGCGGCGGAACCGCGCAGCTCCGGAATCCATCGTAAGGCTCCGCAGCGCTCTATGATGGATCCCGGGACTTCGCTGCGCGAAGCCCGGGATGACAGCGCGAGCTCGATGGCGGTTCAGCCACCGAAATCACAACAGCCCGCGTTCGGCCCGATGCCGCAGCCAGCCCTGCCTCACCGCTTCGGCGATCTCGGCTGTCGAGTCTAGCGGCTGATAGCGCTGCCCTTCAAGCCGGCCCTCGAAGTGATGCACAGCCCCTTGCCGCTTCAGCGCCTCGAGGAACTTCGCCAGCTTGCCGTGGCCGCCATGGGGCTCGAACACGAGGATCGGCGCGCCGGTCGCTGTCGCCTCGCCGATCATATTGGTCGAGTCGGCCGTGGTGACGATGGCGTCGGCGTGGGCGAGCAGAGCGAGATAGGGGTTCTCCCCTGCTCCGTCCCACCACCAGCCGCCACGCCTGGCGAAGACCGCAGCAACCGCCGCGTCAAGCTCGGGCGAGGTCCGCCGCGAGCGTGAACCCATCAGCGCCGCGCCCGATCCCGCAAGCTGGTCGAGCAGGCCTGCGAAGCGCGCGATGTCATCTGGCCGGAAGCGGTGATGCCGGCTGTCGCCGCCGGCCAGGACCGCCACGCGCGGGCTGTGCAGAGCCGCGATCGCCGGATGCGGCCGCAAGCGCGCCTGCTCCAGCCGCGCCGGCGAAAGCCCATGCGGCGAGGTCACCGTCACCAGCACGTTCTCGCCGCGCAAGCGGTCGTGCTCGGGAACCCAGATCAGGTCGGCCGTTCCTGACCCCGTCCGCGGGTCTTTCAGGAAGACGGTGAAGCTGCGCCCATTCGAGGCCTTGCGCAGCGCCTTCAGATAGGCGACCGCGCGCCGGCCCGAAGCGATGGCGATATCGGGAAAGGGCGGGCGCAACGGGCTGCCCGGCCGGTCCGGCGCCTCGCGCGGATCGATCGGCCCGCGCGGCATCAGCCAGGCGAAGGGCGCGCGCGGGGCGACGCGCCTGATCTCCGGCTCGACGCCCAGGCGCTGCGCGACGCCGAGGCACTGCACCTCGTCGCCGGCCTTGCCGTCGGTCAGCACCCAGATGGTCGGAAGCGGCTCTGTGGGCGGAGTTTCGGCGGGCAAGCAAGGCATCCTGTGAAGCGCGGCACGCGCCTTGTATCGCGCAGGCGCTGCGTCTAGACCAGCGCGACCTTGTCCCCGGGGCCTTTCGTGCGATCAAAACTCGACGACATCGACCTCGCCATCCTGCGCGAACTTCAGGCCGACGGGCGCATGACCAATGTCGAGCTGGCGAGCCGGGTCGGAATCTCGCCGCCGCCCTGCCTGCGTCGCGTGCGGGCGCTGGAGGAGGCCGGGCTGATCACCGGCTACCGGGCTTTGCTCGACGAGAAGAAGCTCGGGCTCGAAGTGGTCTGCTTCGCCTTCGTGCATCTGGCGAGCCAGGCGGAAGCCGACCTCGCCGCCTTCCAGTCCCGTATCCGCGCCTGGGACGCGGTGCGCGAATGCTGGACGCTGTCTGGCGACATCGACTTCATCCTGAAATGCGTCGCGCCTGACCTGAAAGCCTTCCAGGACTTCGTCGGCGACCTGACCGCGCTGCCCAACGTCCGCAACGTTCGCACCGCACTGGCGCTCGACCGGGTCAAGGACGAGCCGATCGCGCCTCTGGGCTAGGACCGGCTCAGCCGCCGAGATAGCGCCTGATCCAGAGCGCGTTGTTCTCGATCAGCGCGGCGACGCGGCGCTGGTCGACATCGGGCCGATACCACGCCCCGCCCGAATCCGAACCGATATTGCTCAGAATCGGCCAGCTTGCCAGCACCTCGCCGCGCGAGCCCGTGAGGACGTAGTCCGCGTCGAAATTGTCCATGCTGGCGCCGCCATCGCTCGGCTTTCCGCCGCCGCCGCCACCGGCCCAGTTCGCCAGCCAGACGCCTTTGACGGTGACATTCAGCGTCGGTCCGCCACGCCGGATCATTGGCGCGAGCGTGGTCGCGAGCTGGCGCTCCAGCGCGCGCTTGATCTCGATTGAGCGTTCGCCCCAGCCTTGCGCCGCGATCCGCGAGGCATCGACCCGGATCGCGCCGATGCTCCGCGCCTGCGACAGGGCGGGGCCATGAGCCGCGAGGACGGAGCCTGCGATGGCTGAGAGGATGAAAGCGCGGCGCGTCGTCATGGCTGAATCTCCCTCGGGACACCAACGCATGTAGTGTCGCGCGGTTGCAGCGCCAATACGCGCGAAGCGCTCCAGCCTCTCAGCGAAACACCACGCTGACGACCTCGTAGGATTTTCCGCCGCCGGGCGTGTTGACGTGCACGGAATCGCCGACCTTCTTGCCGATCAGCGCGCGCGCGACCGGCGAGCCGACCGAGACCTTGCCGGATCTCACATCCGATTCCGGTTCGCCGACGATCTGGTAGCTCTTCTTCTCTTCGGTATCGTCGTCGATCAACTGCACGGTCGCGCCGAACTTGATCGTGTCGCCGCCGGCGAGCTTGGCGATGTCGATGATGTCGGCCCGGCCGATCAGCGATTCCAGCTCCTGGATGCGGCCCTCATTGAGAGCCTGCGATTCCTTGGCGGCATGATACTCGGCGTTTTCCGAGAGATCGCCATGCGCGCGCGCTTCTGCGATCGCCGCGATGATGCGCTGGCGCTGCACCTGCTGGCGGTCCTTCAGTTCGGCCTCCAGAGCGGCGAAGCCGCCCGCGGTCATGGGAACCTTTTCCATCGTCTCATCCCGGATTGCGAAAGCGATGAGCCGCCGGCCATGCTTGCGATGGCCTGCGCGCTCCGCTTCCGATCGTTATTGAACTGCGAGAGCGAACTTCCCGCGCGCCGTTTTGTTCAGGCGGCGCGCACGAAATAGGATTGCAGCGATCGTACTTCGAGATCGCCGCTGCAATAGGCCTTGATGCCTTCCGCCGCGGCGATCGCTCCGGCCAAGGTGGTATAATAGGGCACCTTGTGCAAGAGGGCCGTTCGGCGGAGCGAGCGCGAATCCTGCAGCGCCTGCGGGCCGTCGGTGGTGTTGAAGACGAGCTGGATCTCGCCGTTCTTGATCGCGTCGACGACGTGCGGCCGTCCTTCC
>JBKJSB010000094.1:0-3713 GCA_046593015.1 Allobosea sp.
CCTCCAAAGGCTCAAAAGCCTACTTCACGGAGGACCACTTTTCAGGGGGCAGACCAGGTCCCTGGGGGTTCTGAGCCCGTGTCGGTGATCTACGAACTCGCAGCGGGCTTCGCCAGCGCCCTGACGCCCTGGAACCTGATGATGTGCTTTGCCGGCGTCTTGGCCGGACAGCTCGTCGGTGCGCTGCCGGGCATCGGCCCGTCCTCGGCGATCGCGCTGCTGCTGCCGCTGACCTTCGGCGCCGACCCGACCTCGGCCATCATCCTGTTCGCCGGCATCTATTACGGCGCGCAATATGGCGGGACGCTGACCTCCGTGCTGATCAGCGTGCCGGGCGAGCCCTCCAGCGTGATGACCAGCATCGACGGCTACCAGATGGCGCTGCAGGGCAAGGCCGGCGTGGCGCTGGGGATCGCGGCGATCGGCTCCTTCATCGCCGGCACGATCTCGACCATCGGCCTGATGCTGCTGGCGCCGCCCATGGCGCGCGCGGCGCTGGCGTTCGGACCGCCGGAGTATTTCGCGCTCGTGGTGCTGGGCCTGACGGCGCTCGCGGCCGTCGGCGGCTCTGTGCTCAAGGGCCTCACCACCGGCGTCTTCGGCCTGCTGATCAGCACGGTCGGCATCGACCAGCAGACCGGGGTGTCGCGCTTTGCTTTCGACAAGCTCTGGCTGCTCGACGGGATCGGCTTCATCGTCCTGACGGTCGCGATCTTCGGCGTCGGCGAGGTTCTCTCCAGTGTCGGCAAGCCGACGCCTCCGCCCATCACCCATGTCGCCAATGTGCTGCCCTCGCGCGAGGAATGGCGGGCCAGCCGCATGCCGATCCTGCGCGGCAGCTTCATCGGCTTCTTTGTCGGCGTCCTGCCGGCGACGGGCGCAACGATCGCTTCCTTTATCGCCTATATCGTGGAGAAGAAGGTCGCCAAGGACCCGTCGCGCTTCGGCAAGGGCGCGATCGAGGGCGTTGCGGGACCGGAAGCCTCCAACAATGCCGCAGCCGCCGGCGCGATGGTGCCGATGCTGGCGCTGGGCGTGCCGGGCTCGGGCACCACCGCGATCATTCTGGGGGCGCTGATCATGTTCGGCATCCGCCCGGGGCCCGAGCTCTTCGAGAAGAACTCGGCGCTGGTGTGGACCGTCATCGCCAGCATGTACATCGGCAATCTCATGCTGCTGATCATGAACTTGCCGCTGGCGCGACTCTTCGCGCAGCTCCTGCGGGTGCCCTATGCCTGGCTCTATCCGCCGATTCTGGCGCTGTGCGTCGCCGGCGTCTATTCGCAGGCGAACTCGATCGAGGATGTCTGGATGCTGGTTGGGTTCGGCGCGCTCGGCTGGGCGATGATGCGCTATGACTGGCCGCCGGCGCCGCTGATCCTCGGGCTCGTGCTCGGCACCATCTTCGAGAACTCGCTGCGCCAGTCGATGACGCTGTCCCATGGCAGCGTCGATATCTTCTTCACCCGCCCGATCTCGGCCGTGCTGCTGGCCTGCGCGGCTGCCGCGGTGCTTGCGCCCTTGCTGCTGCGGATGTTCAAGCCTCGTATCGTCGCGGTCTGACGGGCCGCGTCGCTGCTTCCGCTGCGTTGTCGCAAGCCCTATACGCGGCGATTGTGAGCGACAGCTTGGGCAACGACGATCGACCTCGTCCAGCCCGGCCGGAATCAGGCGGATTGTGCGATGACGATGAGCGACAGTGCGGCCACCGGCCATATCGCGCGCGGCGGCAAGGCGATCTATGGCGCGCCTCTGGGCATATTGACGCTGCAGGCGCGGTTTCCGCGCATTCCCGGCGATATGGGCAATGCCGGGACCTGGCCGTTTCCGGTGCTCTACCGCGTCGTGTCGGGCGCGAGCCCCGACCGCGTCGTGATGCAGGGTGCGCAAGGGCTGCTGCCGGACTTCATCGCGGCGGGCCGGGAGCTGATCGGGCTCGGGGCCGAGGCCATCACGACCAATTGCGGGTTTCTGGCGCTGTTCCAGCAGGAGCTTGCGGCGGCGCTTGAGGTGCCGGTCGCGACCTCGGCGCTGATGCAGGTCCCATGGGTGCAGGCGACCCTGCCGCCGGGCAAGCGCGTCGGCATCGTCACCGTCTCGGCACAGAGCCTGACGCCGGCGCATCTGGCGGGAGCCGGCGTGCCGCTCGACACGCCGATCGCCGGGACCGAGCATGGCCGCGAATTCTTCCGCGTGCTGATCAGGGCCGAGAAAGACGACATGGATGTCGATCTCGCCCGGCAGGACGTGGTCGATGCGGCGCTGGCGCTGGTCGCGCGGCACCCGGATGTCGGCGCGATCGTGCTCGAATGCACCAATATGCCGCCCTATGCGGCAGCCGTGCAGGCGGCGACGGGGCTGCCGGTGCATGACATCTATTCGATGATATCGTGGTTCCATGCGGGACTGAGGCCGCGCCGTTTTGCCTGACGGCTCGGCGATTGCATGATGGCGGGCGCTGGCTTTGACTTGTGCCGCCGCATAGCTTGCGGACTTTTGGGACGCAATTGAATGGCTTACGACCTGATTATCGCGGGCGGCACGATCGCGACCGCATCCGACATCTTTTCCTGCGACATCGGCATCCGCGACGGCGTCATCGTGGCGCTGGGGCATGATCTCGGCGCGGCGACGGAGACGATCGACGCCACGGGCAGGCTGGTGCTGCCCGGCGGCATCGACAGCCATGTCCACATCGCCCAGCCCAGCGGCGAAGGCATCGTCATGGCCGACGATTTCGCCTCGGGCACGCTGTCTGCGGCATTCGGCGGCAACACCACGGTGATGCCGTTCTGCGTGCAGGAAAAGGGGGTGAGCCTGCGCGAGACAGTGAAGGCCTATCACGGGCTCGCCGACGGGCAGTGCCATGTCGACGTTGCGTTTCACCTCGTCATCTCCGACCCGACCGAGCAAGTGCTGGGGCAGGACCTGCCGGCGCTGATCGAGGACGGCTACACCTCGTTCAAGGTGTTCATGACCTATGACGGGCTGGCGCTGAACGACCGGCAGATGCTGGAGGTGATGTCGGTCGCGCGCGAGACCGGCGCGCTCGTCATGGTCCATGCCGAGAACTATGATGCCATCCGCTTCCTGACCGACCGGCTGGAACGCGGCGGCCAGATCGCGCCGAAATTCCATGGCGCGTCGCGGCCCATTCCCGTCGAGCGCGAGGCGACGCATCGGGCAATTTCGCTCGCGGAACTCGTCGATGTGCCGGTGATGATCGTCCACGTGTCGAACCGCGAGGCGATGGAGGAGATCGCGCGGGCCCGCTCGCGTGGCCTCAAGGTCTATGGCGAGACCTGCCCGCAATATCTCGTGCTGACCGAGGCCGACATGGACGGCCTCAACATGGAGGGCGCGAAATATGTCTGCTCGCCGCCGCCGCGCGATACGGCCAGCCAGCAGGCCTGCTGGGAGGGGCTGCAAAGCGGCATCTTCAGCGTGTTTTCCTCCGATCACTGCCCGTTTCGTTACGACGATCCGGCCGGCAAGCTGACGCCGAAGGGCCGTACCTCGTTCCGCTGGGTTCCCAACGGCATCCCCGGCGTCGAGACAAGGCTGCCGATCCTGTTTTCGGAAGGGGTCGGCAAGGGCCGCATCACGCTGAACCAGTTCGTCGCGCTGTCTTCGACCAATCACGCCAAAACCTATGGGCTGACCAAAAAGGGCTCGATCGCGATCGGAATGGATGCCGACATCGCGATCTGGGA
>JBKJSB010000146.1:0-5337 GCA_046593015.1 Allobosea sp.
GGCGACGCCGCGCCGGTCGGAGACGACGCTCCTGACCAGACGGCGCAGAGCGGCGCGATTGCGACGGGGTGAGATGGCGCGGCGGAACTGGCTCATCGTCATGGCGCGGGCGTCACACGAAGGGTTCGGATCTGAAGGTGGTGGAGGCGACGAGCGCGCGCTTTCCCGCTCCGATATTGGCGAGCGCCGTGCTCCATTTCGTGAAGAGCAGGTCGTATTCGAGTACCGCCCTGACCACGACGATCTGGCCCGGCCCGGTCTGGTTGTATTTGAAGCCTGCGGTGTTCAACGCGCCGCCGGCGACCGGATTGGAGCCCGATGTTCCAGCTTGCGCCCCGGCGAAGGAGGCGTAGCTTCGCACGTCGATCTGGACCTTCGTACAGTCCACGAGGGCTGGCGCATTGGCACAGACGGCATCGCGAAACTTCGTGGTGTTCGTAGGGGCCCCAGGCTCCGAAGGGTCATCGCTCGCTGCCGGATAGAGGTCCCGCGACTGGCCGGTCAGGAGCGTGCGCGACGCCTGCGTCACCGCATCCTCGAGGATCTGGTTGGTCCAGAACATCAGCGCGGTTTCGATGATGGCGAGCAGCAGCGCCAGGAAAGGCGTGATCACCAGCGCGAATTCGACGGCGGTCGCGCCGTCCTGATCGCGCTGGAAGCGGCGGATCAGCCCGCGCCGCCTTTGCGGGGCGGGCTGTGTCTGCAATGGAGCCGGCAGGTCCGTCATGGGCGTCTGGCGTCCGGTTCGCGGCCGGGCGAACGCCGGCCTGTCTCAGATTCGAGACTGGACGCTAGCGGAAAACACTTGCCGATCCGTTAGGGCCTCACAGCGTCAGCTTTTGAAGGTGTTAGCGAAGCGTTCACCTTCGCAGGCGGGCCCCGGCGGCCGTTCAGCGCGCGGCGCCCGCGCTGGCCGCGGCGGCCGCCGCGGTGCTGCGGCTCGTTGCCTGGCCGCTGGCCTCGCCGAAGAAGCGCTGCGCGTCGCCAAGCCGTGCCGTCGGCTGGCAGGATGGCGTGCAGGAATAGCTTTCGCGGTCGAGCCCGCGCTGAACCGTCACGACGGAGTCGGAAGCCGCGCCCACGCGCACGAGCGATTCCGCCAGCAGCGCGCCATTCGCATCGAGCGCGATCAGATTGGTGACGCCGAAGCTCTTGCCGGTCACCACCATCACGCCGTTCTTCTGGACCGAGACGTCTGCGATGCCGGGATTGCCGACGATCACCGTCTGCGCCTTCTCCGGAAGGCGCACGACCTTGGCGTGATCGACCATCACCACCACGGTATCGGGGGCCGCGCCCTGCGGCGCGGCGGCGGCCCGGGATGCGCCGCAGCCCAGGACAAGCCCGGATGCGAGCAGGACCACGGCGACGCGAAAGCCGGCGCGATGCGAGCCGGAGACAGGCGTGACAGCGGACATGGGCAGCGCCTCAAGATTTGCGACCCATGCAGCAAAGCGCAGAATGATGAATCAATCCCTAACGCAGCCCGGCCGAGGGCTTTGCCGGCAGCGCATCGGGATCGATTCGACAGGCCGTTTCAGTCACATGCCTCTCTGCGGAGGCCCTTCTCACAAGGGAGGGCAGGCTTTCAACTTTGCTGCGAACGAATAGTATTGCTCTTCGTCAGACATATTTCCTCGAAATGGCAATCTTGATTTCAGAGAACCTTATAAATTCTGCATTAACCATCGAATGCATGTTTCTGGAATCGGGCGAATTCTTCGATTCGTTTAACCGATCGGCAAGGGGCGCGGGGTAATGTCCAATTGTCGCTGACCGAAGCCATTCAGAGCGAAGGCAGCAGTCAAACCGTGGTGTAAAAGGAGTTCTCCCATGACCAATCTCTTCGCTCGTTTCGTCAAGGACGAGTCCGGCGCGACCGCCATCGAATACGGCCTGATCGCGGCTCTCATCGCCGTCGTCTGCATCACCGCCCTGACCACCGTCGGCACCGACCTCGTCGCGCTGTTCGGCCGCGTCTCGACCGGCCTGAAAGCCGCCGGCGTCTGATCGACCCCGTCGATCGCCAGGATCGGAACGCCCCGGCTTCGCCGGGGCGTTTTCCGTTTGTGGCGGCTGTTTCCGGTTGAGACCCCTGTTTGCCTGGCCAGCATGTCCCGATGGGACGGATTTCCGCATCGGCGGTAAGGCTTTGGTCAGCGGCGGCGTGCACCATCAGCGCCATCCAGCCGAGGATTTCCCGATGTCGCTGTCGCTGATCGCCCTGCTCGTCGCTTTCCCGGCCGCCATGGCCTTCGCCGCGGCCAGCGACCTCGTCTCGATGACGATCTCCAACAAGCTCTGTCTGGCCTTGCTGCTGGGCTTTGCCGTCGTCGCCGCCCTGCTCGGACTGTCCTGGCAGCAGATCGGCGGCCATCTCGCCGCCGGCGGCCTGATCCTGGTCATTTGCTTCGGCTTCTTCGCCGCCGGCTGGATCGGCGGGGGCGATGCGAAGCTCGCGGCGGCGACCGCCCTGTGGTTCGGCTTTGGCCAGCTCCTGCCGTATTTCCTGCTCGCGGCGATCCTCGGCGGCGTGCTGACGGTGCTGCTGATGAAGCTGAGGTCGGCCCCGCTGCCGGCCATGGTCGAGCGCTGGTCCTGGGCGCGCCGCCTGCACGCCGCCAATCACGGCGTGCCCTACGGGATCGCGCTCGGCTTTTCGGCGCTGTTCATCCTGCCGCACACGGCGCTCTGGAAGGCCGCGATCGGCGTCTGACGCAGGGCTGCGTCGCCCGCCGCACCGGCCGCGGTCGCGAAAAAAAGATACGTCCGATTAACCATAAGTTGACGATTTCGACCGCAGCATCCTCGACGAGCGCCAACTGGGTTTGGCTGAGGGTCTGTCGCAATGAGTCCCGCCCGCATCATCATTCTGGTCGTGGCCCTGATCGCCGGCGTCGGCGCGGCCATGCTGATCCAGCGGCCGACGCAGGCCCCGGCCCCGGCCGCCCGCATCGAGGCCGCGCCGACCGTGCCCGTGCTGGTCGCGGCCGCCGATATTCCGCTGGGAAACACCGTCTTGGCCGCCGATCTGCGCTGGCTCGACTGGCCATTGGCCGGCGTGCCGGCCGGAGTCGTGCGCAAGGATGAAAGCCCGCAGGCCGAGACCGAGCTCATCGGGCAGGTCGCGCGCTACGCCCTTCTCGGCGCCGAACCGATCCGTCGCGAAAAACTGATCAAGACCGACGGCACCGGCTTTCTCTCCGCCGTGCTGCCCACGGGCAAGCGCGCCATCGCGATCTCGACCGACAGCCGCGGCGCCAACACGGCCGGCGGCTTCATCCTGCCCAATGACCGCGTCGATGTGATCCGCACCTACAAGGAAGACGGCCCAGGCCAGACCGAGACCTTCCTGAGCCAGACCATCCTGACCAATGTCAGGGTGCTGGCGATCGGCCAGAACATCCAGGAGCGCAATGGCGAGAAGGTCGTGATCGGCGAGACCGCGACGCTCGAAGTCGCACCGCGCCAGGTCGAGATCGTCGCCCAGAGCCAGCGCAACGGCACGCTCTCCCTTGCGCTGCGCAGCCTCAAGGACGCCGGGGAGCCCGAACAGCCGGCCGATGACGGCGCCCTGACCCTCGTGCGCTACGGCGTCACCAGCAAAAGCGTAAAGCCATGACCGTCGACCGCATCCTGACCGCTGCCGCTCTCACGCTGCTGCTCTCCGGCTCCGCGCTGGCCCAGACGACCGGACCGGCGCCTGTCCTGAACGTCGGCGCGAGCGAACACGCCATCGCCCGCAAGCTCGATCTCTCGATCGGCCGCTCGCTGGTCGTCGAGCTGCCGCGCGACGCCAAGGAGGTCTTCGTCGCCAATCCGAGGGTCGCCAACGCGGTCGTCCGCTCCGCCCGCAAGCTCTTCATCATCGGCATCGCCGACGGCTCGACCTCGATGTTCGTCATCGACGCGGAAGGCCGGCAGATCTCGGCGCTGGAGATCGAGGTCGGGCGCGATCTCAACGTGCTGCGCCAGACCCTGCGCGCGGCGATGCCGAAAGCCCAGATCGAGATCAAGGCGGCCGGTACCTCGATCCTGCTCGTCGGCACCGTCGCCAACGCCTCGGAGGCGACGCAGGCCGTCGACATCGCCAACGCCTTCGTCGGCACGACCGGCGGGCTGTTCTCCTCCGCCAAGGGCGCGGTGATCAATTCGCTCGCCATTCGCGGCCGCGACCAGGTCATGGTCAAGGTCGTCGTCTCGGAGGTGTCGCGCAAGGCGATCAAGCAGCTCGGCATCAACTCGACCGGCGAGTGGAAGCTCGGCAATTTCTCGGTCATGCCGTCGATCGACAATCCGCTGCCGCTTTCGCCGCAGGCATTGTCCGCGACGGCGATCACCGCCGGCATCGGCAACTCGACCAACTTCACGCTCCGTGCGCTGGAGCGGGCCGGTCTCTCCCGCGTGCTGGCCGAGCCGACCGTGACCGCGATCTCCGGCGAAAGCGCCAAGTTCACCGCCGGCGGCGAAGTTCCCGTGCCCAGCGGCTACACCTGCGACGCCAATAATCGCTGCACGCTCGGCATCGTCTACCGGCCGATCGGCGTGGCGCTGAACTTCACGCCGATCGTCTTGTCGGACAACAAGATCAGCATGCGCATCGCTACCGAGGTGACGGAACTCGATTTCGAGAACCAGATCCGGCTCAGCGACAACAACCAGTCGTCGATCAACGCACCTGCCTTCCGCGTCCGCAAGTCCGACACCACGGTCGAATTGCCCTCGGGCGGCACGCTCGCCACCGCCGGCCTGATCCAGCGCGTCTCGAAATCCTCGCTCAACGGACTGCCCGGGCTGATGAACCTGCCGATCATCGGCGTGCTGTTCCGCTCGCGCGACTACCAGCGCGAAGAGACCGAGCTGATGATCACCGCGACGCCCTATATCGCCAAGCCGATGGAGCCCAACCAGGTCCAGCGGCCCGATGACGGCTTCGTCGAATCGCATGACGCGCAGGCCGTGCTGCTCGGGCGTCTGAACAAGATCTACGGCACCAGCGGCGGCCCGCTGCCGCAGGCCTACAAGGGCCGCGTCGGCTTCATCGCGGACTGACGGGGCCGATGCGCGGCAAGAGGCGCGGCATGAGGGATGGCGAGATCATGATGGTTCGATCACAGCAGGTTAGCCGGCGCTCCGGGCTCGGCCTGGCGACGACGGTCGCGGCGGGGATGCTGCTCGGCGCCTGCGCCGAGAGGGGCGACCTGACCGCCTCGATCACGCCGAGCGACCTGCGCGAGCGTCACCCGATCGTTCTGCGCGACGCGCCACGCTCGCTCGACGTCTTCGTCGGACGCGCCGGCGCAGCCCTCGACCCGCGCCAGGCCGAGGACGTGATGG
>JBKJSB010000341.1:0-3557 GCA_046593015.1 Allobosea sp.
GGGCGAATAGCGCCCTTTGTCCTTCCGGTAGAGCCTGACCGGCGTCAGCGCATAGGCGAAGCGGTGAGGCGCCGGCTCCCCGGGGAAAATCTCGGCGATGCGCAGGCGATAGGCGTCGGCCGGAGGCTCGCCCGTCTCGAACAGGGCGTCGATCTCGTCGGCGAGGTCGTCGGGCACCACCTCGTCGGCATCGAGATTGAGCAGCCAGGGATGGCGGCACTGGTCTTCGGCGAAGCGCTTCTGTGGGCCATAGCCTGGCCAGCCATTCGCGATCACGCGCGCGCCAAGTCCTGCAGCGATCGCCTGCGTACCGTCATCGGAGCCTGAATCGACCACCACGATGTCGTCGCTCAGGCTCAGCACCGCCTGGATCGTGCGGCCGATCCGGTCGGCTTCGTTGCGCGTGATGATGAAGATGGAAAGAGGCGGCACGCGCTTCAGGTCTCGCTATCGGCCGGAGGGCCAAACGGCTTAAGCACGGGGCCGTTTGGCTCGCAAGCCGGAGGCTCCGACGGGCCTGAAAACCGTGTGGGAACCTTACGACACTCCGCGCGTTTTATGCTTCGGAGCCCGATATGGTTCCATTCTCTTCTTAGTATTCGATTCACCATTAGGCGTCGTTTAACAATCATTAATCCAAATCAATCATTTCGCCCTAGTCATCCCAATTCGTGCCGCATTTCCGCCGTGGTTCGCATGGCAGATGTGCTTCTGACGCAACAGACAAAGAGCGGGGTTGCTCTTATACCAGCCTCATCGACATCAACCGCCGGATTCAAGTCGGCGTCAGCGACGACTAAGGAGTTTCACATGAAGAAGTATCTGCTTGCGAGCGTTGCCGCGCTCGGCCTCGTCGCCGCCGGCGCCGCCACCGCCGCCGATCTGCCGTCCCGCAAGGGCCCGGTCATGGCGCCGATCGCCTACGCCCCCGTCTTCACCTGGACCGGGCTCTATGTCGGTGTGAACGCCGGCTACGGCTTCGGCACCGTCGATTCGACCAATCTCGGCATCCTGCCGACCTTCACCGATCCCGATGGCTTCATCGGCGGTGGCCAGATCGGCTACAACTTCCAGTTCGGCCAGATCGTTCTGGGCGTCGAGGCTGACTTCCAGGGCGCCGACCTCCGGGCTCGCGTCTCGGGCGGCGGCTTCACCGCCACCAACGACTTGAACTACTTCGGCACGGTCCGTGCTCGCGTCGGCTATGCGTTCGACCGGTTCCTGCCCTACGTCACCGGTGGTTTCGCCTATGCCAACGTCAAGACCTCGCTTGTCGGTCCTGGCTTCGCCTTCCGCGACGACAACGTGCAGTACGGCTACACGATCGGCGCCGGCCTAGAATACGCCTTCACCAACAACCTGACCGCCAAGATCGAGTATCTCTACGTCGATCTGGAGCGCGAGAGCATCACCACGCCGTTCGGCACGACCGGCGCCAAGGTTGGCACCGACTTCTCGGTCGTCCGCGCCGGCCTGAACTACAAGTTCTAGTCTTACATCCCCTTCATTGGGGATGGTGCGAACCCGGTGGCCTCGGCCACCGGGTTTTTCGTTGCGGAACCTGGTTCGGTTTGCGCGCCGTCAGCCCTTGAACCGCGTGGTCTCGAAGGCCGGCACTTTTGCCGCAAACGCGTCGAGCCAGGCGACGAGCGCCGGATGGTCGGCGCGCCATTTGCCCTCGAAGCGCAAATCGAGATAGCCCAGCGCGCAGGCGAGCGCGATCTCACCGATCTGCGGCGTGTCGCCGAGCGTCGGCGGCGAGACCTCCAGTGCGGTCAGGGCGCGCGAGACTTTTCCGGCCTGGTTTGCGACCCAGGCCGAATCGCGATTCGCCTCTGGCCGGAAGCGGACCTCGTAGACCTGTAGCAGCGCGGCGTCGCAGAGACCGTCGGCCAGCGCCATCAGCCGGAGCTGGGTGAAGCGCTCTTCGCCCGTGGGGAAAATCCTGCCGCCACCGGCGAGATGGTCGAGATATTCGACGATGACGCGCGAATCGAACAGCGTCGTGCCGTCCTTCAGAACCAGCGTCGGGATCTTGCCGAGCGGGTTCTGCTGGCGCAGCGGCTCGGCCGCGTCGTTGGTGTCGGCCGCGACGATCTCGATTGAGTCGCTCAGGCCGAGCACGGCGGCGGCGATCTTGACCTTGCGGCCGAAGGGCGAGGCGGGCGAGGAGCGCAGGATCAGCATCGGCGTAAACCTTGAGGCGGGAGGGGCGGCGAAACGGGGTCGGGGAGCTCAGCCGTCCGGACGGATTGGCTCGCAAAGGTAGCGCGGGCGCGGCCCTTGCGCGAGGCGTTCCGTCAGGGCCGGCAGCAGGATGCGGGCCTCGTCGGTCAGCGTCCAGGGCGGGTTGACCACGATCAGTCCGGTGGCGCTCAGGCCACCGGCGGCTTCCGGACGGTCGACGTCGATTTCGAGCCGCAGCAGCTTGCCGATGCCGGCCGCCATGATCGCCGAGAGCAGGTTCTCGACCGCCCGGCGGTCCTTCACCGGATACCAGAGCGCATAGATGCCGGTCGGCCATTTGCGGTGGGCGGCGATGAACTCGGCCTCCAGCGTGGCGAACTCGTCGGGCTGCTCGAAGGGCGGGTCGATCAGCACGAGGCCGCGCCGCTCCTTTGGCGGGACATTGCCGCGCAGCGCGTTCCAGCCGTCGATGGCGAGCGCCTTGCAGCGCTGATCGCGGCCGAGCACGGCGGCGAGCTTCTTGTGCGTCTGCGGGTGGAGTTCGGCCCCGATCAGCCGGTCGTCCGCCCGCATCGCCTGCCGGCAGAGCCAGGGCGAGCCGGGATAGGCGTCGGGCCCAAACAGCGTACGCGCGCCAGCGAGCGCATCGCGCCACGGCTTCAGGATCGTCTCGACGGCGGGCGCCAGCGGCGAGCGGTCGATGCGGGCGACACCGTCCTTCCACTCATGGGTCCGCAGCGCCTCCTCCGAGCCGAGATCGTAGCGGCCGGCCCCGGCATGGGTATCGACGATGCGATAGGCTGTGTCCTTGGCGTTGAGATGCGCCAGGATGCGCGTCAGCACCGCATGCTTCAGGACGTCGGCGAAATTTCCGGCATGGAAGCCGTGGCGGTAATTCATCGCCCGCTCTTACGCGGCTTGCGGGCTGCTGTCAGCGTGGCGCGTTCACGGTGATGTCGCGTGTGCGGCAGCCGGCGCGATCGACCTCCTGGCAGGTCTGGAAATTGCGCAGATCCTTGGTGAAGCAGATCCGCACCTCCTGCAGCACGCCGCGCCGGCAGGTGACCGACATCATGTCGGTGCGCAGGCCGGGATTGGCGGCGACGAAGGCGCGTTCGAGGTCGATCGCGGTCCAGTTCTGGTCGCGCTCCACTGCCGCGAGTTGTGGCGGCACCACGATCTTCTCGCGGGCGCGGCGGGTGTCGGCGAAATAGTCGCTCGGGCTCGAGCCCGAGCAGGTGCCGTGCTTGCGCCATTCGTAGCGGGCGAGGCTCTCTGTCGGGAATAGGCCCTCGGCCTGGTCCAGCGCCATGCGCGTCGGCGTGCGGCCGGAGGGGCCGCAATCGCTGGGGAAGCCGCGCTCATATTGC
>JBKJSB010000009.1:0-10130 GCA_046593015.1 Allobosea sp.
GCTCGCGCGGCCTCAAGGTCTATGGAGAGACCTGCCCGCAGTATCTCGTGCTCACCGAGACTGACATGGACGGGCTCAACATGGAGGGCGCGAAATATGTCTGCTCGCCGCCGCCGCGCGATCATGCCAGCCAGATCGCCTGCTGGGAGGGGCTTGAAAACGGCATTTTCAACGTCTTCTCCTCCGACCATTGCCCGTTCCGCTATGACGACCCGGCTGGAAAGCTGATCCCGAAGGGCAAGACCTCCTTCCGCTGGGTGCCCAACGGCATTCCCGGCGTCGAGACAAGGCTGCCGATCCTGTTCTCGGAAGGGGTCGGGAAGGGCCGCATCACGCTGAACCAGTTCGTCGCGCTGTCTTCGACCAATCACGCCAAGACCTATGGGCTGACCAAAAAGGGCTCGATCGCGATCGGAATGGATGCCGACATCGCGATCTGGGATACGCAGCGCGAAGTGACGATCAGCCAGTCGCTGCTGCATCACGGGGCCGACTACACGCCTTATGAGGGTATCAGGGTAAGGGGCTGGCCGGCGACGACGATCCTGCGGGGACAGATCGTGGTGCGGGACGGGGAGCTTGCGGCCGCGCCGAAACATGGCCTGCACGTCGCCCGCGAGCGCTCGGCGCTGGCGGTGCCCGCGGGACGGCGGGTCTGAGCGCAAGTTCCCTCTACCGCGCGGCTGGGCTACCAATCGCAGGCGGCGATCCGGCCGCCGAGCGGAAGCCCCGACACCTCATGCCGACATCATCGTCTCCCCTTTTGTCCTGGCAGCAGGCTTTCGACGCTCCGACCCACTCGCAGATCGAGCAGGAGCGCTGGGTGCTGGCGATGTGCCTGGGGCGTCGTGGCGGGCGCTTTGCCGAGATCGGCGCCTTCGACGGGGTGCTGCACTCCAACACCCTGTTTCTGGAGCGCGACCATGGCTGGGGCGGCGTGCTGGTAGAGCCCAATCCGCTGCTCTTCGCCAAGCTCGCGGCGAGCCGCAGTGCGACCTGCCTCGAGAAGGCGGTCCATCGCGAGGGCGGGCAACTGCTCTCCTTCGTCGCCTCGCAGGAGATCGGGACGCTGGCCGAATATGCCGAGGCCGACGGTTACGCCGAGGACCGCCGGCAGGCAATCAGCGAGAACGGTTTGATCACGGTCTCGACCATCACCTTCGACGAGATGGACGCGGCAGACGGGCAGGGCGGATCCGGCTTCGACTATGTCTCGCTCGACACCGAGGGTTCGGAGCTCGACATCCTGCGGACGATCGACCTTTCCCGCCACGCGATCGCGCTCTTCACCATCGAGCACAATTTTGTCGAGCCGCGCCGCGAGCAGATGCGCACGCTGCTGGCCGAGGCCGGTTACAAGCGGCTGAACGTCGGCTTCGACGACTGGTATTGGCATGAGGGCCATCTGGCAGTCCGCAATGACGGGGCGCTGCCGGACATCGCGGCGATCAACGCCCATGTGAAGACGATCTACGCGGACTGAACCGGCCGGCTGGCCCTGCCTTCGACCGTCGCGATATAGGCGTCGCGCGAGGGGATCAGGTGGTCTCGGCAGAGCGCGACCAGCCGCGCGCGGTCCCCGTTGGCAAGCGCCTCGACCATCGCCGCGTGCTCGTCGCGCGCCAGCGCGAGATGCTGCGGGCTGGCGGCCGTGATCGAGCGCGCGCCATGGACCTTCTGCGCCATCATCTGGATCAGTTCGACGAGATGGCGGTTGCCGCAGGCGGCGAAGAGCGCCTCGTGGAAGGCCATGTTGGCGCGGAAAGCGGCCCGGGCGTCGCTATCGGCGACGGCTGCGGCGTGCCGCTGCTGCATGGCGCGGAGCTCCGCGAGTACGGTCGCGTCCGCCGGAAACGGGATTTGCGCGGCTGCCAGCGTCTCCAGCGCCTCGCGCACCGAATAGATCTGGCGTACCTCCTCGGGGTCGAGCCGCTTCACCGCCGCGCCCTTGTTGGGCACGCGCTCGATCAGCCCGTCGCGCTCCAGCCCCGCCAGCGCCTCGCGCACGACATGGCGTTTCACGCCAAAGCGCGCGGCGAGTTCCTCCTCGATCAGGCGCTCGCGCGGCAGGAGCCAGCCGAGCACGATCTCCTCCTCGATCGCATCCGCGATCATGCGCATGCGGTCGGGCGCGGCGGCTTTCAGCGGGACGACGCTCATGATGCCTCCAGTTGGGCGACATGATTGTTGACAATCTGCCGGGCAGCAAGTCTGTTCTCGCGATGACGACCGCAGACGACACCAGGAAGCCCGCCGCCAGCGGCATGCGCCGTAATCTCGCCAGCTATGGCGACCCCGGCTTCTCGCTGTTCCTGCGCAAGGCCTTCATCAAGGCGGCAGGCTTCTCCGACGACGCGCTCGACCGGCCGATCATCGGCCTGACCAACACCTTCAGCGACTTCAACCCCTGCCATGGCAACGTCCCGCGCCTGATCGAGGCGGCCAAGCGCGGGGTCATGCTGGCTGGCGGCCTGCCGATGGAGTTCCCGACGGTCTCGATCCACGAATCGTTCTCGAACCCGACCTCGATGTTCCTGCGCAATCTGATGGCGATCGACACCGAGGAGATGATCCGCGCCCAGCCGATGGATTCGGTCGTGCTGATCGGCGGCTGCGACAAGACCGTGCCGGCGCAGTTGATGGGCGCGGTCTCGGCCGATGTCCCGGCGATCCAGCTCATTACCGGACCGATGCTGGTCGGCCATCACAAGGGCGAGGTGCTGGGCGCCTGCACCGACTGCCGAAGGCTCTGGGGCCAGCATCGCGCCGGGCAGATCGACGAGGCCGAGATCGAGGTTCTAAGCGGGCGGCTCGCGCCGACGCAAGGCACCTGCATGGTGATGGGCACGGCGAGCACGATGGGCTGCCTCGTCGAGGCGCTGGGCATCGCGCTTCCGGGCTCGGGGACCATCCCCGCGACCCATGCCGACCGCATCCGTGCGGCCGAGGCCAGCGGTAAGCGCGCGGTCGATCTCGCCAAGGGCGGTCTCAAACCCAGCGAGCTTCTGACGAAGGCCGCCTTTCGCAACGCCATGGTGGTGCTGCAGGCGATCGGCGGCTCGACCAACGGGCTGGTGCATCTGTCGGCAATTGCGCGCCGCGCCGGCATGGCGATCGACCTGGAGGAGTTCGACCAGATCGGCCGCGAGGTGCCAGTGCTGATCGACCTGAAGCCGTCCGGCGACCACTACATGGAGCATTTCCACTGGGCCGGCGGCATGCCGAAGCTGATGAAGGAACTGCGCGGCCATCTCGATCTCGACGCCATGACGATCTCCGGCCTGACCATCGGCGAGATCGCGGAGGCGGCCGAGGAGGTGCCGAACCAGACGATCATCCGCAGCGCGGCGGCCCCGCTGAAGCAGACCGGCGGTATGGCGATTTTGCGAGGCAATCTCGCGCCCGGCGGCGCAGTCATCAAGCATTCGGCCGCCTCGCCGGCGCTGCTCACCCATACGGGGCGCGCGGTCGTGTTCGATTCGGTCGAGGACATGGTGCGGCGGATGGACGATCCGGCGCTGGACGTGAAGGCCGAGGACGTGCTGGTGCTGCGCAATGCCGGGCCGAAGGGTGCGCCCGGCATGCCGGAGGCCGGTTACCTGCCGATCCCGAAGAAGCTGGCGCAGGCCGGTATCAAGGACATGGTCCGCATCTCCGACGCCCGCATGAGCGGCACGGCGTTCGGGACGATCGTTTTGCACATCACGCCCGAGTCGGCCGTCGGCGGCCCGCTCGGTCTGGTGCGCGACGGCGACATGATCAGTCTCGACGTGCCGGCGCGGCGGATTGAGTTGCTGGTCGACGAGGCCGAGCTCGAACGCCGCAAGGCCGAGTGGCGGCCGCCGGCCCATCTCACCGAACCTTCGCGCGGCTATCGCGGGCTCTACCTGACGACCGTGCTGCAAGCCGACGAAGGCTGCGATTTCGACTTCTGCTGAAGCCGCCTGCCGCCCCTTTTCCGCGAGGACCGGACCCAACCGGCCCGCCATTCAAACCGGAGGAACAACGCCATGCTGAAACGCCATCTCCTGACAGGCGCGCTCGCCGCGCTCTCGCTCGCGGCTGCCGCGCCTGCCTTCGCACAGGCCTATCCCAACAAGCCGGTCACGCTGCTGGTGCCCTATGCGCCGGGCGGCGCGACCGACATCATCGGCCGCGTCATCGCCGAGGAGTTGTCGCAGACGCTGGGGCAGCGCGTCGTGGTCGAGAACCGCGCCGGTGCGGCGGGCAGCGTCGGCGCAGCGGCCGTGGCGCGGGCGACGCCCGACGGCTACCTGCTGCTTATGGGCGCGCTCACCAGCCATTCGATCAATATGGGCCTGCAGGCGAAGCCCGGCTTCGACCTGAAGAAGGACTTTTCGCCGATCAGCATCGCCGGCACGGTAGGCTTGGCGCTCGTCGTCCATCCGTCGGTTCAGGCGAAGACCATCCCCGAGCTGATCGCGCTCGCCAAGGCCAAGCCCGACGAGTTCAACTACGCCTCTTCCGGCAACGGCTCGCCGCAGCATCTCGCCGGCGAGATGTTCAATGCGCGCGCCGGCACCAAGCTCGGCCATGTGCCCTATCGCGGCTCGGGGCCGGCGATGACCGACATGATCGGCGGGCAGGTCAAGGTGATGTTCGACACGATTCCCTCGGTGCTGCAGCATGTGAACGCAGGCTCGCTGAAGGCGATCGCCACCACCGGCCGCGAGCCCTCCCCCTTTATGCCGACCTACCCGACCGCGATCTCGCAGGGGCTCGTCGATTTCGAGATCGGCTCCTGGTTCGGGGTGCTTGCACCGGCCGGCACGCCGCAGCCGATCATCGACAGACTCAACGCCGAGATCGTCAAGGCGCTGAACTCGCCCAAGGCGCTGGAGGCGATGAAGCTGCAGGGCGTGACTCCCAGGCCCGGAACGCCGGCCGATGCAGTGGCGCTGATCGACAGTGAGATGACGAAATGGAGCACCGTCATCAAGGCGACCGGCTTGAAGCCGGAGTGAGGCGGCGATGACGAGCGATATCACGCGCGTCGCCATCGTCGGCGCGGGCATGATCGGCGCGAGTTGGGCTGCGCTCGCCATGGCGCACGGCATCGACGTGGCGGCCTACGACCCCGCGCCCGACGCGGAAGCCAAGTTCGCGACCTATGTCGCGCGCGCGGAGGCGCAGCTCGACGAACTGGGCCTCGTCAGCACGGGCCAGTTCAACTTCACCTCGGATCTCGGCGAAGCGCTCACAGGCGCGCAGTTCGTGCAGGAGAACGGGCCGGAGAACGAGGCAGTCAAGCGCGGCCTGCTGCGCCAGATCGACGAACTGGCCGCGCCCAATGCGATCATCGCCAGCAGCACCTCGGCGCTGGTGCGCAGCGCGATCGTCGCCGATTGCGCTACGCCCAAGCGCATCATCGTCGCCCATCCGTTCAACCCGCCCCATCTCGTGCCGCTGGTCGAGATCGTCGGCAAGG
The DNA here is from genome assembly GCA_046593015.1 of Allobosea sp. Classification (GTDB taxonomy): domain Bacteria; phylum Pseudomonadota; class Alphaproteobacteria; order Rhizobiales; family Beijerinckiaceae; genus Allobosea. The sequence goes on from JBKJSB010000009.1 coordinate 5,450, forward strand.
ATCCCGATGTGGTGGCGCGGGCCTGCGCCTACTACCGGACGCAGGGACGCCGGCCGGTTGTGCTGAACCGGGAGATGCCGGGCCATATCGCCAACCGGCTGGCCTCGGCCTTGTATCGCGAGGCGGTCCATCTGGTCGCGGAAGGCGTCGCCAGCGTTGCCGAGATCGACGCGGCCTTATGCAACGGCCCGGGCCTGCGCTGGGCGCTGATGGGCCCGCACATGACCTATCACCTCGGCGGCGGCGAGGGCGGCATCGCAGGCTATCTCGCCCATCTCGGCCCGAGTCAGGAGCGGCGCTGGGCCTCGCTGGGCAGCCCGGCGCTGTGCGAGGATGTCATGCGCAAGATCGTCGAGGGCGTCGCCGAGGAGGCCGGTGGGCTCTCGATCGCCGAACTGGAGGCGCGCCGCGACGAGGGCCTGCTCGCCTTGCTGAAGGCGCGCAGGCTCGTCGTCGCGTAGTGCGTCAAAGCTCCGCGCTGAAGCCTATGTTGCCGATCGAGGCATAGGCCCGGCCTGTCGTGTTGGCCGTCAGGCGCATGTAAGCCAGCGTCGGCGATGTTGCCGCGACGCCGCGTTCACTGCCCTGGATATTGCCTTCTATGCCCACCGTGAAGGTCACGGTCGGAGTGACGCGCATCGGCGGCGCCAGCGCAATCGGGACATGGCACGAGCAGCCGGCGGACTGGTAGGCGTCGAGCAGCATGCTGCCCTCGATCCTGTAGTAGTAGCGGTGGCACAGCGACTGGGTCTGTGGCAGCGGGCGTTCCTCCCAAGGCGAGGCGGAGCCACCGGCCTCGAGCTTGATCCGGCGCAGGCTGACGGCCCCCGAGGCCGGGGCCAGTCGCACCGCGAGCGTGCCGGTATCGCCTGCCCCCGGCGTCAGGGTCACCGAGCGCCGGCCGCTGCCGGGCGTGATCGTGCCGCTGACGCTGCCGACCCCGACCATCAGATTGCCGCCCGCCAGATCCTCGACTGAGAGGGTCAGCGGCGTCAGGGTGAAGGAGGCGACGCCCCAGACGACCGGCTCGACCGGCTGGACGATCGCGCCCGACGTCAGCGTCAGGTCGAAGCCGCTGCGCGAGAGGGTCGCCCCGCCGGTATCGGCCTTCCAGCGGTCGAAGCCGTAGACTCCGGCCACCAGCGCGCCTCCGGCAAAGCCGCGCTGGTTGACCTGCATGTCGCCATTGATCAGCAGGTTCTGCCGGGCGGTCTCGCGCGCCCAGGGCGAGGCGGGCAGGGTGACCAGCCCGGTCGTCCGGTCGATCGTCAGCGCCTGCGTCCAGGCTGCGCCGTCAGGGCTGACCTTCATGTGCAGATCGTCGTCCCCCGTGAGCCCGATCTCGGCGCGTCTGGAAAAGCCGTCCTGCAGGATCAGGCTCGCTGTGTCGGCGGCGGCTGCCTTGTTCAACGTCAGCCGGTGATCGCTGCCGGCATGGCTGAGCAGGGTGGCGGGCGAGGAGACGGCCAGGCGGTTCGTCGTGTCGGCGGCGGTGTTGACGCCCCAGAGGCTCGCGCCAATCGCGCTACTCGGCTGAGATCGCCGCCATTGCGCGCCGGTCCAGACATGGTGCTCGGCCTCGTCCTCGATCCAGGCCTGCCAGCCGGCGCGCGGTTCGAGAAAGCTCCAGCCGCCATCCTCGAAGATCGCGAGATCGTCGCTGCGGCCAGCGAAGACGCCCGTACCGCCGGGCGGGACGATATAGGCCGCCAGCGCGCCGGGCGAGGATGGCGGCGTCGTCTGGCTGCGGCTCTGCACGGCAAGATGAATGAGGGCGTCGAGCCGCGTCAGCGCGTCGTTATGGGTGACGTGTTTCTGGGCCTGGCCTGCGGCGAGCAGGGGCAGGGTCAGTCTTGGCGTATCGGTCATGCAAGCCTCGCGGGGTGTGGCGCGCAGGGCGCGCGCCATCTGCGAGGCATTATCCTTCAGGCTCAGAGGGCGGGGATTAGCGACCCACGCATCCCCATGGGGATTGACGGGTCAATGGATCTCCGGCTCGGGGATTTTCGCCGTGCCCTCAAGATAGTCGAAGTCGCAGCCCTTGTCGGCCTGGCGGATATGGGCTGCCGACATCTTGCCCCAGCCGCGCGGATAATCGCGGTCGGGCGGGGTCCATGTCTTCAGACGTTCGGTGATCTCGGCGTCGCTAAGGTTTACCGAGATGGTGCGCGCCTCGACATCGACGCTGATCACGTCGCCGGTCCTGACCGCCGCCAGCGGGCCGCGGATATAGGCCTCGGGCGCGACATGGAGCACGCAGGCGCCGTAGCTGGTGCCCGACATGCGGGCGTCAGAGATGCGAAGCATGTCGCGCACGCCCTGCTTCAGCAGCGTCTTCGGGATCGGCATCATGCCCCATTCCGGCATGCCAGGCCCGCCGACCGGGCCGCAGTTCTTGAGCACCATGATGTGGTCGCGCGTGACGTCGAGGCTCTCGTCGTTCACCGCGCGCATCATCGCGTCGTAATCCTCGAAGACCAGCGCCGGGCCGGAATGCTTCAGCAGATGCGGCTCGGCCGCGGATGGCTTGATGACGCAGCCATCGGGCGCGATGTTGCCCTTGAGGACCGCGAGGCCGTTGGCGGTCGAAACGGCCCTGTCGAGCGGGCGGATGACGTTGTCGTCATAGACGGTGGCGAGCGCGATGGTTTCCGACAGCGGCTTGCCGGTGACGGTCATGGCGTCGGTGTGGAGCTTGCTCCCGAGCTGCTTCAGCAGGGCGGGGAGGCCGCCGGCATAGAAGAAATCCTCCATCAAGAATTCGCCCGAGGGACGCAGGTTCGCGATCACCGGCACGGTGCGCGAGAACGCGTCGAAATCGTCGGGCGTCAGCGGGACGCCGGCGCGGCCGGCCATGGCGATCAGGTGGATGATCGCATTGGTCGAGCCGGCGACCGCCATATGAACGGTCAGCGCGTTCTCGAAGCTCTTTCGCGTCAGGATGCGGTCAGGAGTCAAATCCTCCCAGACCATCTCGACGATGCGCTTGCCGGATGCGGCCGCCATGCGCGGATGGGCGGCGTCGGCGGCGGGGATTGCGGATGCGCCGGGCAGGGTCAGGCCCAGCACCTCGGCATGGCTCATCATCGTGGCGGCCGTGCCCATCACCATGCAGGTGCCATGCGACCGGGCGATGCCGCTTTCCATGTCCTTCCACTGGCCGTCCGTGATGTTGCCGGCCTCCTTTTCGGCCCAGTATTTCCAGACGTCGGCTCCGGAACCCAGCACCTTGCCGGCCCAGTTGCCGCGCAGCATCGGCCCTGCCGGCACGAAGATGAAGGGCAGGCCGGCGCTGCAAGCGCCCATGATCAGGGCGGGCGTGGACTTGTCGCAGCCTCCGAGCAGCACCGCGCCGTCGAGCGGGTGGGAGCGGATCGACTCTTCCGCCTCCATGGCCAGGAAGTTGCGATAGAGCATCGTCGTCGGCTTCTGGTACTGCTCGGAGACCGACATCACCGGAATTTCGACGGGAAAGCCGCCGGCCGCCCAGACCGCGCGTTTCACGGCGTCGGCGCGGTCGCGCAGATGGATGTGGCAGGGGTTGATCTCGGACCAGGTGTTGAGGATGCCGATGACCGGCTTGCCCATGAACTCGTCATGGCCGAGCCCCATCTGCAGCGCCCGCGAGCGATGGCCGAAGGAGCGCAGATCGCTCGCGCCGAACCAGCGCTTCGAGCGCAGGGTGTCGGGCGTCTTGCGGGGGTGGGTCATGGCGCGTCCTCGGGTGTGTTCTTCTGATGTTGAACCTCTCCGTCATCCTGGGTGATGCGCAGCTTCGTCCCGGGATCCATCATAGAGCAGCGTCGGACCCTATGATGGATCCCGGAGCTGCGCGGCGGCTGCGCCGCTTGTCCAGGATGACGGTGAGGGTGGTGAGAGGGGCGAGCTACTCCGCCGCCACGCGCACGGCGTTCCAGCCGGCGACGATGGCGCTGAGTTCGGCGCGCTCGGTGGGGTTCAGCTCCGGCAGGCCGGGCAGCCGCACCGGGCCGACATTCGTTCCCAGCATGCCGAGCGCCTCCTTGACCACCGTCACGTTCGCGCCGTTGCCGTATTTCGTGCGCAACGTCTCGAAGCCTGCGATGGCGTCGACCTCGGTGCGGGCCGTCGCATAGTCGCCGGCCTCCAAAGCGCGCCAGACAGCGAGCGAACGCTCGGGGGCGACATTGATCAGGCCCGAGGTGAAGCCACGCGCGCCCAGCGCGTAGAACGGCGCGGCCCAGCCTTCGGCGAGGCCGCAGATCCAGTTGGCGGACGTCCCTTGCGTAGCGCGCACGCACTCGGACAGGAGCATCATGTTGGGCGACGCGAATTTGACGCCGGCGACGTTTGCGTGCGTCGCCACCCGGACCAGATCCTTCACGCCAATCGCATCGGAGCGGATATAGGCGACGAGCGGCAGCTCCAGCGCTTCCGCGATGGCGATGATGTAGTCCGCCTGGCTTTGGGGCGCGGCGAAGGGGTCGAGCGGGTGATGCACCATTACTGCGTCGCAGCCGGCCTTGGCCGCGCGTTTTCCAGTCGCGATCGCCTCGCGCAGAGACCGTCCGATGCCGGCCGTGACCAGCGCCTTGCCGGCGGCGGCCTCGGCCGCGACGGCGTGGCTGCGCACCACCTCGTCGGTCGTCATCGGGTAGAACTCGCCGGTGTTGCCGGCCGAGACGATGTTGTGGATGCCGGC
>JBKJSB010000264.1:0-10331 GCA_046593015.1 Allobosea sp.
GGGGGAATTCGAAACTGGCGGAGCTGGTCGATCTGTTCGTGTCGTCGCCACTGGTGACCGTGCAGTTGGCGGCCGCGCGCCTGCAGGTCACGCCGCAGGCGGTCGAGGCGATGCTGAAGCAGCTCGGCGGCAGCTTGCCGCGTGAATTGACCGGACGAAAGCGATATCGAGCCTGGGGGATTATGTGATCGGCCGCAATATGCACTTGACGGCATAATGCACTTCACGGCATATCCATACTATGGTCTGGGCTGTTCAATCTGTCGCCGAATTCGAGCGCTGGTTCCTGACTCTCGAAAGCAGCGTTCGGATCGAGATCGCGGCCAAGATCAGCCTGTTGCAACAGGTCGGGCCGACGCTCGGCCGGCCGCATGCCGATACGCTGAAGCGGTCGGCCTATCCGAACATGAAAGAGCTGCGGGTCCAGATCGGCGGCGACCCTTGGCGAATCTTCTTCGCGTTCGATCCAAGACGGTCAGCCATCTTGCTGGTCGGCGGCAACAAGTGTGGCGATGGCCGATTCTATGAGGTCAATCTGCCGATCGCCGACGCGCGCTATCGCGACCATCTTGCGGCACCGATCGTGCCACCACCATCGAAGAGAGGGCCAAGACGATGACCACCGCCTGGAATGAGACGCTGGCCAAGCTGCCGGTCGATGAGCAGGCCGCGATCGCAAAGCGCAGCCGTGAGGTGTTGGCCGAATATGTCGGCCTCAAGGAGCTCCGCAAGGCGCGCCGCCTGAGCCAGGCGGCGCGGGCCGCAAGGCTGCACACCGATCAGGCCGGGGTCTCAAAACTCGAGAAGCGCGCCGATCTTCTACTAAGCACGCTCAAAGGCTATGTCGAGGCCGCCGGCGGCAGCCTTGAGATCGTGGCTCGGTTTCCAGACGGGCCGGCACTTCGCATCGACCGGCTGGGAGATGTCGGGCGGCCGAATAAGGCTGATGCCGCGTAGCCACTCGCTTCTGTTTCTGGCGCTTTCCGACGAGAGCAAGGCGCCTTCGCGTTCGCGGCCCACTCGGCCAATCGTCCTTCCGGGAACAGCCGTGGCTCGGCCAGGCCGCCGTGAGGTGAAGGTCGCCCCATACCGAACGGCGGCTTGCATGTGCAGCGGATCCGCCGTTTTAGCCCGCCGGTTTACGAGACTGCATGGTGAGCTTGGCTTCCCTGTCTCGGATGCTCCGCCGCGCCGGCCACATGGCAATTAGGCCGCACTACAGGTAGGCGGCGATCGGGGCGCCTTCACCGGCAAGTCAGGTCTGGTACGTCATCGGACCGAGCCGCATGGCGTCCTTGAACAAGCGAACCGACGTCGGGCTGGCTGGCAAGGGTCGTCACTATTTTCACGAAGGCGGGCCATCGGCAGAGTCGGCAACGATGTCTAACAGCCGGCGGCCCTCCCTTAATTCCTTCACCTCGCTCTCAAGCGCAGCGACACGGATCCTCAGCGCCTCGACCGGATCGTATTCTTCCATCTCACGCAGGGTGGCCCACATTTGCGATATGCAATCCAAGAGCTTCATCTGGACATCCCATCGTTCGATCATGATCGACGAAACGGGAATATCGCCGCGTCGGCCTAGTGGTTGAATAAGTGTCTCTGGCTTTGGCGAGACGGCCGCTCGATACCCCGGCAACGTCTGTCAATTTCCAGCCAGCTGCAGTCGGACCGCTTCGGTTCCGGCCCTTAATACCGAACGCCGGAGCGACCCGTCCTTCGCCGCGCGCGCGCTCATGATCGTTCCGGCCAGAGTCGCCAGCAGCGAGAGCGCACGTTCGTTCGCGTTATCGACACCGCAGAACGACCCGTCGGCCAATCTCGTCCGCAGGGCCTCGACGCCCTGGTCACAGGCCTGCCGTACCGCGTCTCCCGCGCGGGCGATCTCGCATCCGAGTGTCGCAATCGGGCATCCCTGTCCCGGCTGACCGTCACTTTGCCGATTAGTTCGCGCTGGGCTTTTAGCTTCGCACGGGCAGTAGAGCCGCTGCTGAAGGGCCTGCTGCTCCATGAATCGTTCACCGTCTCGACAGTTGCTCAAGGGAGACGGAACATTGGGCGCAGCCGGAGCCCGATCGCGCTACCGAGAAGCGCCGCCGCGAGCCAAACCCAGCTCGACAGGCTGCCCGAGGCCAACGCTGAGAAGTAGGCTCCAATGTTGCAGCCATCCGATAGGCGCGCTCCATAACCCATCAGAAAGCCGCCGATCACGGCACCGAGCCAGGCCCGGCTACAACCACCTGACCGGAGCACGAAACGACCGCTGAAGCCCGCCGCTGCGGCAGGCCCCGCAATCATGGCGAAATCCATAACCGAGGTGATGTCGGAAAAGACGCTGCTGGTAAGCGGGCCGGGATTGCCCTGCCAATAGGGCCAGGCGGTGTGGTCGAGGCCTATCGCCGCCGCCAGCTTCCGCCGTCTCGCCCCAGGGACGCCCGGCGAGGAGGAGCGTCGCGATGTGTTTGATCCCGGGCTTTGATGGTGCAATCTCGACGCCTGAATCGAGGGATGCGCTATGGGTCAGGCTCACCACGGGAGCGCCACGACGACAGCGGCGGTCCGTCGAGCGATACAGCATAGTCAAGAGAGCCTGAGGGCGGGCAGCAGAACAGCGGGCACGACGACGAGTGCCAGAGACCAGCGACGCTGCGACCGCCCGGCTCCCCGAGCAGCAGGGCCAGCCGGAGCGCGACGACCGCCAGCAGGCACGCGGCCAGCACCTTGGCGCTGACGGAAGGCCAGATGGCCTGGCTCATCAGATCGGGCCGCACACGGAGAAAGATCAGCAAACCGACGCAGACCAAGGCCAGCGTCAGGGGAACGAGGAAGCTCGCGCCGGTCTAGCTCGGGGCTATCTCGCCTTCGTCGTCGACAGACTTTCTCTCGCGAGTGACCGAATTTATCGCCCATGGCCTCGCGAGGGGGACAAGAGCAAGGTCAGCTAGCCGGCCAGGATTTTGTCGATTGTGATTGGCAGGCTGCGGATGCGCTTGCCGGTGGCGTGATGGACGGCGTTGGCGATGGCGGCCGCCGTGCCGACGATGCCGATCTCGCCCAGACCCTTGACGCCGATCGGGCTCGTCCTGTCGTCATGCTCCTCCACGAAGATGACATCGATGTCGTGGACGTCGGCATGGGCCGGGACATGATACTCGGCAAGGGAGTGGTTCATGATCCGGCCGAGCCTGTGGTCGGTCAGCGTCTCCTCGTGCAGCGCCATGCCGATGCCCCAGACGACGCCGCCGATTATCTGGCTGCGCGCGGTCTTCGGGTTCAGGATGCGCCCGGCCGCGACCGTGCTGACGATGCGGGTGACGCGCAGCACGCCGAGATTCTCGTCGATGCGGACCTCGGCGAAGACGGCAGAATGGGTATAAGACGAGTGGCTCTTGGGCAGCATCAGGCCGAGCAGGCCCGGTCCGGCTGATTCCTCCGCCTCGACCTGGCCGCCGCTGGCTGCGACCGCGTCCGACAACGACACCGATCTGGCCGCATCGGCGCGCATCGCGATGTTGCCGCCGGTAAAGACGACATCTTCGATCGCCGCGCCGGCGAGGGGCGAGCCTTCGATCTTTCCCGCCTGCTTGAAGAGCTTTTCGCAAAGGCTCTTGCAAGCAGCCGCCACGGCGCTGCCTGCCGAGGCCGCGGTCCATGAACCGCCCTGGACGGGCGAAGCGGGCAGCGAGGAATCCCCCAATGCGACCGTGACCTCCTCCATCGCCAGACCGACAGCGTCGGCTGCGATCTGGGTCAGGATCGTATAGGTGCCGGTGCCGATGTCCGAGGTGGCGCAGGAGATGGCGAGCCGGCCGTCGGCGCCCAGCACCGCGCGCGCCGAGGTCTTCATCATGTTGGCGTCCCAGACGCCGCTGGCCATGCCCCAGCCGATCAGCTCCCTGCCCTCGCGCATCGAGCCTGGCTGCGGGCTTCGCCGGCTCCAGCCGAAGCGCTCGGCGCCCTGCCGATAACAGGCGCGCAATTCCTTGGAGGTGAAGGGCTTGTCGTCGTTCTCGTCGCGCTCGGCGTAATTTCGCAGCCGCAGCTCGACCGGGTCGATCCCTGCTGCGATCGCGAGTTCGTCCATCGCGCTCTCGATCGCGAAGACGCCCAGCGGCGCGCCCGGCGCGCGCATGTCGCCAGGCGAGCTCGTGTCGAGCTTGGCGAGTTCATAGCGCAGATCGACATTCTCCGCCGGGTAAAGCAGGCCTGACCAGTTGACGACGATCTCCTGGTGGTCCTCGAAGCGCGAGGTGGCCGCCACGGCGTGATGCTGGATCGAGCGCAGCTTGCCGTCCTCGCCTGCGCCGAGCGACACCGTGTTGACCGTCTCCGGCCGGTGGACATGGGAAAACATCTGCTGGCGCGTCAGTTCCAGCCGGACCGAGCGTCCGAGGGCAAGCGAGGCCATCACCGCCAGGAAAAGCTGGTGCTGCGGGCGCAACCCCGAGCCGAAGGCGCCGCCGACATAGGGCGCAATGACACGGACATCGTCGCTCGACAGGCCGAAAACCCTGGCGACATAGCCCTGGCTGCTCTGCACCCCTTGGGTCTTGTCGTGGACGGTGATCTTGCCCTTGCCCTCCCAGATCACGGTCGTGGCGTGCGGCTCCATAGGATTATGGTGCTCGGCAGCGATCTTGTATTCGCCGCTGACGCGAACCGGGGCCTCGCCAAAAGCCTTGACCGCATCACCGCGCGGCTTCGGTGGCGGAGCGATTCCCAGCCGCCTCCTGGGCGGCACATAGCTGTCGTCTCTAGCCCGACCCAGATCGGTTTCGTGCGGATACTGCTCGTAGTCGATCCGCACCAACGAGGCGGCATGGCGCGCGACGTCGAAGCTCTCGGCCACCACCAGCACGATAGGCTGACCGCTGAACTGGATCTCTCCGCTGTAGAGGGGCCGGAACGGCGAGCCGGGAGGCCCGATGATGCTCTTGTACTTCAGCGACAACCAGGCGGTCTTGGGCCTGTTCTCATGGGTGAAGACCCTGATGACTCCAGGCACGGCTTCGGCCGCCGCCGTGTCGATCGCCGTGATCCGCCCGCGCGCAATCGCGCTCCCGACGATATAGCCATGAGCGAGATCGGGCGTGGTGAACTCCGCCGCATAGGTCGCCGTGCCGGTGACCTTGGCTTGGCCATCGACTCGGTTGCTTGGCGAGCCGACATGGGCGTCGTTCTTCAGCATGATCACAGGCCTTTCAGGCAATGCGCTTGTCGGTCTGCGATTGCGGCGTGCCAGCGGCGGCCTGGGTCAGCGCACGGATCACGCCGCGCCGCGCGAGTTCGATCTTGAAGGCATTATGCTCGTGGCCCTGGGCGCCTTCGAGCAGGAGGTCGGCGGCGCGGGCGAAACCGGTCTCGTCAGCAGCCCTCCCGACCAGCGCATCTTCGGCCTCCTGACGCCTCCATGGCTTGTGGGCGACGCCGCCGAGCGCGATCCTGGCCGATCTGATCGTTCCGCGGTCCAGTTCGAGCGCCGCCGCGACGGAGACCAGCGCAAAGGCGTAGGACAGGCGGTCGCGTAACTTGATATAGCTGTAATGGCCGGCATAGCGGGCGGCGTCCTGCGGCAGCACGACGGCGACCACGATTTCGCCGGGATCCAGCGTGTTGTCACGCTGCGGCGCATCGCCCGGCAGGCGGTGATAATCGGCGAAAGGGATGACCCGCTCGCCGCCCGGTCCCACGACATGGACTTCCGCCTCCAGCGCCGCCAATCCGACGCACATGTCGGACGGATGCGTCGCGATGCAATGCTCGCTTGCGCCGAGGATGGCGTGGATGCGGTTCAGCCCGCCGATCGCCGAACAGCCCGAGCCGGGCTCGCGCTTGTTGCAGGGCGTCTGCACATCGTTGAAATAATAACAGCGCGTGCGCTGGTTCAAATTGCCGCCGGTCGTCGCGGCGTTACGCAACTGCGGCGTCGCGCCGGCCAGGATGGCGCTCGCCAGCAGCGGAAAGCGCACTGCTACGCGCTCGTCATAGGCGACCGCAGTGTTGGACACGAGCGCGCCAAGGCGCAGGCCGCCATCCCCGGTCTCGACGATGCCCTTGAGCGCCTCGATGCGCGTAACGTCGATGAGCGTGGATGGCTTCTCGATGTCGTATTTCATCAGATCGACGAGATTGGTGCCGCCAGCGATGAGGCGCGCCGCCGGCTCGGCCGCCAGCGCCCTGATCGCGTCCTCGACGCTCTCGGCACGATGATAGGAGAAACCGTTCATTGCGCCGCCTCCCTCACCAGTTGGCCGCGCTGGGCGAGCACATCCTCGATCGCATCGACGATGTTGGGGTATGCGCCGCATCGGCAGAGATTGCCGCTCATGTACTCGCGAATCTCCTCGCGGGTCTTGGCGTGCCCCTCCTCGATCAGCGCCACGCCGGAGCAGAGCTGGCCGGGCGTGCAGTAGCCGCACTGGAAGGCGTCGCGCTCGATGAAGGCGGCCTGCAGCGGATGCAACGCGCCATCTTGCGACAGCCCCTCGACCGTGGTGATTGCCTTGCCATCCTGCATCACCGCGAGTTGCAGGCAGCTATTGATGCGCTGCCCGTCGATAAGCACGGTGCAGGCACCGCACTGGCCGTGGTCGCAGCCTTTCTTCGTGCCGGTCAGGCCGAGATCGTGCCGAAGCAGGTCGAGCAGCGTCGTCGCAGGCGACACGTCGAGCGACCGTCGCTCACCGTTCAATGTGATCGCGATGGGGACGGTCTGCGTCCCGACGATGGCGTGAATTGGCACGGCGATGTCACCTGCAAGCGGCGAGGACTGTTCGGTCAGTAAGGGAAGGAGTCGAGAACCGATCCCCGACTTTGTCATAACAGGGCTGGCAGCCGCATGTTCCGAAGTTTCGCATTGGAATAATTCCGGTCTGCGGGTCACGGCGAGACGGGCGATCAGACACTGACTTGGCAGACGAAGCCCCCACCCCGTCCCGACCTGCCGATCGACGTGACGTCGTCATGCGTCCTGGCCTTCGAGGAAGAACCGCACCATTTCGCGCGACGCGTCCGGACCGGTCGAATCCGTGAAGCTTCCCATGCGATCGCCGCCGGACCAGGCATGGCCGCCGCCCTGAACGACCCAGTATTCGGCGATCGTCGGCCCGGTTTCGGGGCCGAGCAAGCTCCGCGTGACGCGCCTGCCGTTGACCATGGTCTCGGTCGTCAGCTCCGGCGCGCGACGACGCGGCTCATCTTGAGGCGTTTCGCGCCGCACGCGCATTGATTTCGCCGTTCCATCGTGACCTCGACGAGCCATCGACGCCGAACTGGGTCGGTGCTGCGACGCGCTTCTGCCCCGGTCTGACCTTGGCGAAACCTGCGCGAGCGCGGCGCGACACCGTTCTGGTCGTCTATGGGGCAGGCGGCCCCGGCGGCAATGGAGACGAGCTCGCAAAGGCGGCGCGCGCGACCCCAGAGCTGCGATGGCGCGCGATCGGTTCGGTGTCGCAACCTTGCGATCAGCCGCGCAACCTCGGACTGCCGGGTTGGATCGAGGAGGCCGATACCGAAATCGCCGCGGCGGGCGTGGTGGTCGGCGCCGCCGGAGACGGGCTGGTCAGCGCCGTGATCGCGGCGGGGCGTCCCTTCATCTGCCTGCCGCAATCGCGCCCGTTCGCGGAACAGCTTTCCAAGGCCCGCCGGCTCGAGGCGCTAGGCGCGGCGCTCGTCCTGGAGCGCTGGCCGGATGCGTCGGAGTGGCCCGGCCTGATCGCGGCAGCCCAGGCATTGAATCCCGCGGCGCTGAGCCGGCTGCACGACCCCGATGGCCCGGCCAAGACAGCGCAATTCCTCATCGAGATCGCAAAAAGAGGCATGGCCCATGCAGAAGACTGAACAGGGGCAGCGTCTCCCTCCGGCGCGACCAGCGGCTGCGACTCATGATTTCGTTCCACGGGTCCAGGCCCTGTTCAACCGGCTGGTCGAGTCCGGCGCGCGCTATGACGCAGCCCCGCTCTATCCGCAGGAGAGCGTCGAGACGTTGCGCGCGGCTGGACTGCACCGCCTCTTCGCGCCTCCGGAAAGCGGCGGCGAGAGCTTCACCGACGCGCGCGCCGAGAATACGGCACTCATGAACGTGCTGCGCATCGTCGGGCGGGCGGATCTGAGCCTCGGGCGCATCTTCGAGGGGCACGTCAACGCTCTGAAGCTGTTCGCCTGGTTCGGTTCGGCAGCCCAGAAGGCCAAGCTGACGCTGAGCCTGCGCGATGTCGGCCTCGACGGGCACGCTCGACGTGTCGGGCGCCTTGGTCGATGAGTACATCAAGCTCATCTGGACTGAGCGCGGGGGGCCGCCGGTCACGCCCAGCGTCGATGGCCAAGTGTTCCAGCGCGTGAAGAACATGAAGCTCCGTCGCCTAATGCGCCTGCTTCCACCCGCCCATGAGCGCCAGCGTCGCCGCGTAAATGACCTCGCCGTGATCGTTTCGGACGCTGATGCCAAACGTCCGATGATCGCCATCGGCGATCTTGTCCCGAGCCATGTCGGGCAGGGTATCCAGCCCGGCCCAGCGGGCGGCCGCGTCGTCGGTCAGGAAACGACCGACAAGATCGATGCGCGGGGCGGAGCCGTTGTCGGTGTCGAAGAAATATTGGGGCATCGAGGCCCTCCGGGCACGCGTGTCCGAGACGGCGGCTCTACAGTCCGTGCAGGTTCCCGACGATGTTACAAGCGGCATCGCGCGCAAGCCCCAAAGCCTCCAGCAGCCCATACCGTTTCGCTACAAAAGCTGCGGGCCCGCGACACCCGCGATGCTCATCACCGCCAGGAGGCAGCACATGATGCATGCGACAGCCGTGATTAGAAGCGGCCGCCCTTCGCCGGCGGCCAACGATCCTGAGGTGTGGATCGGCGCCGAAGTGTGACCCTACCGCAAGTGCCCCCTAAGCCATTCAATTAAAGAGGTTAACTTCATTGAGAGAGGGGCCACGATAGACGCCGATTATGACCCCTCTCTCAGGGGATTATGCCTTTTAAGTCAGCAGGTTAAGGGCAGAATTTGAGGGGTCAATCGTCGGTGCTTATTCACAGCCAATCCTCCCCTCGACGCGCGGGCTGGCCGGCAGCAGGTCGATGTCACGTCTTCTTGCTGCCGGCCTATGCAGTCTTGGCAGAGAGCCGCAGGTCTGCTTAGCAAGCGGTGATCGTGATCTGAGGTGAGTCGATGCGTCCGGTTCGATTGATGATAGAGAGCCCCGTCGGCGGGATGCTGATCCGCGCTGCGACTGTGATCGGGATCGCAGCCGGCGTCACGATTCCGCTCCTGATGCGAGCCGGTGGCTGAAATCTGCCCCAATCAACCAAAGGCCGCGTCGATCTCGGCCGTCATGGTGATCTCGCCGGCCTCGATGGCGGACTTGACGATGGCGAAGGCCGCGAAAACGGCGCTGACATGGCCTGCACGGCGTCGCTGATCGCGACGGACCTGCCACTGGGTTCTCCACGAAGATTTAGAGTCCGGCCGTCTCCCACTGAGAGCCCTCCTTGGGCATCCTCCCTAAACTTGGCCCGACGTCCTTGCCGGACGCCGGGCCAATTTGCTTATAGGCTGGCAGGACGAAACGTGCGATCCGAAAGGGCCGAGCGCGGCGCGCCGGTTTCATGGGGAAGAATTATGAGAATCATTTTCACAATTTTCTTCCTGGCGATGGCGGTTTTTCTCGGTACGCCTGAACGAGGGTATTCCAAGAGCTATCTCGTCCCTGAAAAGGCACCGGTGGCTGTCGTCACGATCCCAGATGATTGGGAGGTTAGTGAAATTGCTCAGGGTGTCGAAGCAGTTTCCGAAGACGAGAGTGTTTACGTCGCGTTCGAAGTGACTGAGCTGAAAGACGTGTCAACAGCCATAGCAGACGCAGTCGTTTGGTTGAAAAGCAAAGATGTCGTGATCGATAGGTCCACGCAAGAGCAAAAGCCCTTCGAGATCAACGGGCTAAGTGGCATCCAGCTTAAGTGGGAGGGAAAGGACGACGACGGTCCGACCCAAGTTAGTCTGACTGTTCTGCCGGTGACCGACACTCGTGGGGTAATCCTGACCTATTGGGGATCGCCGGAAGGTGCCAAGGCAAACATCAAGGACTTGACCTCTATCATCACCAGCCTCAAGGGCATCAAATAGTACTGCTAGCCCGACTGAGAGCCGTCGTTCTTTCGGGAGCGACGGCCTTTTTGCGTTTGGCTCACAGCGTGCCTAAATCCGGGCCATTCCAGTCTAAGAGGCTGACTGGAAAAGGGTTGAGTGATTTCAGCAGGTTGTGATTCCTTCGGATTTGCGAGATTCGATGGAGAGCACGATGGCCTGGACTGAAATCACTCGTCGTCATTATCG
>JBKJSB010000273.1:0-4703 GCA_046593015.1 Allobosea sp.
GCGGTTGGGCAGCGCAAGCCCGCCGAGCTGGAAGGGCGAGAACAACTGGCTCATGGGACGGAGACATCCTGCGGTCGGTCGGCGAATGGATTGCCGACACTAGCCATGGGAGCTGTCAGCTGGCCATGCGCGGATGCGCAGGCACCCTGCGTCCCCTGCGCACGCCCCTGCCGGCCCCAATGACGCTCTGCGAAAAGCTCGGCGTCGCGCCGCTGCCCTTCGACGGCTACTCGGGCGCGCTGCTCCAGCCCTATGACGGCCAAGGCCGCGATTTCATGGCCTATCTCGTCGATTACGGCGCGCATTTCGATGTGCCGATGAAGTTCCTCGTGATCGAGATGGCGCGGCTCTACCCGAAGCTCTGCGTGCCCCGCGGGATGCGGGGCGGCATGGAGCGGGAGGCGAGGGGCCTCACTCCGCCGCCGGCTTCAGATAGGGCCGCTTCACGCCCTGTTCGGCGAAGGTCGAGCGGTTGCTCTCGCGGCGCTTCTTGATCTCGGTGCGCGCGACGGTGCGCAGATGCACCTCGTCGGGCCCGTCGATGAAGCGCAGCGCCCGGCCCCAGGAATAGATGAAGGCGAGCGGCGTGTCGTTGGTCAGTCCGCCCGCGCCGAACACCTGCATGGCCCGGTCGGCGATCTTCGTCTGCAGCCGGGCGGCGACGACCTTGATCGCCGAGACTTCCGTGCGCGCGGCCTTGTTGCCGTGCTTGTCCATCATCCACGCGGCGCGCAGGCAGAGCAGCCGGGCCTGGTCGATCTCCATGCGGCCCTCGGCGATCCAGTCCTGGATGTTGGAATACTCGGCGATGTTGCGGCCGAAGGCCTTTCGCTCCAGCGCCCGTTCCACCATCAGCTCCAGCGCGACCTCGCATTGCCCGATCGTGCGCATGCAATGGTGGATGCGGCCGGGCCCCAGCCGCGCCTGCGCCAGCGCAAACCCCGCCCCTTCCTCGCCGAGCATGTTGCTGGCCGGCACGCGGACAGTGTCGAAGTCTGTCTCCGTGTGCCCTTCCAGCGAGATGTGGTTGAGCACCGGCAGGTTGCGCATCACCGTGAGGCCGGGCGAATCCATCGGCACGAGGATCATCGAGTGGCGCTTGTGCGGATCGGCGTCCGGGCGCTGATCCGACAGGCCCATCACGATGCAGAACTTGACGTTGGGATGCAGTGCCCCGGTGGTCCACCATTTGCGCCCGTGGACGATGTAATCGTCGCCATCGCGGGTGATCGTGGTCTGAAGATTGGTCGGGTCCGAGGAGGCGACGCCGGGCTCGGTGATGCCGACGCAGGAGCGGATTTCGCCGTTCATCAGAGGCACGAGCCAGCGCGATCGCTGCTCGGGCGTGGCGAACATGTGCAGGATTTCCATGTTGCCGGTATCGGGCGCGTTGCAGTTGAACACCTCCGACGACCAGTAGAGGCGCCCCATGACCTCGGCCAAAGGCGCATATTCGAGATTGGTCAGCCGCGTCCCGGGCTCGCCATCCTTGAGCCCCGGCATGAACAGGTTCCACAGGCCGTCAGCCTTCGCCTTTTCCTTCAGGCCGTCGATCAGCGCCATCGGATAGCGCCCGGCCTCCGTCTCGTGCTTCCACTGCGCATCCGCCGGCTGGACATGGGCGTCCATGAAGTCCTGCAGTTTTGCCCGCAGCCCCTCGACCTTGTCCGAATAGGCGAAATCCATGGCGTCCCTCGTCTTTTTCAGTCTTGTCCGTCGATCACGGCCTGCGCCCGCAGCGCGAAACTCTCCGCCATCGCGCCGACCGCGACCGCGTTCTCGGCCGCCGCATTGCCGGATTTGGCGCGCGCCGCGATGCCGTCGAGGATGACGGCGAAGCGAAACAGCGAGAAGGCGAGGTGGAAGCGCCCCGGCCCCTCGCTGCGGCCGGCCGCGGCGCAGTAGCGTTCGAGATACTCGGCCTGCGTCGGGATGCCCAGCGCCGCGCGGTCGAGCCCGACGATGCCGGAATACATCTCAGGCGTCGAATGCCAGGGCAGGCAGGAGAAGGCGGCGTCGGATAGCGGGTGGCCCAGCGTCGAGAGCTCCCAGTCCAGAACCGCGACGATGCGCGGCTGCGTGGGATGGAACATCAGGTTGCCGAGCCGGAAATCGCCATGGACGATCGTCGTTTCCGCGCTCTCGTCGAGATGGGCCTCCAGCCAGTCGATGGCGCGGTCGATCGCGGGGATATCGCGCGTCTTCGTCTCGCGCCACTGCCCGCCCCAGCGCCTGAGCTGGCGGGCATAATAGTTGCCGGGCTTGCCGAAATCGGCGAGGCCCGCGCCCTGCCAGTCGAAGCCGTGCAGCGCAGCCAGCGTCTGCGCCATGGCGAGATACATCGCGCGCCGGTCCTGCGGCGTCACGCCGGGCAGGGCGGTGTCGTGAAAGACGCGGCCGTCGAGCCGCTCCATCAGGTAGAACGGCGTGCCGACCACATCGTCCTGCTCGTGCAGCAGCAGCACCGGCGGCACCGGCACGGCCGAGCCGGCCAGCGCCTTCAGGATGCGGTATTCGCGGTCGACCGCATGGGCCGAGGGCAAAAGCGGGCCGGGCGGCTTCTTGCGCAGCACCAGCCGCGTGCTGGCATCCCGGTAGGAGACGAAGAAGGTCGGATTCGACTGCCCGCCGCCGATCCTCTCGAGGCTCATCGCCCCGGCCGTCCTGCCGGGCAGGGCGGAGCGCAGGAAGGCGTCCAGCCGTGCAGGGTCGAATTCGGTCGGGGAGGCCAGGTCGCTCATCATGGCCGGCATCATCGTGAGGCGCGGCGCGTGGGTCAACGCGCGAGAGCGCACGGACGGCTTTGCATGGCCAAGCCCGGCGCCAGAGCAAACCGATCACCCCCAAATGGGAATGGCGGGCTTCGCAAGCCTTTGTAAGCTCTGGCAAAACTCGGGCTTTGGGGGATTGGTCATGCAACGTGTCGTCTTTGCTTTCCTCCTGCTCGTCATGAGCGGAGGAATCGCCCTCGCGCAGAATCTGACGGGCGTCGGCGTGGTTCTCATCCACGGCAAGGCCGGCGGGCAGGGGCCTCTCCAGCCCCTGGCGAACGCCTTGAAGAAGCAGGGCGCCATCGTCGTGATGCCGCGCATTTCATGGGCCTCAGGCTACCGGACCTATGAGGAGACCGTCGGCGAGGTCGCGGCGGCCGTCCAGCGCGCCCGCTCCCAGGGCGCGCGCAAGGTCTATCTCGCGGGCCACAGCATGGGCGCGAACATTTCCTTCGGCTATGCCGCCGCCGGCGGCTCGCTGGACGGCATCATCGCGCTCGCGCCGGGGCATCGCCCGGACTTCATCGCCAGGCAGACCGGCGACAGCCTCGACCGCGCCAAGGCTATGGTCGCCGCGGGGCAGGGGGGCCAGCGCGCCTCATTCATGGATTTCAACCAGGGCCGCACCTTCCCGGTGACGACGACCGCTGCGGCTTATGTCGGCTTCTTCGATCCCGATGGTCCGGCCGGGCAGGCGGCGCGCGGGCGCGGCGGCTGGGGGCCGGTCCTCTGGGTTGTTGGAAGCGACGACAGGCCTGCGATGCGCGATTCCGCGCCGGGCTCGCGCGGGACACGCATCGAGGTGAACGCCAACCATCAGACGACGCCGGTCGCGGCCGTGCCGCACGTCATGGAGTGGCTCGGCCGTCAATGAGGCGTTGTGAGCGGATCGTCCGACGGCGTGAACACATCGAGTTCGCCTAGCCCCGCGATCTCCGCCCGCGCCAGCAGCCTGACCTCGCCGGCTGCGCACAGCGCCGCAGCTGCGGGGCCGATGCAGATCGAGGAGCCGAGCTTTTTGTTCAGCGCCTCGAGCCGGGAGGCGGTGTTCACGGCGTCGCCATGGGCGGTGTAGTCGAGCTTTTCGCCGAAGCCGACGTCGCCGACGATCACAGGCCCGGTCTCGAGCCCGATCCGGGTCCGCCCGAGGCCGGCCGCGCTGGCATGGCTTTCGCGGCGATAGGCCTCGGTCCAGGCGAGCAGCGCGACCGCGCAGGCGACGGCGCGGCGCGGATGCTCCGGCAGATCGAGCGGCGCGTTGAACAGCGCATGCACGGCGTCCCCGACGAATTTGTCGACCGTCCCGCCATGGGCGACGACGATGGCAGTGACGCCGCCGAAATAGCCGTCGAGCACCGCGACCAGCGCCTCCGGCTCAATCCGCCGCGTCATCGCGGTGAACCCCTCGATATCGGTGAACATTGCGGTCACGACGCGGCGCTCGCCCGAGAGCTTGAGGCTCGTGGGGTCGGCGACGATGCGCTCGACCACGCCCGGCGCAAGATGCTGCTCGAAACGCCGCCGCAGCCGCGCCTCGCGCAGGCGGGCTTCGGAAAAGGTCCAGAGAGCCGTGACGAGAAACGTCGAAATCGCCGCGACGAGTGGCAGGGAAGGGTCATGGAGCCGGTCGCCGGCCGCGGCGGCAACTGCGGCGATGACGAGCAAAGCGCAGCCTGCGGCGAGAACCGCGCCCGCCAGCAGCGGGCGCAGCCGCCGCGCCAGCAGAATCGCGAGGCCCGACAATGCGGCCCCGAGGCCGAGTTCGAGCGCGCCGGCAAAAGCCGGACGCAGCGGCACGATGCCGGCGGCGAACTGACGCGCGGCGTCGAGCTGGATCCGGGTCGCGGAGACCAGCGGGTCGCTCGGGCTCGCCCGCAAGCCGCCGAGTTCGGCGGCCGAGCCGCCGACGAAGACGGTCGCATCCTTGAGCGC
>JBKJSB010000339.1:0-3059 GCA_046593015.1 Allobosea sp.
TCGAGGGCGCAAAGCGCCTGTCCTACGGCTCGCGCGCCATCACCGAGGGCGGCTTCCAGTCGGTGCCGAAGCTGACCTTCCCGGGCGGCGCGCTGATCGGCTGTTCGGCGGGCTTCGTCAACGTGCCGCGCATCAAGGGCAGCCACAACGCGATCCTCTCGGGCATGCTGGCGGCGGAGAAGCTCGTGCCGGCGCTGGCGGTCGGCCGCGCCCATGACGAGGTCGTCGAGATCGAGGCGGGCTGGCGCGACGGTCCGATCGGCGCGGACCTCAAGCCCGTGCGCAACGTCAAGCCGCTCTGGTCGAAATACGGGACGATGGCCGGAATCGCGCTGGGCGGGATCGACATGTGGCTGAACCAGCTCTTCGGCTGGTCGCCCTTCGGCACGCTGAAGCACGGCAAGGCGGACCACGAGACGCTTAAACCTCTCAGCGAGGTCAAGCCGATCGTCTATCCGCGGCCCGACGGCAGGATCTCGTTCGACAAGCTGTCCTCGGTCTTCCTGTCCTCGACCAATCACGAGGAGGACCAGCCGGCTCATCTGAAGCTGACGGATCCCTCGATCCCGATCGACAAGAACCTGCCGCTCTATGGCGAGCCGGCGCGGCTCTATTGCCCGGCCGGCGTCTATGAGGTGGTCTATGCCGATGAGGCGGCAAAGACCGGGCCGCGCTTCGTGATCAACGCGCAGAACTGCGTCCACTGCAAGACCTGCGACATCAAGGACCCGGCCCAGAACATCACCTGGACGGTCCCCGAGGGCGGCGGCGGGCCGGGCTACGCCAATATGTGACCAGCGGCTCCTCGTCTTTGCCAGCGCAGCGAAGCAATCCGGAGGGCGTAGAGCAAGACGCTGGATTGCTTCGCTGCGCTCCCAAAAACGGCGGGGAATGCCTCAAAAAAAAAGAAAGGCGCGCCGGTTGCCCGGCGCGCCTTTTTTCCGTCCGGCGATGAGGCCGGATCAGCCCTTGCGGGTGACCGGAGCGGGAGCCGGCTTCTCGGGCTGGGCGCAGCCGGCAGCGAAGCCGGCCAGCATGGCCACGGCAGCGATGCTGAGAACCATCTTCTTCATGAGAATAATCCTAGACGAATCGTCGCGGAGGATGCGAACCCGTTGACCTTACGTCGTGAAACTTGCCGGTCTCTTGCCGATTCGCGCTGGCGGGCCTTCAAACGTTTCGTTT
Source organism: Allobosea sp. (assembly GCA_046593015.1). Lineage (GTDB taxonomy): Bacteria > Pseudomonadota > Alphaproteobacteria > Rhizobiales > Beijerinckiaceae > Allobosea. The sequence continues at coordinate 1,186 of JBKJSB010000339.1, forward strand.
TTTGCGCATGTTGCCCGCGCGCTACACATTTTCGCGCCCGGCGCGCGTCGCGCTTGCCGGCCAGCCCGGAAACCGCCATCTTGAAAGCATACGGGTCCGCATCCGGACGCACCGGCGCATGACATCCAGCCTTCACGGCTGGACCGCGCGCCGAGGGAGAAGAGCAGTCGTGACATTTCGCATGAAGGGCCGTGGCCCACGCACGGCGCTCGCCCTCGCGTTTTTGCTGGCTTTTCAGGCCGCCGCCATGGCGCAGGGCGCGATCGCGACCCGCACGACCGGACAGCTCGAACCCGCCGACAGCCTCGAAGGCAATTACCTGGCGGCTATCGTCGCCGGCGCGGGGCGCGATCTCGGCGCGGCCTCGACCTATCTGCGCGAGGCGATCAAGGGCGATCCGCAGAACGCGGACCTGCTGGAGCGCGGCTTCGTCGCGTTTCTGGCCGATGGCGCGATGAGCGACGCCTTCCGCGCGGCCGAAAAGCTCGTCCAGCGCGACGCCAGCAACGGGCTCGCCCAGCTTGCGCTCGGCATCCGCGCGATCAAGCTCAAGAACTACCAGCAGGCGCGCACCCATCTGCAGCGCGGCGGGCGCGGCCGCGCCGCCGACATCACCGCGACGCTGCTCTCGTCCTGGTCCTATGCCGGCTCCGGCCAGAGCACCCGGGCGCTGGAGGCGCTGGACCGCCTGCGCGGCGAGGCCTCCTACAACCTCTTCCGCGACTATCATGCCGGGCTGATCCTCGATGTCGCCGGCCGCAAGGCCGACGCCGAGAAGCGCCTCAAGAGCGCCTATGACGCGGAGAAGACGACGCTGCGCCTCGTCGATCTCTGGGCCCGCATGCAGGCCCGCAACGGCAATTTCGAGGGCGCCGCCGCGACCTATGGCGATTTCGACCGGCTCCTGCCCAACCATCCGATCATCCGCGACGGCCTCGCCAAGGTCGCCGCGCGCGAGACGCCGCCGCGCCAGATCGGCAACGCCCAGCAGGGCGCGGCCGAAGTGCTCTACGGGCTCGCCAGCGCCGGCAACCGCCAGGGCGACGAGGCCGCGGCCCTGCTCTATCTGCGGCTCGCCATCTATCTCGACCCGGTCCACGACCTCGCCATCCTGACGCTGGGCGACATCCTCGAGCGCGCCCGCCAGCCCGAGGACGCCGTCTCCGTCTATGAGCGCATGCCGCCCACCTCGCCGCTGCGCTCCAACGCCGAAATCCAGGCCGGGCTTGCGCTGGAGACGCTCGGCCGCTCCGAGGAGGCGGTGAAGCATCTCAAGGCGCTGATCGCTGACCGCCCCAACGATGTCGATGCGCTGTCGGCGCTGGGCAACGTCTATCGCTCGCGAAAACTCTTCCAGGAGGCGTCGGACACCTACGACCAGGCCATCGGCAAGCTCGCCGCGCCCGGCCGGGCCAACTGGGACCTGTTTTATTTCCGCGGCATCGCCCGCGAGCGCATCAAGCGCTGGCCCGAGGCCGAGGCCGATCTGCGCAAGGCGCTGGAGCTGATGCCGGAGTCGCTCGGCCGCGAGCGCGCGCTGGTGCTGAACTATCTCGGCTATTCGCTGGTCGACCAGCATCTCAAGCTCGACGAGGCGCTCGGCATGCTGCGCCGCGCCGTCGAATTGCGGCCGCGCGACGGCTACATCACCGATTCGCTCGGCTGGGCCTATTACCGACTCGGCCGCTATGACGAGGCGCTGCGCGAGATGGAGCGCGCCACCGAACTGCGCCCCGCCGACCCGGTGATCAACGACCATCTCGGCGACGTGTACTGGAAGGTCGGCCGCCAGCTCGAGGCGCGCTTCCAGTGGAACGCCGCCCGCGACCTCAAGCCCGAGCCCGAGGATCTGGACAAGATCCTGCGCAAGATCG
>JBKJSB010000003.1:0-7967 GCA_046593015.1 Allobosea sp.
GGTCGAAGCGGTCGTTCTGGCGCGAATAGCCGTCGCCGAACATCCGGCCGACCGGCTTGTAGCCGTCCATGCTGACCCGCAATGTCTGGGGATCGACCAGGCCCTCGCGGGCATGGATTCGCACGACCTCGCCGATGAGCAATTCGCGCGTCGGGCTGAAGCTCATCGCGCTGTGCTTGAGGCATTCGAGAGCAAACGGCGCCTCCGCGATGCGCGGCACGGGGATGCTGACGCCCGGCAGGAGCGACAGGCCCGCCGCGTCGATTTCGCTGACCTCTGGCGGGAAATCGATGGCGCAGATGTTCATCGCCTCGGCCAGCGCCTCGTCGACCAGATTGACGACGAAGGCCCCGGCAGCGGCGATATTGCGCGAGGTGTCCTTGGGCTGGTTGCCCGGCCGGTGCTGCAGGCCGAGCACGATCAGCGCCGGGTCCTCCGAGAACACGTTGAAGAATGAGAACGGCGCGGCGTTGACCACGCCGTCAGCCGAGACGCAGGTGACCAGCGCGATCGGGCGCGGCGTCACGCTGGCGCAGAGCAGTTTGTAGCGTTCCTTCGCATCGAGATCGGCGAAGGCGGCGGTGAAGGCGACGGGCTGGCTCATTCGGGTTCGACCACACCGACCTGATCGGTGATCAGGCCGTAATGCTCGATGCGCCGATGGCGCTTGAAGTCGAAGATCGTTTCCTTGCCGAACAGGGTGTCGTCGAGATCGCAGGGATGGACGACGACGCCGTCCTCCTCGCCATCGACCATCGCCACGATCTCGCCGTCGGGATTGACGATCATCGTGCCGCCCATCAAATGGTGGCCGTCCTCGTCGCCGGCCTTCGCGACCGCCACGACCCAGGTCGAGTTCTGGTAGGCGCCCGCCGCCAGCGAGAGCTTGTGATGGAACATGCGCCGGTCGGCCGCCTCCTCGTTGCGCTGGGAATTGACCGAGGGGGTGTTGAAGCCGAGCACCACCATCTCGACGCCCTGCAGGCCCATCACGCGATAGGTCTCGGGCCAGCGGCGGTCGTTGCAGATGCACATGCCGATCAGCCCGCCCATCGTGCGCCAGACCGGGAAACCGAGATCGCCCGGTTCGAAATAGCGTTTCTCGAGATGCTGGTGCGTCCGCTCGGGATCGTATTCGACATGGCCGGGCAGATGGATCTTGCGATACTTGCCGACGATCGCACCATCCTTGTCGACGAGAATGGAACTGTTGAAGTGCCGGCCCTCCGGCGTCAGTTCGGCATAGCCGAAGCTCATGCCCATCTTGTAGTGGCGCGCCAGGTCGAACAGCGGCTGCACCGCCGGGTTGGGCATCGTCGCCTCGAACCAGTGGTCCGCATCGGCGCGGTCCTCATGGTGCCAGCGCGGAAAGAACGTCGTCAGCGCAAGCTCCGGATAGACGATCAGGTCCGCCCCCTTGGCCTTGGCGAGGTCCATCAGCCTGATCATCCGCGTGATCACGGCCTCGCGCGTCTCGGATTTCTGGATCGGCCCGAGCTGGGCGGCGGCGACATTCAGGATGCGGGACATTCAAACCTCGGTCTGGCAGGGCGGTCGTCGAACAGGACGGTCTTCGAGCAAGGATTTGCGCGTGCAGGCGCTGCCGCAGAAATGCGTCAGCATCGCGGAGCCGGCGCGCAATCTCGCTCCGATCCGCGCGCTCGCCAAGGGGCGGCGTGCATCGCGCCCAAGCGAGAACCGCGCCAGCCGCCCTGCGCGGGAGGCATGGCGCGCTCACATTCGAGTTTGAGATGGCCTCCCGGGGATAGCGGGCCCGGCTACGCCTGCAGTTCTTTTCCGATCGCCTGGATCAACTGCGGGCCGATCGGATCGGCCGAGGTCGGGAAGCCGCCCACGAGGTCGCCGTCGCGCCCGACCAGGTACTTGTGGAAGTTCCAGCTCGGCGTCTCGCCTGGCTTGCGCATCGCCGCCCAGCGATAGAACGGATGCGCACTGGGGCCGCGCACCCTGACCTTCTCGGTGAAGGCGTAGGTCGCGCCGTAAGCCGCGCGAGCCGAGTCGGCGATGGCCTGCCCCTCGAGCGGCTCCTGTCCGCCGAAGTCGTTGCTCGGCGTCGCCAAAAGCATGAGCCCGCGGCGCGAATAGCGCTGCCAGAGCAGCTCCAGCATGGCGAGCTGGCCGGCGAAGCCGCAATTGGTCGCGGTGTTGACGATCAGGATCGGACGACCGGCATAGGCCGACAGCTCCGAGCGCCCGCCGCCTGGCCGGTCGAAACCGAAATCATGAGCGGTGACGGGTCTTGCGGGAACGGGCGTCGCGGCTGGAGCGGGCGCGCTATCGGCAGTCGTTGGCATCGCTTGCGGCAACGCCGGCTGCGCAAGCACAGGCTTGACCAGGGCCGGCGAGGCGACGACGCCTCCGAACAGGCCGACGAATTCGCGGCGCACCAGCCCCATTTTGCCACCCCTGTTCGAACGGCAGCTTCCCCAAGCTGTCCGTTCTACGTCGCATCCGCTCGCGCGGATGCGCTGTCATCATGCCTCAGCAGGCGAGAACCTTCTTCACGCGCACTTCGAGATCGCGCAGCTCATAGGGCTTCACGACGTAATGGTCGGCGCCGTTGGTCGTCGCCTCGTCCATCTTGTCGACCGAGCGCTCCGAGGTGGCCATGATGATCTTGATCTGGTTCAGCTCCGGCACGGAACGGATGGCGCGCAGCAGGTCGATGCCGCTCATGCCGTCCATGTTCCAGTCGAGCAGAAGCAGGTCGTAACGCTTGCCCTGCATCTTCATCAGGGCCTCGCGTGCGTTCTCGGCCTCGTCGATGTCCTGAAACTCGATCTGCTTCAGAAAATACGTCGCGAGACCGCGCATGCTTTTCTGATCATCGACCACGAGGATCCTGTAGTCGCTTCTCGCTTTCATCACGCTCTCCTCAAGCGGTGCGCAAATGGGGGCGCTCGCCGATCAGGTTGCCGACCGCTGCGCCGATCTGGTCGAGCGCTACGACCCGGTCGGCCGCCCCGATCTCGAACGCCGCTTTCGGCATCCCGTTTACCACACAGGTTTCCCCACTTTGGATTAACGTCTCTGCGCCGGCTTTGCGCATGGCTAACAAACCGTCAGCGCCATCGCGTCCCATTCCCGTCAAAAGAATGCCAATGGCATGGCTGCCGAGGCTGCGCGCCACCGAATGGAACATCACATCGACAGACGGGCTATGGCCGCTGACCAGCGGCCCTTCCCTGAGATTGCAGATGAATTCGCCGCGCCGCTCTTCGATTTCGAGATGGCGCGGCCCCCCCGGCGCGACCACGCCCATGCCGGGCTTGAGCCTGTCGCCATCGGCGGCCTCCTTGACGTCGAGCCCTGTGGCGGTCGCGAGCCTGGCGGCGAATTTGGCCGTATAGCCCGGCGGCATGTGCTGGACGACGACGATCGGGATCCGGTGATGCGCGAGGTCGCGCATCACGACCTGCACCGCCGGCACGCCGCCGGTGGACGCGCCGATCGCGATCAGCGAGGCGCGGCCCGTGCTGCGCGCCGGCTCCCGTACGGGCATCGGGCGCGATGGCGCGTTCTCGCGCGCGGCGGCGAACATGCGCCGGCTCGACGAGGCGCGCCCCAGCGCGGCCACAAGGTGCTTCATGAAGCCGTCGAGCGTATGCGTCGAGCCGTCCGGTTTCTCGATGAAGTCGATCGCGCCGAGTTCCAGCGCCTGGATGGTGTTGTCGGCGCCCGGCCCGCCGAAGGCGGACACGATCAGCACCGGCAGCGGGTCCTGCTTGAGCACGCGCGCCAGTAGCTTGAGGCCGTGCCGGCCGGGCAGTTCGAGATCGAGCGTCAGGATGTCGGGCCGCAGCGCCTGGATGGCGTCCCAGCCCTCCTCGGCGCTGCCCGCGACGCCGATGACCTGGAAGCCGGGCGCGCTGTTGATGATCTGCGTCATCAATTTCTGCATCAGCAGGGAATCGTCGACGACGAGGACTTTGACGGGTGCGGTCGAGGAGGTCGGCATGCTCATCACCAGATCTCCACGTCACAGGCCACGGGCTGGGTCTTGAGCCGGTTGAGATAGGCGATTTCCTGCTCGTGCTCGGGATCGCGCGAGGTCGACTGGACATGCTGGACCCAGGCGCGCCCGGTCGAGGGTTGGTAGTGGATGCGCCGCGAGCGGGTGCCGCCGACATCCTTGGACACGACCGGGATGCCCTCGACCTTCAGGAACTCGTTGACGAAGGCGATGTTGCCGTCGCCGATGGCGAGCATGGTCGCGCCCGACAGGACGCGCGCGCCGCCGAAGACCTTGGCTTCGAGATTGCCGCGCCGCGCCCCGCGCTTCAGCAGGCCGTTGATCAGGACCTCCATGGCGGTGTCGCCATAGCGCTCGCCGGCATTGGCGTCGGAGCCGCCATTGTTCTTGGGCAGCAGGAAATGGTTCAGCCCGCCGACTCCGGCGGTCGGATCGCGCATGCACACCGAGATGCAGGAGCCGAGCACTGTCGCGACGATCTCGTCCTTGGCAGACGTGATCTCGTGCTCGCCCGGCGCGACGGTGATGATCGTCGCCTCGAAGCGCGGGTCGAAATAGCGGCGAGAGGACCGGGCGAGACTCATGGGATTCTCTCGTAGATGGTGCGGCCGATCAACCGGAGTTGCGCGTGCGGTTGCGGGAGCGATTCCGAATGGCCGAGATAGAGGAAGCCGCCCGGCGCCAGCAGCGTGACGAACCGGTCGAGGATCGAGGCCTTGGTCTGGGTGTCGAAATAGATGAAGACGTTGCGGCAGAAGATCACGTCGAACGGGCCGCCCATCGGCCATTTCTCGATCAGGTTCAGGCGCTTGAAGGTCAGGAGCCGGCGCAGTTCGTCGCTGATCCGGACCTCGCCACTCTTGGCCGCGCCGTCGAGCTTCAGCAGAGGCTTCACATCCGGCGGCAGCCGCTCGAACAGGTCGGTTGCGTAGATCCCGGCATCGGCCCGGTCGAGGATGTCGGTGTCGATGTCGGTGGCGAGAATCTTGAGATCGACGTCGTTGCGCGAGCCCAGCACGTCGCGCGCGATCGCTGCGATGCTGTAGGGCTCCTCCCCCGAGGACGAGGCCGAGGACCAGATCCGGATGCGCCCGCGACGGCCGCTGCGCTCACTGATCAGCTTCGGCAGCACATCCTTGCGCAGATGGTCGAAATGGTGCCGCTCGCGGAAGAACGCCGTGTGGTTGGTGGTGACGGCGTTGATCAGCTCGGGGATTTCGTCGGCCGCGCCGGGCGACTTCAGATAGGCGCAGTATTCGGCGACCGAGTTCAGGCCCAGCGCCTTGACGCGGCGCGCCAGCCTTCCGCGCGTCATCGCTTCCTTGTGCTCGCGAATGACGATGCCGGCCTGCTCGTAGACCAGCTTGGCGATGAAGCCCATATCGTCGCGCGACAGCGTCGCGTCGGCGAGGCCGGGCTGGGGGGCTTGCATGGCGTTGGACCTGGACATCGCGATCAGAACTCCGCCCAGTCATCGGCACGACCGCCGCCAGCAGCGCGGCGACGCAGACTGGACCGGCTTGCAGCCGGCTCGTTGAGAATGGGTTGTGGCCGGCGCGGCGCGGGCGCGGCGGCGGCAGCGCGGGTCTTGTCGGAAAGACGGGTCTTGTCGCTGAGACGGGTCTTGTCGCTGAGAACAGTCTCGGCGAGGCGCTGCAGCCGATCCGGCGCCATCATCGTCAGGCTCGGGCCGGCGGCATCGGTCCGGAAGAAGGCGACGAGCGAGCGCAGGCGCGCGATCTCGTCCGTCAGTTCGGTGGCGGATGTCGCGCTTTGTTCGGCCAGCGCCGAGTTCTGCTGCGTCGTCTCGTCCATATGGGCGACGGTCTGGCTCATCTCCTCGATGCCATGGGCCTGCTCGGCCGCAGCCGACGAGATCTCGGCGACGGTGGCAGAGACCTTGCCGGCCGCAGCCACGATCCGCTCCAGCGCGGCCCCGGTCGAGCGCACGAAACGGACGCCCTCGCCGACCTGTTCGTTCGAGGTGACGATCAGCCCCTTGATGTCCTTGGCCGCCTGGCCGGAGCGCTGCGCAAGCAAGCGCACTTCGGAGGCGACGACAGCGAAGCCCTTGCCGGCGTCGCCGGCGCGGGCGGCTTCCACCGCCGCGTTCAGCGCCAGCAGATTGGTCTGGAAGGCGATCTCGTCGATGACGCCGACGATCTCGGAAATCCGGCCTGACGAGGTCTCGATCCGCTCGATCGCGCCAACGGCCTGGACCACGACCGCCTGACCTTCGGTCGCCACGCCCATCGCCTCGCCGGCGAGTTCGGTCGCCTCGCGCGAGCGGGCGGCGCTGTGCTTGACCGAGGCTGCGAGTTGTTCGGTCGTGGCGGCGGTCTCTTCGAGATTGGTCGCGGTTTCCTCGGTGCGCGCGGCGAGATCGCCCGCGCCCTGGCTGATCTCGCCGGCGGCGCGCGCGACATTGCCGGCGCTCGACTGGATGGTCGTGACGGTTTCGCCGAGATGGCTCAGCGTGGCGTTGAGGCTCTGTTTCAGCTCGGCGAAGAGCCCGCGATAATCGCCCTGCATGCGTCGCGTCAGATCGCCTTCGCTGAGCCCGCCGAGCGCGCCGGCGAATTCGCCGAGCGCCTGCTCGACCAGCCCGTTGATGCGGTTCATGCCGTCGGCGATCGCGGCCAATGCCTCGGGCTTGCCGGCGAGCGGCACGCGAGCCGAGAAATCGCCCTCGACGGCCGCACTCACCAGGGCGGCGACCTCGGCTGCGGCAGCGAGTTCATCGGTCAGTTCGAGCCATTCGACCGCCATGCCGAGCCGCTCGCCAGCGCGGCCCTGAACCGGGCACAGCGTCAGGGAGACGGTGCGGCGGCCAAGCGCGAAGCGTACGGAACGCGCCTCGCCGCCGGCGGCGGCAGGCTCGCGCTGGACGGCGTCGATCACCTTTCCCAGCATGTCCTTGGCCGAGCAGCCCGGAAAGGCGAGGCGGAAATCGTCCTGCGCGTCTGCGAAGAACTTCAGCAGCGATTTGTTGACGTAGACGACCCGATCCTGCGCGTCGCAGACCATGACATTGGTCCGGCAATCGTCGAGCGCGGCGCGAATCCGGGCGGCCTCGACCCCGGTCTCGTGGACGCTCTTGAGGGCTCGCGCGAGATCACCGATCTCGTCGCCACGCGTCAGACCCGGAATATCGCAATGCTCGCCCTGGGCGAGACGCCCGACCGCATCGCGCATCGCGCCGACGGGTTTGTGGATCGACCGCGCCGCGAACCAGCCGATCGCTGCAATGGCGCCAAGCGCGCCCGCGCCCACGGCCAGCATCTGCGGCAGGGCGGAGCCGAGCAGCGCGTCGGCCTCCGCTGCGTTGAGCTTGCCTTGCGCCACGAGTCCGCCGAGCCGGCTCGAGGCCACGCCATAGGCGACCGCGGCCACGGTCCCGCCCGCCGCCAGAGCCGCGCCCGTGAACATCAGCGGCAGCCTGACAGACAATCTGGCGAATGGACCCTGGCTGCGCATGTCGTTGGCGTTTCTTTCTTCGCGCGAAATGATCCTGACGCTGGCCGAGGGGCGACGTGCCCCGCGGCAGCCTTCAGTTCGCGCGTGCCGTCTTGGCCATGGCCGCCGGATCGACGCCGCCGTCGCGGATCACCGCGCCGAGGTCGAGCAGGGCGACGATGTCGGTGTCGAGCAGGACGAGGCCTTCGATCAGGCCATGCTCGTCGCGCTCCAGGTCCGGCGCCGGACGAACGGCGCTGACCGGTACGTCGACAATGTCCGACACCGAATCGACCAGCAGGCCGGCGACCTTGTCCTCGATGTCGACCACGACGATGACATGGGTCGCCGTAGCCTCGGTGGCCCCAAGCCCGATCGAGGTGCGCAGGTCATAGACCGCCAGGATCACGCCGCGCAGGTTGAGCACGCCGCGAACATGCGGAGCCGCATGTGGCAGCGGCGTCGTCGCCTGCCAGCCCTTGATCTCACGGACCATGCCGACATCGATGCCGAAGGT
>JBKJSB010000010.1:0-10779 GCA_046593015.1 Allobosea sp.
CCCAGTTCCCGCGCCCGCGCCGCCATCTGCGGGCCGCGCATCCAGCCGAGCAGCGCCTGCGTGGCCGGCTCGAAATAGCTGCGCCGCCGCATCGCCAGATCGACATGCTCCCAGACCAGCGGCAGGAATTCGAGCCCGAAGGCGGTCGCGATGGCGCGCGAGGCGATGCCGCAATCGGCCCGGCCGGTGCGCACCGCCAGCGCCAGATCCTGCCCCGTGGCGCAGACGCCCTCGGCCACGATCATCGCCGCGAGCGGCACGGCCTCGCGTTCGAGCAGGCTCGCCAGCAGCAATTGCGCGCCCGCGCCCTGCTGGCGGCGGGCGAAGCGGGCGCGGCGTTCGACCGCCGACGCGACGCCGGTCAGGCCCAGCGGATTGCCCGGCGCGACCAGCAGCCCCTGTTCGCGCCGGGCGAAGCCGATCACGACCGCATCGTGCAAGGAAGCCTGCGCCCCGACGGCGACGAGATTGGCCGCGTCGTCGTCGGGCGTGGCATGGAGATGGATCGCCGCGATCGCGACCTCGCCCCGCAGCAGCCGGTCGAGCCCGGCCTGCGACCCCTCGGCCAGAAGCGCCAGGCCGCAGCCTGAATCGCGCACGGCGACCTCCAGCAGCGAATCCTGGCTGCCGCCGATGATCGGCGGCGGGCTCGCCGGCCTCAGGCCTTCCGGCCACGCAAGTCCGGCCTCCAGCCAGCGGTCCAGCGCCACGCGCGGAAACAGCCATTTGCCGCTGACCTTGGTGCAGGGCACGGCGTCCTTGGCCACCAGATCGTAGAGCTTGCGGTCCTTGAGCCGCAGATAAGCGGCCGCTTCCTCGGTGGTCAGATAGATTTGGCCCTGCATCAGCCTGCGCCTGACTGTTTCTATTCCATGATTGGCATTTGGTCGCATTGAACTGTAGCAATCGCAAGTGTTTGCAGGATGCAGGCAGCGGCAGCAGGGCAAATCGTGGATCTCACGGCGATCTTTCAGGCGGCCTTCGCGCTGGTGGTGGGGCTCGATCCCGCCTTCCTGGCGATCGTCTGGCTGTCGCTGCGGGTGACGCTGACGGCCGTGCTGATCGCAGCAGTGATCGGCCTGCCGCTGGGCGCGGCGCTGGCGCTGGCGCGGTTTCGCGGGCGTTCGGTGGTCATCGTCATCCTCAATGCGCTGATCGGCCTGCCTCCGGTGGTGGCGGGGCTGATCGTCTTCCTGATGCTGTCGCGCTCGGGGCCGCTGGGCGCGCTCGGCCTGCTGTTCACGCCGACCGCGATGATCGTGGCGCAGGTGCTGCTGGTGTTGCCGATCGTGATCGCGCTGACGCGGCAGACCGTGGAAGATCTCTGGGGCGAGTATCGCGACCATCTCCGCTCGGTCGGGTTGGAGGGCATGCGCGCCATCCCGACACTGCTGTTCGACGGCCGCTTCGCGCTGGCGACCGCGCTGCTCGCGGGCTTCGGCCGGGCCAGCGCCGAGGTCGGCGCGGTGCTGATCGTCGGCGGCAACATCGCCGGCTACACCCGCACCATGACGACGACGATCACGCTGGAGACCTCCAAGGGCGATCTGGCCCTGGCGCTGGGGCTCGGCCTCGTCCTGATCACGCTGACGCTCGCGATCAACGCGGTCGCCTTCGGCGCGAGCCGGATCGGGGCGCGCTATGCCGGATGAGCGCCAAACAGGTGAGCGCGATGCGTGATGTGACCTCGATCCTGCCGCTGACGATCGACGACGCCTGCTTCGATGCCGGCGGGCGGCGTCTTGTCGATGGCGCGCGCTTCACCGTACCGGCCGGCGGTCTGACCGTGCTGCTCGGCCCCAACGGCGCCGGAAAATCGCTGACGCTGCGGCTCTGCCATGGGTTGCTGACGCCGAGCGCCGGGGCGATCCGCTGGGCGGCCGAGAGCGGAAGCGCGAAGCGCCACGCCATGGTCTTCCAGAAGCCGATCATGCTGCGCCGTTCGGTCGCCGCCAATGTCGCGCACGCGCTGGCCGCCGCCGGGATCGCGCGCGGCGAGCGCGGCCAGCGCACGGAGGAGGCGCTGGCGCGCTTCGGGCTCGGCCGCCATGCCGACCAGCCGGCGCGGCTGTTGTCGGGCGGCGAGCAGCAGCGGCTCGCCATCGCCCGCGCCTGGAGCTTGAGGCCCGAACTGCTCTTCCTCGACGAGCCGACCTCGCAGCTCGACCCCGCCGCGACGCGCCAGATCGAGGAACTGCTGGCGGGCCTCGTCGCGGAGGGCATCACCGTGATGATGTCGACCCATGATCTCGGCCAGGCCAAGCGCCTCGCCGACCGGGTCTTGTTCCTGCACCGCGGCCGGCTGGTCGAGGATGCCGACGCCAAAACCTTCTTCGCCGGCCCGGCATCAGCCGAGGCGCGCGCCTTTCTCGCCGGAGAGCTGATCTGGTGATGGCGCACGAACCCACAAAGCGCCGTCGTCCCGGGCGACCGAAGGGAGACCCGGGACCCATTCCTGAACCTTTGCCGGCTCTGTTCCGGAATGGGTCCCGGGCCTGCGCTTCGCTCCGCCCGGGACGACGCCGCAATGTCTGTCGATAAAACCAAACCCAGGGAGAACGCCATGATTCTGACCAGGCGCCTTCTGCTGACGGCCGGCCTTGCCGCGGCCTTTGCCAGCTCCACTTTCGCCCAGACGACCACGGCGACGCCGCCGACCGCGATCGCGCCCACCACGGCCGGCACGCGCTTCATCACCGTGTCCTCGACCACATCGACGCAGGATTCGGGCCTGTTCGGCCATATCCTGCCGCTGTTCAAGGGCAAGACCGGTATCGAGGTCCGCGTCGTCTCGCAGGGCACAGGGCAGGCGCTCGACACCGGCCGTCGCGGCGACGCCGACGTGGTTTTCGTCCATGCCAAATCCCAGGAGGAGACGTTCGTCGCAGACGGCTTCGGGCGCGAGCGCAAGCCCGTGATGTACAACGACTTCGTGCTGATCGGCCCCAAGAGCGATCCGGCCGGAATCGCCGGAACGAAGGACATCGCGGCCGCTCTGGTCAAGATCCAGGAGAAGGGCGCCGCCTTCGTCTCGCGCGGCGACAAGTCGGGCACGCATGCGGCGGAACTCAACCTCTGGAAGATTGCGGGCGTCGATCTCGATGCCAAGAAGGGCTCGTGGTATCGCGAAATCGGCCAGGGCATGGGCGCTGCGCTCAACACGGCCGGCGGCATGGCCGCCTATGCGCTCGCCGATCGCGGCACCTGGATCTCGTTCAAGAACCGCAGCGACCTCGGCATCGCGGTCGAGGGCGACCGCCGCCTGTTCAACCAGTACGGCGTCATGGCGGTGAACCCGGCCAGGCACCCGCATGTGAAGATCAATGACGGTCAGGCCTTCGTGACCTGGCTGACCGGGCCCGAGGGCCAGAAGGCGATCGCCGACTACAAGATCGACGGCCTGCAGCTCTTCTTCCCCAACGCGACGCAGGCGGGCGCGTGACCGCATACGCAAGCACGTCGTCGCCGGGGCCATCCTGCTGATGGCCTCGCTTTCGGCAGCGTCCGCGCAGCAGCCAGTGCTGCTGCATGCGGCCGGCAGCCTGCGCGCGGCGCTGACCGAGGTCACTAAGGCCTTCAGCGCCGAGACGGGCCTGCCGGTGCGCGCGATCTTCGGCGCGTCCGGCCTGCTGCGCGAGCGGATCGAGACCGGCGAGCCGGCGGAGGTCTTCGCCTCCGCCGATCGCGGCAATCCCGAAGCTCTGGCCAATGCCGGCCGCTCCGGGCCGGTGACGAGCTTCGCCCGCAATGCGCTGTGCGCCTTCACCCGGCCGGAGGTCGCGGCGACGACCGGGACGCTGCTGGCGCGCATGCTCGATCCTGCAATCAGGCTCGGCACCTCGACGCCGAAGGCCGATCCGTCGGGCGACTATGCCTGGCAGCTCTTCGCCAAAGCCGAGGCGCTGCAGCCCGGCGCCAAAGCCGCGCTCGAGGCCAAGGCGCTGCAGCTGACCGGCGGACCGACCAGCCCGCGCGGGCCCGAAGGGCGCAACCTCTACGGCCATGTGCTGGCGAGCGGGCAGGCCGATATCTTCCTCGCCTACTGCACCAATGCCGGGCCGATCGCGGCCGAGGAGCCGGCGCTGAAGCAGGTCGCCCTGCCGTCCGCGCTCGTCGTCGGCGCGGATTACGGGCTGACGCTGGTCAACGGGGCCTCGCCAAATGCCGGGCGGCTCGCCATGTTCATCGCCAGCCCGGCCGGGCAGGCGATCCTGGGCCGGCACGGTTTCGCTGCGCCCTGAGGCATGGAGACATCGCGACGATGGACTGGCAGGCGACGCGCCCCGGCGAGACCTCCGCGCCCCTGCCGGAGCGGCAGGACGCGCATCTGGTCTTCATCGGCCGCTTGCGCACGCCGTTCCTGACCCACGAAGACTGCCCGCGCCAGGGAGACACGGAGGGAGGTCCGGTCTGCCGCGTCGAACTCGACCCGCATTGGCGTCCGGCGCTGGCCGGGATCGAAACATTCCCGATGCTCGACCTGCTCTACTGGATGCATCAGGCGCGTCGCGACCTGCTGACCCAGACGCCGCGCGGCGGACAGCCGCTCGGCACCTTCGCCCTGCGCTCGCCGGTGCGGCCGAACCCGGTCGCGCTGTCGCGCGTCGCGCTTCTCGGCGTCGAGGACGGCGTGTTGCTGGTGCGCGGGCTGGACTGCCTCGACGGCACGCCGCTGATCGACATCAAGCCGAACCGGTGTCCCCGAGCAGACACTGGCTCCTCCCTCCCACATTGTGGCGGCGATGGACGGGTGGCGTTCCTGCCGGGAAGCGGTGTCTGACGGCGATGGCAACGATGACGGTGATGACGCCCGCCGCCCAGGGGGCGCCTGCGCCGATCAGGACCAACAGGCCTGTCCCTGCGGACAGGAGCGCGGCGCGCAGCACGCTGCGCGGTCGATCGAAGCCCTGCCAATATCTCCCGCGCCCCCCGGCATGCCTGACGATCTGTCCCCGTTTGATCGCGGTATGCCTAGCAGGTTACTCTTGATATTGATCGTACATCGTCAGTCTATAAACTGTGCTGATGCAATGTTTGCCAGATTTGATATGGTCACATATCACGCTGGTCACATACTGTCAGTTGTATGTCGTCCGTTGATCTCGATTTCGCTCGTGTTCCGAGCATCGCGTTCTGTCGAAATCGTGAAAAGGATCCGGTCAAAGCCTTCGGCTTATGGCCTAGCTCTGGATGGTGGCGTCGCCGGCGAGCAGTATTCCGATCGCCTCTTGCATCAACTCCGCCCGCCCTCCACGGGCACCGAGAGCGAGCGCTTAACCTGCCCGAGCGCGAAACTCGACTCGATCGAGGCGACATTGTCGAGCCGCGTCAGCTTGTCCTTCAGGAAGCGCTCATAGGCGGCAAGATCGCTGACGATGATGCGCAGCAGGTAGTCGCGCGGGCCTGTCATCAGATGGCAGTCCGCGACCTCGGGCCAGCGCATCACGGCCGCCGCGAAACGGTCCAGTTCCTCCTCGCGCTGGCGCTCCAGCTTGATCGAGGCGAAGACGCTGACGGGAAGGCCGATCCTGTCCTGGTCGATCACCGCAACATAGCCCTTGATCACGCCGGCCTCCTCCAGCAGCCGGACCCGCCGGGCACAGGGGCTGGGCGAGAGGCCCACCCTGTCGGCGAGATCCTGGTTGCTGATCCGGCCATCGGACTGCAGCGCCTGCAGAATGCGCCGGTCGATCTCGTCGAGTTTGTAGACTGGCATGTTCGCTCGCTTTCGGCTGCCAGATTAGTGGAAACCGCCAATGTTGAAAGTCAGGCGTCGTGAGTTTGGCTGCCAACGCCGCGCAAACCATGCATGATCGCCGCTCTCGCCGGAGCGCCTCGATGTCAGACCCCCGCCTGCCCTTTCTCGCTGAACTCGAGAAGAAGATTCTCTGGCTCGCCTCCTGGACGATCCACAACGCCAACCATCTGCGCGCGAGCGACGACGGCATGAAGGTCGGCGGGCACCAGGCCTCGTCGGCCTCGCTCTGCACCATCATGACCGCGCTCTATATGGCGGCGCTCAAACCCCAGGACCGGGTCGCGGTGAAGCCGCACGCCTCGCCGGTTTTCCACGCGATCAACTATCTGATGGGGCTGCAGACCCGTGAGAAGCTCGAGAGTTTCCGGGGCTACAAGGGCGCGCAGAGCTATCCCTCGCGCACCAAGGACATCGACGACGTCGATTTCTCAACCGGCTCCGTGGGCTTGGGCGTCGCGCAGACGCTGTTCTCGTCGCTGACGCAGGATTATCTGCGCGGCCATGGCTGGGGCATGGACCGTCCCGAAGGCCGCATGGTCTCGCTGATCGGCGACGCCGAGCTCGACGAGGGCAACATTTTCGAGGCCCTGATGGAGGGCTGGAAGCACGGCCTGCGCAACACCTGGTGGGTGATCGACTATAATCGCCAGTCGCTCGACGCCGTCATCCGCGAGGGGCTCTACGACCGCTTCGAGCAGATGTTCAAGAATTTCGGCTGGGAGGTCGTCACGCTGAAATACGGCTCGCTGCAGCAGGCGGCGTTCCGGGAAAAGGGCGGCGAGCGGCTGAAGGCCTGGATCGATTCCTGCCCGAACCAGCTCTATTCGGCGCTGACCTTTCAGGGCGGCGCGGCCTGGCGCAAGCGCCTGATGGACGATCTCGGCGATCAGGGCCCGGTCACGAAGCTGATCGAGGCCCGCTCCGACGCCGAGCTCTCGAAGCTGATGTGCAATCTCGGCGGGCACGACCTGCCCTCGATCCTGGAGGCCTTCGAGGCGATCGACCACGATCGCCCCGTCTGCTTCCTCGCCTATACCGTCAAGGGCTTCGGCCTGCCTCTGGCCGGGCACAAGGACAACCATGCCGGGCTGATGACGAAGGAGCAGATGGCGGGCTTCCAGAGCGCCAATGGTGTCCGGCCCGGCCATGAATGGGAGCTGTTCGAGGGTCTGTCGCTGCCCGAGAGCGAGATCGGGGACTTTCTGAAGGCCGTGCCGTTCTTCGCCGAGGGCCGCCGCCGCAGGCGTGCGCCCAAGCTGCCGGTTCCAGACAAACTCGAGGCCGGCATCCAGCCAGTGATGTCCACGCAGATGGGCTTCGGAAAAGTGCTGGACGATCTCGCCAAGCGCGGCGGCCCGCTGGCCGACCGCATCGTCACCACGGCGCCCGACGTCACCGTCTCGACCAATCTCGGCCCTTGGGTCAACCGGCGCGGGCTGTTCGCAAAAGCCTCGATGGCCGACACCTTCAAGGACGAGCGCATTCCCTCGATGCAGAAATGGGAGTTCTCGCCAAAAGGTCAGCATATCGAGCTCGGCATCGCCGAGATGAACCTGTTCATCAACCTGTCGGCGCTCGGCCTGTCGCATTCCATCTTCGGCGAGCGGCTGATCCCGATCGGCACGCTCTACGACCCGTTCATCTCGCGGGGGCTCGATGCGCTGAACTATGCCTGCTACCAGGACGCCCGCTTCATGGTGGTCGCGACGCCGTCGGGCGTCACGCTCGCGCCCGAAGGCGGCGCGCATCAGTCGATCGCGACGCCGCTGATCGGGATGTCGCAGGATGGCCTGTGCGCCTTCGAGCCGGCCTTCGTCGACGAGCTTGCGGTGATGATGCGCTGGTCCTTCGACTATCTGCAGAAGGACGGCGATGGCGATCCCGACGAGCGCGGTTCCGGTGAGAAGACCTGGCTGCGCGACGAGACCGGCGGCTCGGTCTATCTCAGGCTCTCGACGCTGCAGCTCGAACAGCCGCAGCGGACGATGACGCCGGATCTGGAGCGCGAGATCATCGACGGGGCCTATTGGCTGCGGAAGCCCGGCCCCAACGCCTCGGTCGTCGTCGCCTATACCGGCGCGGTCGCGGCCGAAGCGATCAAGGCGGTCGGGCTGCTGGCCGAAGACCGGCGCGATGTCGGGCTGCTGGCGATCACCTCGGCCGACCGGCTCAACGCCGGCTGGCAGGCGGCCGAGCGGGCGCGCCAGCGCGGCAATCTCGCTGCGACCAGCCATGTCGAGCGGCTGCTCGGCTCACTCGCGCGCGATTGCGGCATCGTCTCGGTGCTGGACGGGCACCCGGCGACGCTCGCCTGGCTCGGCAGCGTGCATGGCCAGAAGCAAAAGGCGCTCGGCGTCGAGCATTTCGGCCAGACCGGCACTGTGGCCGACCTCTACCGCCATTTCGGCATCGACGCGAACGCGATCGTGCATGCGGCGCAAGCGGCAGGGCCGGGGCGGCCGGTGCGTTATCTCAAGGCGCTGCCCTGAGCGTCATCCCGTGCGCGTTGCGGCACATAGTGCCGCGACGCAGAAACGGGACCATTCTCGGAAAGTGGCCCTTTTCGTCGCGGTCCCGTGTCTGCGCAGCAGCGTTGCACGCTGCGGCGCGCACGGGATGACTCAGAAGCGCGGGGTCGAAAACGTGTTGGCGAAGGGGTTGGCGCCGGAGCCGATGGCCGAGGGCAGGGTGCCTTCGCCGTACCAGGAGGCCGTGTTGCTGTAGATCGGCGAGGCGCTGGTCATGTGCTGGCGGGCGTAGCTGTCCATCGAGCCGACGGCGACGACGTTGCCGGCGTCGAAATAGCTGCGCTTCTGCACGGTGACGCGCAGCGGGCCACGGCGGCTCTGCGCCTCCGCGATCGAGGTCGCCACGGTCAGCGCCACGAGCGAAAGGCCGAGGCCGGCGGCGAAACGCGGGAACGAACGCATGACGAGGTCTCCTGAGGAACGGCTTGGCGAAGGAACAGGTTGGCGAAAAACGCGAGCGGCGATGGCGCAATCTACTACGCCGTAGTTAACGGTTTTGTTCGAACCCGCCAGAGGCAATGCACGGTAAAGTGAGTATCTGCCTGTTTCGTGGGTCAGCGCTTCGCTGCGGTCTTCAGCACCGGCGCCTGACCATCGGCATCGAGCCAGGAGGCCTTGCGGCCGGAGGCCGAGAGCCGGGGCGGGACGCAGGCCGGCTGGCGCGCCAGTTCGGTGCGCGCGAAGGCGGCTCGCAGCGCCCTGTCGTCGGCGGCCGAGAGCAGATCGAGACGGTCGAGCATGCAGGCGAGCTGCTGCCGGTCGGCCGGACGGCTCTGCCCCCCGCACCACCAGCCGCCGAGGCCCAGCGGCAGGTCGCCGGCCTCGCGGCGGAAGGCGATGCAGGCCCGGCTGGTCTCGCCGTCGCTCAGCGTCACGTCGGCGGTCTCGACGCGGCCGAAGCGGCTCTGCAGCGGAACGGCCACGCCGCTGCGCTGGACCGACATGCCGCGTGCGGCGGCGTCGCGCACCATGGCGATGACGAAGGGCTGCGAGAGCTGGTCCTGGTTCTGGTCGAGCGACAGGCGCAGCAGGAGATGCGCGCGCGGCTCGGCGAAGACGCCATAGACCAGCGTATCCTCGCGGCGCGCGCCGTCCTGCGTGCGGCGCGATTCATAGGCCGGCGTCTGGCGGTCGAGTTCGGGCGATTCCAGCCCGAACATCGCGATCGGCCGGGCGATCCTGACCCAGTCTTCGCTGGCGACCCTGAAGCCGCGCGGATCCTGGCGGACGTCGCGCACGGCGCGGCCATCCTGCGCCTGAGGCTGCGCCAGCGTCAGGCTGGACAGGCTCGGCTGTTCGGTCGTCGCCGACAGACCGCTGACCAAGGCGGTGGCCATGCCGATTCCGGTGACGGCGGCGAGCCCGCGCCAGAGCAGGCCGCCGGTGAGCCCGAGGCCGCGACGGCGGATGACCGGGCGCGACAGGCGCATGAGAAACCGGATTCCGGCCTCGACGGCGTCGGCGAAGGCGATCAGCCCGCTGGCCGTCATGGCCAGCTTCGACCGCGCCGGAGCCGACGCCGCGTCGTTGGCAGGCCTAGGCTGCAGGCCGGGCAGGGCTGTCCGCTGCAGCGCGGCCCATGACGGCAAGGACCACTGACTGGCCCGCCTGCGCAGGCCGTTGGGAATGATCGAAGACAACTGACCCAGCACGACGCCAACCCGACTGGCCGACGCAGACCCTGACGGTTGCGCGGCGGACCTCACCCGAGAGGCAGGATCGGGCTGCGGTCCTCACAGCCGCGTTACTGCCGGTGGGCGATCTGCGATCAGCGTGAATGGCGGGTAAGCAGGCGCGGTTAACGGATCGGAAAGCCGCCATCGCGACGGCGCGGCAATTGACTTTTCAGCCTTTAGCGTGTTCTGAGAGCGCTTATCGAAGCTCTGCTTCCCCAGCCTTGCGGAACCGGCCCTCTTGACCCTCCGTTCGACGACGAAACGCACGACCAAAACGACGACGGGCGCAGCCCTTCGTCCGTTCTGACGCGTCGCCTCGTCTCCGGGTCATCTCCCCCCGGCGGGGACATGAAGCCGGACCCCGCCGCGAGCATGCAGGCGGCCGGCGCTCCGGGAGACAGGCCTGACAAGACTTTTCCAAAAGGATCAAGACAATGAGCTTCAAGGTCGCTGTCGTCGGCGCCACGGGCAATGTGGGCCGCGAATTACTCGACATCCTGGCCGAGCGCGCCTTTCCGGTCTCGGAGGTCGTGGCGCTGGCCTCCTCGCGTTCGATCGGCACGGAAGTCTCCTTCGGCGACAGGACGCTGAAGTGCAAGGCGCTGGAGCATTACGACTTTTCCGACACCGATATCTGCCTGATGTCGGCCGGCGGCGAGGTCTCGAAGGAATGGTCGCCGAAGATCGGCGCGAAGGGCTGCGTCGTCATCGACAACTCCTCGGCCTGGCGCATGCACCCCGACGTCCCGTTGGTGGTGGCCGAGGTCAACCCCTACGCCCTCGACCACCTGCCCAAGGGCATCGTGGCCAACCCCAA
>JBKJSB010000041.1:0-3530 GCA_046593015.1 Allobosea sp.
CGCGCAACTCGGCGTCTCGCGCACGCCGCTGCGCGAGGCGATCAAGACGCTGGCCAGCGAGGGGCTCGTCGAAATTCTGCCGGCCAAGGGCGCGGTAGTGCGCCGGTTCAGTGCGCACGACCTCTACCAGATCCTCGAGGTGTTGAAGACGCTGGAGCAGCTCGGCGGGCGCATGGCCTGCGAGCAGGCCAGCGACGCCACCATCGCCGCCATCGACGACCTGCACAGGCGGATGATGGCGCTCTACGCCACCCGCGAGCGGCTGGAGTATTTCAAGCTCAACCAGGCGATCCACTCAGCCATCGTCGCCGCCTCCGCCAACACCGTGCTGATGGAGATGCACGAGACACTGCAGGCCCGCATCAAGCGCCTGCGCTTCGTTGGCAACGAGGGCCCGACGAAATGGGCCGGCGCGGTGGCCGAGCACGAGGAGATGATGGCGGCCCTGCTGAAGCGAGACGCGGCCGCGCTGACCGAGGTGATCGGCCGGCACATGGACGCGACGCTGGTGAGGGTGCGCGAGGTTTTGTGAACCGCTGCGCCCGGGCTTGACCGCGCAGCGAGATCAGTCCTGCGATCCGGCCGATCTCGCGCTGGTGCAGCGCGCGGCGCAGGCTATTCGACAAACCGCACAGGCACGCCCGGTTTGACCATGCCCGCAAGCTCTTCTGCATCCCAGTTCGTCAGCCGGATACAGCCGTGCGACGACGTCTTGCTGACCAGAGACGGCTCCGGCGTTCCGTGAATGCCGAAGGTCGGTTTCGACAGGGCGATCCAGACGGTGCCAACGGGATTGTTCGGGCCGGCCGGCAGCACGAGTTTTTCCGTGTTGCTTCCCTGCTGAAAGTTCTTCTCCGGATCATAGTGATAGGTCGGGTTCCTCGCGATGCGCTCGACCGTGTAGGAGCCCTCGGGCGAGGGAGTCGTGGTGCTTCCGATGGTCGCCGGATAACTTGCAAGTATTTTGTCGCCCGCACCGAAGACGATGAGCATCCCCGTGCTTTTGTTGGCGTCGATCCGTTGCACGACGTCTTCCGGCATTTTGCGCCTGCTTGCGACGACCAGTATCGACGCTCCGGCCTTGCTGTAATCCGCGTTTGGATTGAGGGCGGCGAGAAGCTTTTCACCCATATGGAACCGCTCGGAGAACATCTCCTCCGCTGTCGTATAGGACAGCCTCTTCCTGGCGGCCTGCTTGGCATAATCGCGCGGAATCGCGTCGGAAAAATCGTATGACGCATCCTTGTCCGACGTTTCATAGGCGGCCACGATATCGCTAGCCGAATCGCCGCCCAGAGCGAGCCATGTCGCGGCATCCACCTCATCGCCCTCGCCGAGTTGCTCCTGCCTTCGGAACTGGAGGATCGCCTTGCGGTAGTTCTCGCCGTCGAATCCGTCGATCACGCCCGGCGAGATATTGCGTCGATCGAGCAGGGCCTGCACCTTCACGACCAATGGGTCGGGTCCCCGTCTATCGGGCCTGTCGACGACCCTGCCCGTCTGGCCGCCGATGGTCGCCTGATTGACGTCCTCGGCGGTCAGGGCCCAGACAGGCCCGCCGGACAGAGCGAAAAGAAACGAGAACGCCAGCGACTTGAGATCAACGATTTTCATTGCCACTCCATTGAACGTGGCGACTACGCCCTAGCAATATCGAGCTATACTGCCGAGATCGTTTGTTGTTCCGCGTCGGCGTAATTTGGCTCGATCGCTTAAAGACCCGACTTCTTCTGACACGCGCCCAGATTGAATCGATCGCCCCTTAAGGCAGCGTCTCATCGCTTCAAGGCAGTTTTTGGCGCTTAACCAAGGCGTGGGCAAACCGGTTCGTGGACGCCCGGCTTGACTCCACCTTTGCCCTCGCCTCCGAATTCGGACAAAACAATGTACCGAGGAACACGCCAGCCATGCTCACCTTGCGCCAGATCGAGGTGATCCGCGCCATCATGATCACCGGCACGACCTCGGGCGCGGCGAAGCTGCTCAACGTCTCGGCGCCGGGCATTAGCCGGCTGATGAAGCACACCGAGCGCACGCTCAGGCTCAAGCTGTTCGAGCGCAGGCATGGGCGCTATGTGCCGACGCCCGAGGCCAACGACATCTTCGAGCAGATCAACGGCGTCTACAAGAAGGTCGACGACTTGCACTATACGCTGGCCCGGATCGAGCGCGGCGGCGGCATCGAATTGCGGATCGGCTCGGTGCCGAGCATCTGCCATGTCATGGTGCCGCGCGCGATCGAGCGGCTGCGGCGCAAGCATCCGGATTTGAAGCTCGACATCAACATCCTGAAGATCGAGGAGGCGCTCGACTATCTTTTGCTCGGCAAAGGGGAGATCGCGGCGATGAGCTACAAACTCGACCATCCCGGCATCGACTTCGTGCCGCTCTCGATGGGCGAACTGCTCTGCATCGTGCCCGATGGCCACGAGCTTGCCGGCCGCGCTTCAATCACGGCGGCCGAGATCGTGCGCCATCCGCTGATCGGGATCGACCCGACCGACCCCTATGGCCGCGTGATGGCCGAGATCTTCGAGCGCCAAGGCCTGGCCTATGAGATGATCATCAAGGCGCGCTTCGGCACGACGGTCTGCTCGCTGGTGCGGGCGGGGCTCGGCATCGCGATCATCGACCAGTTCACCGTGGCGCATGGCTCGATGCAGGGCATCGCGACGATCCCGATTTCGGAACCGACGCAGTTCCAGACCTATGTCGCGATCAAGAACGACAAGGCCCCCTCGCTCTATGCCGAGACCTTCGTCCGCTTGCTGCGCGAGGAGATGGATGCGGTGGTCTCGGCCAGCGTCCGGGCGAAACCTCCGCACGGGCTGCAGAAAATAACATCAGGTTAGGTAATCAGGACGGATTGGTTATCGCGTTATCGCGACAAATCGGCTTAAAGAGCGATGTCGCAAAGCCTGCTTTTCAAGACGGGCGAGCCGCAATAGGGACGGATATGCCGGGATTTCCCATCGCCAAACGGACGAAGCGCGTCCTGCTCGGACTGATCGGTTCGCCGATCGGCCATTCGGCCGCGCCGGCGATGCATGAGGCCGCCGCGAAGGCCGCCGGCTTCCCATTGCATTACCATCTGATCGAAGTTGCCGGTGCTTCACGCGACGACCTCGCCGCCATGCTGGACGGCGTGCGCCGGCTCGGTTTTTCCGGCGTCAACGTCACCTTTCCCTACAAGGAAGCGGTCATTCCGCTGCTCGATGCGCTCTCGCCCGAGGCCGCCGCCATGGGCGCGGTCAATACGGTGGTGGCGCGCGACGGCAGGCTGACCGGCCACAACACCGATGCGACGGGCTTCGCCATCGCCTATCGCGCGCTGAAGCGCCAGGATGGCGACAAGCCGGTCGCGATCATCGGGACCGGGGGCGTCGGCAAGGCTATCGGCTTCGCGCTGGCCTCCTGCGGCGTCACCCATCTGCGGCTGTTCGACGTCGACCGCGCCAAGGCTCAGGCGCTGGCCGACCAGCTTGCCCGGAGCGTCTCGGTCGAGATCGCGGCCAGCGTCGAGGACGCCG
>JBKJSB010000050.1:0-4401 GCA_046593015.1 Allobosea sp.
GGAAATTGTCCTCCGGCTTGGGGTAGGTTCCGGCCTCGGCCTGCGCCTTGAAGCGGGCATAGGCGTCGAACGGGTGTTCGGCCGCCTTCCACTTCTCCTGATCGACGAGCTTGCCGCCGGCCGCGACGGTCTTCGCCTGAGCCTCCGCATGCTCCCGGTCGGGGCCCGACGGCGCGGCCGCACCGCCCGCTCCCGGCGCGCCGCCGAGCGGGCCCAGGCCCCGCGCGGCGCGTGCGGACTGCAGGCCACTCGTGAAGCCTTCGAGATAGCGCTTCTGCTCGGGGGTGAAATCATCGCTCATGGGTTTACCCGACAGCGCCTCACGCCGCCTCGACGAAGCGGTGGCGCTCGTAGAGGAACTTCAGCACCGCCTCGCGGGCCGCGATGTAGGTACGGTCGGCGACCAGTTCGAGCCGCTTGCGCGGTCGCTCGAGCCGCACGTCCAGAACCTCGCCGATGCGGGCCGACGGTCCGTTGGTCATCATCACGATCCGGTCCGAGAGCAGCACGGCCTCGTCCACGTCATGGGTGATCATGATCATGGTGTTTCCGAGCGCGGCGTGGATCTGCATGATCGAATCCTGCAGATGCGCCCGCGTCAGCGCATCGAGCGCGCCGAAGGGCTCGTCGAGCAGCAGGATCTTGGGCTCCATGGCGAGGCCGCGCGCGATGCCGACGCGCTGCTTCATGCCGCCCGAGATCTCGGCCGGGCGCTTGTCCCTGGCATGGCCCATCTGGACGAGGTCGAGATTGTGCATGATCCATTCATGCCGCTCGGCCTTGGTCTTCTTGGAGCCGAAGACCTTGTTCACGGCCAGCGCGACATTGTCGTAGACGGTGAGCCAGGGCAGCAGCGAGTGGTTCTGGAACACCACCGCGCGCTCCGGACCGGGCTCGGAGACCTCGCGGTTCTCCAGCAGCACCGCGCCGGCGGTCACCGGGGTCAGCCCGGCGATGATGTTGAGCAAGGTCGACTTGCCGCAGCCGGAATGGCCGATGACCGAGACATACTCGCCCTTGTCGATGACGAGGTTGATGTCCTTGAGGACTTCGGTGGTCGCCGAGCCGCGCTGGAAGCGCTTGTCGACATGGTCGATCTTCAGGTAGGGCGCGCTCATATCGGCTCTCCTCAGTTCACGATGGTGCCGCGGGTGACCACGGTGCCGATGAAGGCGACGAATTTGTCGAGCACGAAGCCGACGACGCCGATGTAGACGAGCGCCACGATGATGTCGGACAGGCGCGAGGAGTTCCACGCATCCCAGATGAAGAAGCCGATGCCGACGCCGCCGGTCAGCATCTCGGCCGCCACGATGGCGAGCCAGGACAGGCCGATGCCGATGCGAAGCCCGGTGAAGATGTAGGGCGCGGCCGAAGGCACCATGACCTTGAAGAAGAACTCGACCTGGTTCAGCCGCAGCACCTGCGCGACATTGCGGTAATCCTGCGGGATGTTGCGGATGCCGACCGCCGTGTTGATGATCACCGGCCAGATCGCGGTGATGAAGATCACGAAGATCGCCGAGGGCTGGCTGTCGCGGAAGGCGGCCAGCGACAGCGGCAGCCAGGCCAGAGGCGGCACGGTGCGCAGCACCTGGAAGACCGGATCGAGACCGCGCATCGCCCAGACCGACTGGCCGACGAGCGCGCCGAGCAGGATGCCGACGACCGCCGCGAGGCTGAAGCCGATGGCGACGCGCTGGAGCGAGACCAGGATGCGCCAGCCGAGCCCGATGTCCTGCGAGCCCGCCCAGAAGAAGGGCTCGACGATGAGGTCCCTGGCTTCCGTCCAGATCTTGGAGGGCGGCGGCAGCGAGGATTGCGGACCCGACGCCGCGATCTCCCAGAAGAGCAGCATCAGCGCGACCGTCACCAGCGGCGGCAGCACGTTGACGAGAACCGACCTGAGCCAGGGCGACAAGCGCTCGAGCAGCGGCTTTGAAACGATAGCAGGAAGCGCCACCACCTCGGCCTGCATCGTCGGCAGGGCGACGACCTTCCCGCCAGTCGTCGCGGTCTTCAGGACAGCCTGACCCATTTCGGATCTCCTCTGGTTGGTCTCGTCGTAAGCGATGTTCATGCCGCCACCGTCTCGCGCATCTGCGCACCGAGGCGGCGGATTTCCGGGAGGCAGGAACCACAATTCGTGCCGGCCTTGAGCTGGCGGCCGATATCCTCGGGCGTCAGCGCCTCGCCCGTCGCGAAAGCCGCGCGGATGACGTTGAGCCCGACGCCGAAGCAGGCGCAGACGGTCGGGCCGGGATCGCCAGCGCCGTCCAGCGTGCGGCCGGCGAGCAGCGCCAGGCGGTTTTCGGGCATGGCGGCGTCATCGGAGAAGCTCGCCTTCACCGTGTCCCAGAGCGGCGCACGGCCCGCGGGTGCGAGGAAGAGCGCCGCGACCAGCCTGCCGCCTTGCGTCACCGCGCAGCGATAGAGCCCGGCCTTCCGGTCGATCATCTCTGCGAGGCCATCGGTGCCGAAGGCGACGCGGACATGCTCCATCCAGCCTTCGACGGATGTGTCGCTGGCGAAGAGCCGGCCCTCGCCGCCCTCGACCGCGACCTTCGCCCACCAGCTTCCTTCCGGCAGCGCAAAGCCGTCGCGCGAGAGGACGAAGCCCTGCGAGGCGTAAGTCACGGGCGCGATCGCTGACGGCGTCGCCTTCATCTCGGGCTGGCCGGAGAACGGATCGCAGGCCGGCTGCACGGCCGCGCCGATGCGGGCGTGAGAAGCCGTCTGCGCCGACCAGTGGATCGGCGCGAAGAGCGAGCCGGGCTGCAGGCCGGCGTCGAGCGCCACCTTGAGCACGACCGCGCCATGGGCGTTCGCGATGCGGGCAAAGCCGCCTTCGTTCAGGCCGTGAGCGGTGGCGTCAGACGGATGCACATGAACGGTCGGCTCGCTGATATGGGCTGAGAGGCGCGGGCTCAGGCCCGTGCGCGTCATGCTGTGCCAATGGTCGCGGACGCGGCCGGTGTTGAGCAGCAGCGGAAAGGCCTCGCTGGTCGCTGCCGCCAGCGCCGGCATGGCGAGCGGCTTCATCCGCGCGCGGCCGTCCGCCGTGAAGAAGCCGCCATCGGCGAAGAGGCGCGGCGTTCCGGCGGGCTGGCCGACGGGGACCGGCCATTGCACGGGCTTCAGCGTGTCGTAGGCGCGGCTCGGGAGGGCGGCATGGGCGCCGATGTCGAAATCGCGGGTTCCGGCGTTCTCAAAGGCCGACAACGCAGCGTGCTCGGCATAGATCTGCGAGACCTGCGTGTAGCCGAAGCCCTGCTCGAAGCCGAGGCGGCGGGCCACCTCGCTGATGATCCACCAGTCCGCCTTCACCTCGCCGGGAAGCGGCAGAAACGCGCGCTGGCGCGAGATGCGGCGCTCGGAATTGGTGACTGTGCCGTCCTTCTCGCCCCAGGCGGCGGCGGGCAGGATGAGGTGCGGGCCGGCGGCCAGCGTGTCGTTGGAGAGCACGTTCTCGGAGACGACGAAGAGGTCGAGCCCCCGCAGCGCCGCCATGACATGGTCGGCGCACGGCAGCGAGACGGCCGGGTTCGTCGCCATCACCCAGAGGGCCTTGATGCGCTTGTCGGCGACCGCATCGAGCATGGCGACGGCCTTGAGGCCTTCGGCTTGCGCCATGTTCGGCGCGCTCCAGAAGCGGCGGACGCGGTCGATCTCGGGGGCGGAGTAGCCCATATGGGCGGCCAGCATGTTGGCGAGCCCGCCGACCTCGCGCCCGCCCATGGCGTTGGGCTGGCCGGTCAGCGAGAACGGCCCGCCGCCCGGCCGGCCGATGCGGCCCGTGGCGAGGTGGCAGTGCAGGATCGCGGCGACCTTGTCGGTCCCTTGCGCCGACTGGTTGACGCCCTGGCTCCAGGCGGTGACGACGGCGGGCGTGCCGGCCCAGAGCGCGTAGAAGGCCGCGATTTCGGCGGCATCGAGGCCCGTGCGCGCGGCGACCACGGCAAGATCGGGCGCGATCTCGCGGGCATTCGCCAGCGTCTCGTCAAACCCCGTGACATGACGCGCGAGATAGGTCGCATCGGTCAGTCCGGCCTCCGCCAGATGAACCAGCAGACCCGCGAACAGCACGCTGTCGCTGCCCGGCTTCAGCGGCAAGACGAGATCGGCATCCTCGGCGGTGGTGGTGACGCGCGGATCGATGACCACCACCCTGGCGCCGCGCTCGGTGCGGTTCTGCTGGATGCGGCGAAACAGCACCGGATGGCACCAGGCCGTGTTGGAGCCGACGAGCACGATCAGGTCGGCCGCGTCGAGATCCTCGTAATTGCCCGGCACGGTGTCGGAGCCGAAGACGCGCTTGTGAGCGGCGACCGTCGAGGACATGCAGAGCCGGGAGTTGGTGTCGATATGGGGTGAGCCGATGAAGCCCTTCATCAGCTTGTT
>JBKJSB010000164.1:0-11339 GCA_046593015.1 Allobosea sp.
ACGTCGCTCGGCAGCGGCACGACCTGCGTGACATAGACCCCCGCGCCGGCAGCGCCGAGTTCCGCCGCGAGGGCGTTCGAGCCGACGAAGGAGATGTTCATGAACACCGGCTCGAACTTCACCTGCTTGCACAGCTTGATGAACTCGGCGCAGGGCTTGTAGGGACCGACCATCACGACGGCTTCCGGATTGGCCTTGCGGATCTCGAGCAGCGCGGAGCGGACCGCGACCGTGTTGCGCTCGAAGGTGCCTTCGGCGACGAGGCTCATCTTGCGCGAATCCATCGCCTTCTTGACGCCGGCCAGGCCGGCGCGGCCGAACGCGTCGTCCTGATAGAAGATCGCGATCTTGGAGAAGCCCTTGTCCTTGACGAGGCGCTCGATCCAGACCTCGGTCTCCTGGAAATAGGAAGCGCGGACGTTGACGACATGCGGCAGATAGGGCTCGCGCAGGCCTTCCGCGCCGGTGAAGGCGCCGATGAAGGGCAGGCCGGCCTCTTTCGCGATCGGGTGGGCGGCCATGGCGGTCGGCGTGCCGACCGGGCCGACGAGCGCAAACACGTCCTTGGCGATCAGCGCCTTGGTCGCATCGACCGACTTGCCGGGCTCGTAGCCGTCATCCTGGGTCAGCAGTTCGAGCTTGCGGCCGCCGACGCCGCCCTTGGCGTTGACCTCGGCGAAGGCGGCGTTCAGGCCGTCGCGCATGCCCAGGCCCAGCGCGCTGGCGGGTCCCTCGAACACGGCCGCCTGGCCGAGGATGATCTTGTCGGCCATCACGCCGGTCTCGGCGAAGACGCGGCCGGGAATGAGCGAAGCGGCGGAGGCGCAGGCAAGGCCGGTCAGGACGTCACGACGATTGATCATGAAAGGTATCCCCCATTTTGTTCTTGAGCGGTCAGTCGGATTAGGCCATCTGATCGCCACAATGCGGGGGATGCGCTTAATGAACGTTTAAGCGCCTGGATTCTTCTGAATCAGTCCTGATTCCAGTCGTTAGGGAACTGTTAGCCGGTGTTGCTCAGCGCGAGATGCGCAGCGAATTGATCTCCTGCGCGATCGCCCGGAAAGCATCGCGCAACGCCGTGCCGCCGCTCGGCAGATAGGCATGGGTTGCGCTCGAGGCGCATGTCTGCATCAGGTTGCGGGCGTTGTTCGAGTTCAGGTTGAACCCCACGGTGTAGAGAATGATGCCCTGCTGCTTGATGGCGCTGCATAAGGACAGCGCCTGATTGTGCGAGGAGCCATTGGTGGCGTTCTTGTTGATCTGCAGGTCGTTGTTGCCAAAGCCGGAGTTGTTCGCGAGCACGCCGTCGGCATGGGCCGTGTTGAACTCGCCGTCGGTCATCAGGATGACGACCTTGATCAGTTCGCGGGTTCCATAGGCGGCGGGCCGGCTTGCAGCATTGCTCCAGAGGGAACCGAAGTTCGGCGACACCATATACCAGGCCGATGCAAGTCCGATATGGCCTGCGGTCGAGCCTGCCGCCGCATAGGTGTCGATACTGCTCTTGAGCGTCGCGCGGTTGGTCGATAACGGCATGATGCCGGACGAAACGCAGAGATTGGCGTCGCCATTGCGCGCGCCGATATAGTGTCGGCCGAGACGCGTTGCAGCGGTGCTGGGCGCCGCGTCCGTATAGGCCGAGGTTCCGGTCCGCTCCGTCACGCAGGTCGACGCGTCATAGGTCAGCCGGTTGCCGCTCGCATTGTAGAAGCGGTATTGTTGGCAGCCGGGTGTGTCGCAGCGTCCGTTCGACAATGTGCCGCGCGCATTGTCGGCCAGGGCGCCGTAGTTGACGGCGTTGGAATACGGTACCAGCGCCACCTTCGAGTAATGCGGCGTCTGCTGGTCCTTCACGATCAGATCGACAAGTTCCTTCGCGGCCGTCTTCATTTCAGCGAGCGGCGTGCCGGACATCGAGCCCGTGACGTCGAGCGCTATTCCCACTTCGATGTTGTTGGAACTGCGCGCAACCTCCGCGACGGAGCCGATCGTCATCGACGCGCGCCCGACGAGGCTCGAGATCGTAACCGGCACGTCCATCGAGGCGGTCCCGGTCACCCGCAGGTCCTCGCTCAACGAGAATGTGCCTTGCGAAACCGCACCGGCGCCGCTGGCCTGCATGTTGGCGTTCAGGATCCTGAGGCCCAGAGCCTGAATTTCCGAACTGTTGGTGAGGTTCGACTTGGCGACGTAAAGCGTCGCTGCGTCGAGGCTGTTCTGGAGATTGGTGCGGGCGGTCACGCCGCGCGTGTGGTCTATGAGCACCAGGAACAACGTCAGCACGACCGGGAGAGCGGCGGCGAACAGGATGATGATGACGCCACGCTCGTCCGAACGCAGACGGGCCGCCACAGCGGCGATCTTCCGTAAGGTCACCATAGGGTCGTGATGCATGGCAGTGGTTCCCGGATATCGATCCGACACCACTCAAACACCGCCGCCTGTCACAAACGTTAACGCTTCCCTTAGAGTTCGAAGAGCAGTGAACAGTCGCTTAGCGTCATCTTCGAATTCTTCGCCTGTCCTAGACCGAACGGGATAGGTCCGGCACCGGCCTCGGCCTGCCCTGCTCGTCGATGGCGACGAAGGTGAAGCTCGCATCCGTCACCTTCTCGTGCAGCGTAGTGCGGAAGCGCCGCGCCCAGGCCTCGACATGGATCTTCATCGAGGTCCGGCCGACATGCTCGACCTCGGTATAGACGCTGAGCACGTCGCCGACCTTGACCGGCCGGAAGAACGTCATCGCATCGACCGCGATCGTCACCACTCTGCCCTGCGCCCGATCGACGCCGGCGATGCCGCCGGCCGCGTCCATCCGCGACATCACCCAGCCGCCGAAGATGTCGCCATTGGCGTTGGTGTCGGCCGGCATGGCGTTGATCCGGACGGTCAGGTTGCCGCGTGGCTTCTCCTCAGGCGTTGGCCCCGGCTCAGTCATCGTCGCTCGTCCCCTGTTCGACATGGAAGGAGTGGAGCACACGATGCAGCACCGGCGCCAGCACGAAGCCGGTCGCGATCACCACGAACAGTCCCGAAAACAGCGCGTAGAACCCGGCGAACATCTTGCCGGCTTCCGTCTTCAGTTCGGCGACCGGCCCCATGCCCGAGAGGATCATCGCCGCGTTGACGAAGGCGTCGGTCGCGCTCATGCCCTCGGTCAGGCCATAGCCCGCCATGCCGATCGCCATGCCGATGACGGCCAGCCCGAGATAGATCAGCACCGCCCGTCCGAGCCGCGCCGCGAAGCGCCGCGCCGGGATCACCGGCTGGCGGCGATGCTCGAAGCGGGTGACGCCCTTCATGGCGGAAGTCCCGGATTGTCCACGCCTCAGCCGGCCTGGCCGAGTTCCCGGCGCACCAGGGCCGCACCCTGCGCAAGGGCGGCGAGCTTGCCATAGGCGACGTCGAAGGACATCGGCGCGAGCCCGCAATTGGTGCAGGGGAAGAGCTTCTCGGGCGCGACGAATTTCAGCACGTCCCGGATCGTGGCTGCGACCTCCTCGGGCGTCTCGATGGCGTCGGAGGCCACGTCGATCGCGCCCGCCAGAACATCCTTGCCGTCGAGCAGGCGGATCAGGTCGAGCGGCACCTTCGAGTTGCGGCACTCCAGCGAGACCTGCCCGATCGAGCTTTTCGCGATCGCCGGAAAGGTCTGCTCGTAATGACGCCATTGCTCGCCGAGCGTCGCCTTCCAGTCGATGTTCGCCTTGATGCCGTAGCCATAGCAGATGTGGACGGCGGTGGTCGCGGTCAGCCCGCGCGCGGCGCGCTCCAGGCAGGCGATGCCCCAGTCGGCGACCGCCTCCATGTAGACATTATAGGCAGGCTCGTCGAACTGGATCACGTCGACGCCGATGGCCTGCAGCTCGTGCGCCTCCTCGTTCAGCGCCTCGGCGAAGGCCATGGCGAGATCCTCGCGCCGGCCGTAATGTTCATCCGCAATGGTGTCGACGATCGTCATCGGGCCGGGCAGCGTGAATTTGAGCTTGCGCGTGGTGTGGGCGCGGGCGGCCTCCGCCTCCATGCGATGCACCGCGCCCTTGCGCCGGATCGGCCCCGTCACCGTCGGCACCTCGGCCTTGTAGCGATCGTTGCGGATGCCCATGATCGTCTTCTTGGCGAAGTCGATGCCGTCGAGATTGGCCAGGAACCCATGGACGAAATGCACCCGCGCCTGCTCGCCGTCGCCGACGATGTCGAGGCCGGCATCCTCCTGCAGCTTCACCGCCAGGATCGTCGCATCGCGTTTGCCGGCCTCCAGCGCCTCGCCCTCCAGCCGCCACGGCGCCCAGAGCTTTTCGGGCTCGGCCAGCCAGAGGGGCTTCGGCAGGCTGCCGGCGAGCGTGGTCTTGAGCATGGGCGTGTCCTCGGATCGCGTTTTGTCGTTGAGCCGACATCGGCCACGCGGGAGATGGCGTCAAGCAGGAGGCGAGGCGTGCAGCCATGAAGGCGGATTGGGAATTGATCAGGGCCGCGCCCGCGCCCGACCTTGCGGGAGCCGTGACCGGCTATTCAGGCTATCGGGAAATGCGGCAGCTCACCATAACGCGTTCCGAGCCGGCGACGAGCATCGTTCCGCTGATCGTCAATTTCGGCGCGCCATTCGTCATGACGATGCCCGATGGCGAACGGATCGCGCCGGCCAGCTTCGCGGCCGGGGTCATCGATCGCCCGGTGCTGGTGTCGTCGAGCGGAGCCTCCGCCTGCGTCCAGATCGATTTCACGCTGGCCGGGGCCTACCGCTTCTTCCATCTCGACCCGCGCGACATGGCTGGCAGAGTGGTGGCGCTCGACGATCTCGGCATCAGCCGCGACCTCGCCAAGCGCATCGAGGCTGCCCCGTCATGGCGAGCACGTTTCGATCTGCTCGACGACACTGTCAGGGGCCGGCTGGCGCGGGGCCGCGGTCTTTCGTCAGGGGTCGTGGGCGCGTTGCGGCTGCTGGAAGGTGGCCGCAGGCGCATCCGCGAGATCGCCGGCGAGATCGGCTGGAGCGAACGCCATCTGACGCGCCGCTTTGCGGCGGAGACAGGCGTTGCGCCCAAGACCCTGGCGCGTATCCTTCGCTTCGAGGCGGCGCGGCGGCTCGCTGCGCCCAGCGCCGCTGGCGGTTGGGCGGAGTTCGCCCTGACAGCCGGCTATGCCGACCAGGCCCATCTGATCCGCGAGTTCAGGACGCTGAGCGGTTTGTCCCCCAAAGCGATGCTCGCGCAGGACTCAGCCATACCAGCATCGGCCTGAGTCCGTTTCGTTCAATCGGTGAGGCTCGGCGCAAGGTAGATTTCGGCGGACGCCAACGAGGAACGACCCATGCCCATCTCCCCCGCCATGATCTGCATTTCGCTGCGCTATGCCGACGGCCCGGCCATGTATAACTGGCTGATCGAAGCCTTCGGCTTCGAGAAACACGCCGCCTACTATTCGGATGACGGCAAGACCTTGCTCCATGGCGAACTGCGCATGGGCGACAGCGTCGTCATGCTCGGCTCGTCGGAGGGCAACGAATTCGGCAAGCTGGTCGCGCGCCCGGCCGAGCTCGGCGGCACGACCGCCTCGCCCTACATCGCGACCGACGATATCGACGCCCGCTGCGAGCGGGCACGAGCGGCTGGAGCCGAGATCTGCATGGAGCCGACCGACCAGCCCTATGGCAGCCGGGATTTCATCTGCAAGGACCCTGAGGGCCACATCTGGTGTTTTGGGACGTATCGGCCGGGCGCCGCGTAGTCGCGAAGCCGGAGTTCGCTCTGCGGACGTTTGTCCGTGAGCACCGGAATCGCAGAAGGTCGTGTCAGACGGCCACAGGAGTAGCGTTTCCAGACGAACTCCGCGGCCGCGCCCGCAGCATCAGCCAGCACACCACCGCGATATTCACGAGATTCCACGCCAGCCCGTTCAGGAACGCCGCCCGGTACGATGCGGTGAAGTCGAAGATCGCGCCCGAGACGTAGCCGCCGAAGGCCATGCCGACGATCGTCGACGCCATCACCACGCCGATACGCGCGCCGGCCTCTCGGGCGGGGAGGAACTCGCGGATGATCACGGCGTACATCGGCACGATGCCGCCCTGGAACAGGCCGAAGATCGCCGTCACGATGTAGAGCGAGGTCAGCCCGTCGAACCAGAGATAGAGGAAGAGCGCAACGCCCTGCATCACCGAGCCCAGCGCCAGCGTCGCCGTGCCGCCGATGCGGTCTGAGACGAACCCTGAGCCGATGCGGCTGACGATGCCGAGCAGCAGCATCAGCGACAGCATGTCGGCGCCGCGCGCCACGCCGTAGCCGAGATCGCCGCAATAGGCGACGAGATGCACCTGCGGCATCGCCATGGCGACGCAGCAGGAGAAGCCCGCCACGCAGAGCAGCGCCGTGAGCTGGTTAGGCGTGAGGCCGAGGTCGCCGCGCGCACTGGTGCTCGACGCCTCGGCAGCGGCGAAGGATGCCGCGTTCGGCCGGCGTCGGAAGAACAAGGCGAGCGGCAGCATCACCGCCAGCGCCACCATGCCGATGCCGATATGGGTGGCGCGCCAGCCATGGTTGTTGAGGCCCCAGGTGATGATCTGAGGCCAGATCGTCCCGGCGAGATAACTGCCCGATGCGCCGAACACCACGGCGAGCCCGCGATGCTTGTGGAACCAGTGCGAGAGGTCCGCGATCAGCGGCGCGAAGCCCGCCGCCCCGCCGATGCCGATCAAGAGCCCGTGCGCCAGCGCGAACTGCCAGAGCGTGCCCGACATCCCCGCCAGCGTGAAACCGAGCCCGAGGCAGAGCGCGCCGATGACGATCGGCACGACGATGCCGTAGCGGTCGGCGATGCGGCCCATCATGATGTTGCCGAAGCCGAAGCCGAGCATCACGGCGGTATAGGGCAGCGAGGCCCCGGCCCTGAGCGTGCCGAACTCGGCCTGCACCGTCGGCAGCACCACGACGACCGACCATGTGCCGACGCAGGCAACCGTGCCGAGCAGCAGCGACAGCGCCAGCCTTAACCAGGCATAGGAGGAGTCCGGCGCAAAACGCGGATCGTCAGAGACCATATTTCCTCGCAAAGCACCGCTTCTGGATGGCGGTGTCCATGCTTGAGGATTAGGCGGCGTCCGGAGCGCGCACAAGCGCGCCTGCGGCAGGGCGGGCCAGCGTCGATGGACGGTTCTTCAGGCCGCAGTGACGCTGCGCCAGGCCTCAGCCTCCAGCGGCCGGCCGAGCAGGAAGCCCTGCGTCAGGTCGCAGCCTTCCTGGATCAGGAAATCGAGCTGCTCGGGCGTCTCCACGCCCTCTGCCACCACCTCGATGCCCAGCGCATGGCCGAGCTGGATGACGGCGCGCGTGATCGCGACCGATTCCAGCGTCACGCCGAGCTTGGCGACGAAGCTCTTGTCGATCTTCAGCGTCGTCAGCGGAAAGCGGTGCAGATAGGATAGCGACGAATATCCCGTGCCGAAATCGTCGAGCGCGATGCGCACGCCGAGCGCCCTGAGCCGGGCGAAGGTCGCCATGGCGCGGTCGGCGTCGGTCACCATCACACCTTCGGTGATCTCGAGTTCGAGCCGCTCCGGATCAAGCCCGGTCTCGGCCAGCGTCGCCTCGACGCGCGCCACGAGATCGCCCGACTGGAACTCCAGCGCCGAGACGTTGACGGATATGCGCAGCGGCTGGACCCAACTGGTAGCCTCGCGGCAGGCCTGCCGCAGCACGAGGGCGTCGAGCGCGGCGATCAGCCCGCCCTCCTCCGCCGCCGGGATGAAGCTTGCCGGGGCCACCTCGCCGCGCCGCGGATCGAACCAGCGCGCCAGCGCCTCGAAACCCGCGATCGCGCCATCGGCCCGAAACAGCGGCTGGTAGTGAACCTTGATCGCGCCGGCCGCGATCGCCTTGGCCAGATCGCGTCTGAAGCTCAGGCGCTGCTGCTCGCGCTCCTGCTCGGCCAGATCGAACATCCGCAGGCAGCCCGGCCCCTCGTGCTTGGCCAGATGCAGCGCCGCATTCGCCGCCGCGACAAGCCTGATTTCCGTGTCGCCATCGCGCGGGAAGCGCGCGCAGCCGGCACTGAAGC
The DNA here is from genome assembly GCA_046593015.1 of Allobosea sp. GTDB lineage: Bacteria > Pseudomonadota > Alphaproteobacteria > Rhizobiales > Beijerinckiaceae > Allobosea. Next base: position 8,056 of record JBKJSB010000164.1, read on the forward strand.
TGACGCGGAAGGACCGGCCGTCGAACTGGAACGGAGCCACGAAAGCCACACGCACGCGCTCGGCCATGACGCCGATCTCGGCATCGGCCTGGCCTACGCCCGAGACCAGCACGAATTCGTCGCCGCCGACCCGCGCGAGAAAGGCGTCGCCGGCGACGCCGCGCAGACGCTCGGCCGCCTCGACGAGAATCGCATCGCCGAACACATGGCCGTGCTCGTCGTTCAACACCTTGAAGCTGTCGAGATCGAGCCGCATCATCAGGAAGCCGGCCGATTCATGAGCCGACTGCGAGATGCGCTGGCTGAGATGGGCGCTGAGCGCCGGCCGGTTCGGCAGGCCGGTCAGCATGTCGTGCCGGCGCGCCTCGGCCAGCCGCTTCTCGGCCTGCTTGCGTTCGCTGATGTCGAGCAGCAGGTTGAAGCCACCGATCATCAGGCCGTCCGCATCGAAGATCGGCGTCGGGAACGGCATGAAGGGTACGCGCGTGCCGTCGGGACGCTCCAGTTGCGCCTCGATGCCGCGCATCGCCCGGCCCTCGCGCAGCGACACCGCCATAGGGCAGTCCTCATGGGCGAGGGGCGCGCCGTCCATCGTGAGCAGGCGGTGCGTCACGCACCAGCGATCCTCGCCGAGAACCGGTTCGCGCCCAGCCATCGTCACGGCGGCGCGGTTGAAATAAGTGATCCTGCCATCGGCATCGGTCATGTAAACGCAGAACGGCAGATGCTCGAGCACATCCGAGAACCATGACGGCGACAGTCCGGCGCCGAACGCTGCGACCTCCGGAACAAGGCCGCACTCGGTCAGCGTCTCCACGCCGGACGCGATGCGCCGCGCGAGTAAAACCGCGTCGCGATCGGGAGCGTCAGATTCAGCCGCCGCCTTGGGCATGGCAATTCCATTGGGCAATGAAAGTAGGGTGACCCACTCATCAGGCAACAGATGTAAAAACATTTCATTAAAATACGAACGACAGACCCGCTGCCATTGTCAGCCGCGAGACCGCAACCTGAAATACAGATGCCTTGGTCCATGGTCAGGGCCGGACATGAACTTCAAACAGCGAAAATAAATTTCGACGCCTTCTGAAAATTGAGCAGCGTCTTCCGGAACGTCAAGCGCAATACTAGGACAGAAAACACAACGAGGTCACTTGAAGATCGCTTCGCCTTGCTGGTCGATCAGTTGTTGTCCCTTCACCAGAGCAAAATCAGCTGCCTCCTCCGCGCCGGGGAAACGGTCCGCCCTGACGAAACGGTGCGAACGCAGCACACCGTCGATCTCCTTCTCGACCACGCCGCAAAGCTGATACTGCCCGCCCTCCTGATAAGGCGTCGCGTGAATGGTGAAGCCGGCATGCTCCAGGCTCTTGAGCGGCCCGGCCGGAGCAGCCGGAGCCTTCGAGCCACCAAAGAGCGATTTCAGGAAGGACATCGGCGCGGCTCCGGTCTGCAAGTTCAGACAATATCCAGATTCAGTATAGCCGCAGTGGCGCGATTGCCCAGATGCGGCAGCGGTCAGCGCATCAGGGCGCGCTGCCGCACGAGGGCAAGCACGGCCTGCGAGATCGGAACCGGCACATCCACCCAGCCGGCCATCTCGACCACCGCGCCGAGCAGCGCCTCGATCTCGAGCGGGCGGCCCTTCTCCAGATCCTGCAGCATCGAGGTCTTGTGCTGCCCGACCTCGGCCGCGCCCTCGATGCGCTTGTCGACGTCGATGGAAAAGCGCACGCCGAGCGCCTCCGCCACGGCCTGCCCTTCCAGCATCATGGCGCGCGCCGCAGCCCGCGTGCCGGCATCGCCGACGACGACGTCGAGCGTGGCGCCCGTCAGCGCGCTCAGTGGATTGAAGGCCATGTTGCCCCAGAGCTTGACCCAGAGGTCGTCGCGGATGCGCGGGCGCACCGGCGCCTTCAGCCCCGCCCTGATCATCAGTGCGGAGAGCGTCCCCGCCCGCTCGGAGCGGCTGCCGTCGGGCTCACCCAGCGTGAAACGGTCGCCATAGGTATGGTGAATGATTCCAGGCTCGGCGATCTCTGCTGCGGGATAGACGATGCAGCCGAGCGCCTGCGCCGGCGGCAACTCGCGCCAGAGCCTGCCATCGGGGTCGACAGAGGCAACGATCCAGTCCCGGAAGGGGCCGTCGAGCTTGTAGGCATACCACCAGGGCACGCCGTTGACGCCCGAGACGATCGTTGTTTGCGGCCCGATCAGCGGCGCGAGTTGCGCGAGCGCAGGCTCGATCGAATGCGCTTTGAGCGTGATGAAGAGGTAGTCCTGTGGGCCGACAGCGGCCGGATCGTCGGCGACGCGGGGGGTCGTCGCCAGCGTCTCGCCTCCGCTGACGAGGGTGAGCCCCCGCGCGCGCATCGCCTCCAGATGCGTGCCGCGCGCGATCACCGTGACAGGCGTGCCCGACGCTTCAAGCTTCGCCGCCAGAAAGCCGCCGATGGCGCCGGCCCCGAAAACGCAGATCGAAGGCGAAGCGCTCACGCGGCAGCCTCCGCGCCGAGACCCAGCTTCTGCGCCAGCCCGACGCGCTGGAGCTTACCGGTCGCGCCCTTGGGGATCTCGTCGACGAAGAGCACCCGGCGCGGCGTCTTGAAATCGGCCAGGCGAGCGCCTGCGAAATCCCGGATCTCGCGTTCGCTCGCGCTCATGCCCTCGCGCAGCACCACCACAGCGGCGACCTCCTCGCCGAGCTTGGGATGGGGCATGGCGAAGGTCACCACCTGCGCCACCGCCGGATGGTCCATCAGCACCGTGTCGACCTCCAGCGGGCTGACCTTCTCGCCGCCGCGGTTGATGATCTCCTTCAGCCGCCCGGTCAGGAAGAGATAGCCCTCCTCGTCGAGCCGGCCCTGGTCGCCGGTGCGGAACCAGCCGCGGGCGAAGGCCTTCAGATTGGCGTCCGGGTTGGAGGCGTAGCCCGGTGTCACATTGGGACCACGGATCACCACCTCGCCGGTCTCGCCTTGCGCGAGCAGCGCGCCGGCCTCGTCCATGATCGCGACCTCGGGTCCCGCTGCGATGCCGACCGAGCCGGGCTTGCGCTCGCGAGGGGGCAGCGGATTGGCGCACATCTGGTGCGTCGCCTCGGTCATGCCATAGGCTTCGATCACCGGGCAGCCGAAGGCGGCCTCCAGCTCCGCCATCACCTGCGGCGGCAGCGAGGCCGAGGACGAGCGCACAAACCGCAAGGGTGCGCTGCGCACCCGCTCGGCATTGTGGGCGGCGCGCCCCAGAATGGCCTGATGCATGGTCGGCACGGCCGTATACCA
>JBKJSB010000216.1:0-10881 GCA_046593015.1 Allobosea sp.
GCCTCCTCCGGCGCGAACCGCGTCACGGGCCGCGCCACCACGGGCACGCCGAAATGCAGGGCCGGCAGCAGCATGTTGAGCAGGCCGCCGGCCCAGGCCCAGTCGGCCGGGGTCCAGGCGATGTCGCCGGCCTGCGGCAGAAACTCATGCGGCATCTGCACGCCCGGCAGATGACCCGGCAGGACGCGATGGCCATGGAGCGCCCCCTTCGGATTCCCGGTCGTGCCCGAGGTGTAGATCATCAACGCCGGATCGTCGGGACCCGTGTCCACCGGGGTGAAGTCCGGGCTCGCCGACGCCAGCAGACTGTCCCAGTCGAGCGCGGTTCCCTGCGCGCCATCGGTCGAGATCGTCAGGGCAAGGTCCAGCAGCGGCTCGGCGATCTGCCCGACCTTGGCGAGGCCGGCTGCATCCGTCACCAGCACCTTCGCGCCGGCATCGCCGAGCCGATAGGCCAGCGCATCGACGCCGAACAAGGCCGCCAGCGGCACCGCGATGGCGCCGAGCTTATAGGCGGCGAGATGGGCGGTCAGCACCGCCCTGCCCTGCGGCAGCAGGATCGCGATCCGGTCGCCGCGCGCGACGCCGCGCGCGCGCAAAGCATTCGCCAGCCGGTTCGACGCTTCGCGGAGATGGCCGAAGGAGACGGGGCTGGCGCGCCAGCCCTGCGACACTTCGATGATCGCGGTGCGGTCTGGCTGGATCGCCGCCCAGCGGTCGCAGATATCGACGGCGATGTTGTAGCGCGCGGGGATGGCCCAGCGGAACTGCGCGCGCAGGCGCTCATAGTCGCGAAGATCGGGCAGGAGCAAGGGTCTGGAATCCGGCGGAAAAGGGCGCGGCACGATAGGCAGGACGCCTTGCGCTGTCACCTTGGCCTTAAGCTGACAGGGTGTTCCTCACGCATTCCCCATCTGCGAGCGCTTGGCCCAGCCGGTCATCCGGTTCTCGACCACATCCACGATCGCGACCAGAAACACGCCGAGCACTGCCAGCACGATCAGCGCCGCGAAGATCAGCGGCACATTGAAATCGGCCGAGGCGCGGGTGATCAGATTGCCGAGGCCCAGATTCGAGGCGTTCTGCTCGCCGATCACAGAACCGACATAGGCCAGCGTGATCGAAACCTTCAGCGCGCCGAACAGATAGGGCAGCGAGCGCGGGATGCCGACCTTCAGCATGATGTCCATCCGGCTGGCGCCGAGCGCCTTCATGACATCCTCGGTCTCGGGCTCGATGGTGGCCAGGCCCGTCGCGACATTGACGACGATCGGGAAGAACGAGATCACGAAGGCGGTCAGTACCGGCGGCTGCCAGCCGACGCCGAACCAGATCACCAGGATCGGCACGACCGCGACCTTCGGGATCGAGTTGAAGCCGACGAGCAGCGGGTTCAAACCGGCATAGATCAGCCTGGACGAGCCGACGAGCAGTCCGAGCGCCAGCCCGAACACGATCGACAGGGCAAAGCCGAAAGATGTCATCCAGAGCGTGTGGAAGGCGTTGGTGTAGAGCGGCTTCTGGTACTGCACCAGCGCCGCCCAGATCGCGCTCGGCGGCGGCAGAATGAAGCTCGAGACCTTAAAGATGCGGCAGACCGCTTCCCAGAGCAGGAAGAAGGCGATGGTGAAAAGATAGGGCGCGAGCTTGAGCCAGGTAGAGCGTGTCATGTCGCCTGCCTCGCAGCGCTGATATGGCCGCGCAGTTCATGGACGACCGCGGCGAACTCCGGCGTGTAGGTGATGTCGAGATCGCGCGGGCGCGGAAACGAAACCTCGCGCTCGGCGATGATGCGGCCGGGCCGCGCCGACATGCAGAACACCCGGTCGGCGAGGAACACCGCCTCGCGCAAATCGTGCGTGACGAGGATCACAGTGACGCCGCGCTGCGCATGCAGGTCGCGGATCACGCACCAGAGTTCCTCGCGGGTGAAGGCGTCGAGCGCCCCGAACGGCTCATCCAGCATCAGGAGCTTCGGCTCATGGATCAGCGAGCGGCACAGCGACGCCCGCTGCTGCATGCCGCCCGAGAGCTGCCACGGAAACTTCGAGCCCATGCCCTTGAGCCCGACCGTCTCCAGCAATCCCTCGGCGCGCGCGACATATTCGGCTTTATGGCTGCGCAGCCGCGAGCGGTGCGGCTGCACGATCTCCAGCGGCAGCAAAAGGTTCTCCAGCGTCGTGCGCCAGGGCAGCATCACCGGGTTCTGGAAGGCCATGCCGGTGATCTTGATCGGCTCGACGACTTGCCTGCCATCGACGATCACGGTCCCTGTCTTGGGCCGCTGCAGCCCGGTTGCGAGCTTCATCATCGTCGATTTGCCGCAGCCCGACGGCCCGACGATGGCCGCGAACTCGCCCTCGCGCACCTTCAGCGACAGGCCTTCAACAGCCGGCGGTCCATCGCCGCCGCCATAGACATGGGTGACATCATGGAGTTCGACGAAGGCGGTCAAGCGGGCTCCGGGCGACGCAAGAGAGGCTCTTCCCTCCCCCTCTTGGGAGGGGATGGGGGTGGGGCGAAAAGTCAGAGCGAGGCTGTCGCGTGCGCGCTGCGCCGCCGATACCAGCTCGTCGCGATCAACCGCTCGCCCGGTCGGTCGCCCGCCATCCCCATACCCTTCCCCACATCTCAAGTCGGCTGTTGTCGACTTGAGCACTATGAGTGCCCGTCTCGGGCAAGCCCGAGACGGGTGGGGAAGGGAGGAGCCGGGTCCGGCAACCGTGGCGTCAGAACACCCGTTCCGCCGAGGCCGGCAGGAAGGTGTCCACGAATGCATCCCCCGCCTTCGCCTTGTCCTTGAAGGTGAAGGTCAGGCCGATCTGCTCGACCGCACGCGCCCAGCGCGCCTTGTCGATGCCGCCAAAACCGTTCGCCTTGACCCAGGGGGTCATCACGTTCTGCTCCAGCGTCATCTTGAGACGCTCCAGCTCGACCTCGACCTTGGCGACGTCGTTGCGCTTGATCACGAGTTGCGCCCCGAGATCGGGGTTCGCCACCGTCTCCTTGACGCTCTTGGTGATCGCCCGCAGCAGGCCGCGCACGGCCTCGGGCTTCTCGGCCATGAACTTCGGCGAGACCATGATGACGTTGCCGTAGAGCTCGACGCCGTAATCGGCCATCAGCATGACGACGATGTCATCGACCGGCACGCCTCGCGACTTCAGGTTGATGAAGGAGGAGTTGGCGAAGCCGAACACGGCATCGACCTCGCCCGAGGCCAGCATCGGCTCGCGGACGGGAAAGCCGACATTCTCGAGCCGCATCTTGCTGTCGTCGAGCTTGTTGACCGTCTTGAAGATCGGCCATTGCGCGAAAGCGGCGTCGGCGGCGGGCGCGCCGAACTTCTTGCCCTCCAGCGACTTCACATCCGCCGTGACGCCGCGGCTCTTGCGGCCCACGATCGAGAAGGGCGGCTTGTCGTAGACCATCATGACGGCCTTGAGATCGACCGAGGGGTTCTCGTCGCGGAAGCGGATCAGCGAGTTCACGTCGCCGAAGCCGACATCATAGGTGCCGGACGCCACGCGCGGGATCGCCTCGCGCGAGCCGTTGCCGGTGTCGATCGTGACGTCGAGCCCCTCGGCTTTGAAATAGCCCTTCTCCTGCGCCATCAGGAACAAGGCGGCCGGACCTTCGAAGCGCCAGTCTAGCGTGAAGCGGACGGCGGTCTGGGCGCTCGCGCCCTGCAGGCCGGCAAGGAAGGCGGACATGGCCAGCGCGCCGGCGGCTGCCAGGCGGACGAGCCGCCGCCGCGACAACGAGCCGGCGGCTGCATGCAGAACCTTGAACATCGTGAACTCCAGGCGAGGCGGACAAGGCCGCGATTTGAGGACGGACACAGCAAGCGGCGTGCCGGACCAGAACCGTTTCAAACTGGCCGATAGCGCCGTCAGGTCAAGCGCAAAGCGTCGCATCGGCAGGCATCCTGCACCATAAAGAGGCAGAGCAAGGCCGGAGGCTACAGGGGCAGCGCCCCGTCGGTCTTGACCTCCTCCATGACGGCATAGGTCCGCGTTTCGCGCACCGCCGGCAAAGCGAGCAGCACCTCGCCCAGAAAGCGGCGATAGGCGTTCATGTCGGCGACGCGGGTCTTGACCAGATAGTCGAAGCCGCCGGCAACCATATGGCACTCCAGCACCTCCGGTGCGCGCTTCACGGCGGCAGCGAAACGCTCGAAGGCGTCCGGCGTCGTCTTGTCGAGATAGACCTCGACAAAGACCAGCAGATTGAGGCCGAGCTTGAGCGGATCGAGCGTGGCGCGATAGCCGGTGATGAAGCCCTCGCGCGTCAACCGCTTCAGGCGCTCGCCGATGGCGGTGGGCGAGAGCCCGACCTTGTCGGCAAGCTCGACACCGGCGATACGGCCGTCGGATTGCAGGAGGGAGAGGATGCGGCGGTCGATGCGATCAAGCACAGGATTATTCATTGTCATAAGATCATATGACAGAGGTTAATATGGCATATTTCGTGAAATAGCCAATTGATATGCAGCCGTTGTAGCCTGATGGTTCAGATCATCCCGCCGCCGCCCATTTGGAGCCAAACCATGGCCGCTTCTGCCCCTCGCCCCGTCAAAGCTGGCAGCATTGCGCCCTTCCGCGCGCCATACGCAGAAGACGACGGCGCGATCGCGGCCCGCCTGCTCGCTGGCGGCAAGCGCGATCCGGCGGCCAAGGCTCGCATCGACGCGCGCGCCACCTCGCTGATCGAGGCGATCCGCACCCGCAAGGTCGGCTTGGGCGGCATCGAGGAACTCCTGCGCGAGTACTCGCTCTCGACCAAGGAGGGACTAGCGCTGATGGTGCTGGCCGAGGCGCTGCTGCGCGTCCCCGACTCAGCCACTGCCGACGCACTGATCGAGGACAAGCTCGGCCAGGGCGATTTCGCCCATCACGAATCCAAGTCCGACGCCTTCCTGGTTTCGGCCTCGGCCTGGGCGCTCGGCATCACCGCCCGCGTCATCCAGCCGGGAGAGACGCCGACCGGCATCATCGGCAGCCTCGCCAAGCGGCTGGGCGTGCCGACTGTGCGCACCGCGACCCGCCAGGCGATGCGCGTCATGGGCAGCCATTTCGTGCTCGGCCAGACGATCGAGGAAGCGCTGAAGCGCGCCGGCTCGAAAAGCGGCAAGCTCTATCGCTACTCCTTCGACATGCTGGGCGAAGGCGCGCGCACGCAAGCCGACGCCGACCGCTACCTCGCTTCATACGCGGCCGCGATCGACGCCATCGGAGCGTCCGCAGGCAACGAGCCGCTGCCGAACCGGCCGGGCATCTCGGTCAAACTCTCGGCTCTGCATCCGCGCTACGAGGCGACCAACCGCGCGCGCGTGCTGGCCGAGCTGACGCCGAAGGTCGTCGCTCTGGCGCAGCAGGCAAAAAAGTACGACCTGAACTTCACCGTTGATGCCGAGGAGGCCGACCGGCTCGAACTCTCGCTCGACGTCATTGCCGCTGTGATGGCCGACGATTCGCTCGCCGGCTGGGACGGTTTCGGCCTCGCCATCCAGGCCTATCAGAAGCGCGCCTCGGCGGTGATCGACCAGATCGCGGCGCTGGCCGAGTTCCACGACCGCCGGCTGATGGTCCGCCTCGTCAAGGGCGCCTATTGGGACACCGAGCTGAAGCGCGCCCAGGAGCGTGGTCTGCCCGACTATCCGGTCTTCACCCGCAAGGCGATGACCGACCTCAACTACGAGGCCTGCGCCGCGCAGCTGCTGGCGCTGCGACCCCGCATCATTCCGCAATTCGCCACCCACAACGCGCTGACGGTCGCGACCGTCGCCGAGATGGCGGGCGACGCCGAGAACTACGAGTTCCAGCGCCTGCACGGCATGGGAGAGGCGCTTTACGAGAGGCTGCTCGTCGACAAGGCCGGCTATGCCTGCCGGACCTACGCCCCCGTAGGCGGGCATCAGGACCTGCTCGCCTATCTCGTCCGCCGGCTGCTGGAGAACGGCGCGAACTCTTCCTTCGTCAGCGTCTCGGGCGATCCCGACGTGCCCGTCGCGGAGCTGCTGGTGCCGCCTGCCGACAGCATCGGCCATGCCGGCGCGGCCCGGCACCGCCGCATCCCACTGCCGGCCGATCTCTTCGGGCCGTCGCGGAAGAACTCGGCCGGCGTCGAGCTCGGCCATGCCGAGAGCCTGGAGGCCCTGCTCGCTGAGGTCGCCGCCGGCGCTGCAAAGCCCTTCCCCGAAGCAAGCGCGATCATCGACGGCAAGCCAGCGGGCGGTAAGGCGCGACCGGTCCTGTCCCCGATCGACGGAAAGCAGATCGGCACGGTCACGGAGGCCGACGCGGCGCTAGCCGACCGCGCCATGAAGGCGGCCAAGGCCGGCTTCCCGGCCTGGAACGCGACGCCTGCCCGCACCCGCGCCGCCGCCTTGCGCAAGGCCGCAGACCTGATGGAGCAGAGGCGCGGCCTCTTGCTGGCGCTGCTTCAGGCCGAGGCCGGCAAGACACTGGACGACGCCATCGCCGAACTGCGCGAGGCGGTCGATTTCTGCCGCTACTACGCCGCCGAAGCGGAATCCAAATTCGCCACGCCGACCGCCCTGCCCGGTCCCACCGGCGAGGAGAACCACCTCATCCTGCGCGGACGCGGCCCGTTCCTGTGCATCGCGCCGTGGAATTTCCCGCTCGCCATTTTTGCGGGGCAGATCGCAGCCGCGCTCGTGACCGGCAACAGCGTCGTCGCGAAACCCGCGCCGCAGACGCCGCTGGTCGCAGCCGTCACGGTCCGCCTTCTGCACGAGGCCGGCATTCCGACCTCCGCGCTGCACCTCGTCCCCGGCAATGGGGCGCTCGGCGCGGCGCTGGTCGCCCATCCGGCGGTCGCCGGCGTCGCCTTCACCGGCTCGACATCGACCGCGCGCGCCATCAACCGTGCGCTCGCCGCCAAGGATGGTCCGATCGTGCCGCTGATCGCGGAGACCGGCGGCCTCAACGCCATGATCGTCGATGCCACCGCCCTGCCCGAGCAGGTCGCCGACGATGTCGTGATGTCGGCCTTCCGCTCGGCCGGTCAGCGCTGCTCGGCGCTACGCCTGCTCGTGGTCCAGGAGGACGTCGCCGACAGGATGGTCGAGATGATCGAAGGCGCGGCGCGCGAACTCACCATCGGCGACCCGCGAGCGATCGAAACGCATATTGGCCCGGTCATCGATGCCACCGCCAAAGAGCGGCTCGACGACCATATCGCTGCGATGCGCAAGCTCGGCCGGCTGAGCTTCGCCGGCGAAACCCCGGCGCTGGGCGGGACCTACGTCGCCCCGCATATCGTCTCGCTGAAAAGCGTCTCCGAGTTGAGCCAGGAGCATTTCGGCCCGATCCTGCACGTTGTCGGCTGGAAATCGGGCCAACTCAGCAAGGTCATCGAGGCGATCGAAGCCACCGGCTATGGCCTGACGCTTGGCGTCCATTCGCGCATCGAGACCACGATCGACGAGGTCACGAAGCGGCTCTCGACCGGCAACATCTACGTCAACCGCAACATCATCGGCGCGGTCGTCGGCGTCCAGCCCTTCGGCGGGCACGGTCTCTCCGGCACCGGGCCAAAGGCCGGCGGCCCGCACTATCTGATGCGCTTTGCGACCGAACAGACGGTGACGGTCAACACGGCCGCCGCCGGCGGCAACGCCAGCTTGATCGCAATGGGGGAGTGACAGCCGTCATTGCGAGCGAAGCGATCCAGTTGTCGCACGGATTGCTACGCTGCGCTCGCAATGACGTAATGGGCTTCAGACCACGCTGCGGAGCCCGGCATGACCCTCGTCACATTCGACCATTGCGTCATCCACGTCTCGGACTGGGAACGCTCGAACGCCTTCTATCGCGATGTGATCGGTGCAGACGTGATCCCGAACGGCGCGGGCTTCGTCTACCGCATCGGCGCGGCGCAGCTGAACTGCCACGGACCGAACCTCCAGCCCGATCCCAAGGCCCGCATCCCGGTCCCGCCCGGCGGCAGCGACCTCTGCTTCACATGGCCGGGTCCGATCGACGGGGCGATCGCGCATCTGGGACAAGTCGACGTCGAGATCGAACTCGGACCCGTCCAGCGCTTCGGCGTGGGCGGCAAAGGGACCAGCGTCTATTTTCGCGACCCGGACGGCTCGCTGATGGAGTTCATCAGCTACGCGTAGGTCCTTCTCCCCTCCGGGGGAGAAGGATTTCACGCCGCCTTGCGCTCCGCGAACACGCCCTTGAACTCACGCAGCTGCACAAGCACGTCGTGCAGGCGCTTCTGCTCGGCCTCGTCCGTCGTGCCGGCGAGCCTGGTTTCAGCGGTCAGGATCTCGGCGTCGAGCACGGCGTTGTCGACGTCCTCGATAAAGCGGCCCTGCTCGGCCAGGATCGTCGTCGAGGCCTGGTTGATCTCGACCAGCCCGCCATTGACGAAGAATTCCTTGCCGTTGCTGGCGTCCGTCTGCGCGAAGACGATGCCGGCCTTCAGCGTCGCAACCAGCGGCGCGTGACCGGCCAGCACCGTCATCTCGCCTTCGACGGACGGGATGATGACGCTGACGACGTCGCCCGAGAACAGGATGCGCTCGGGCGAGACGAGTTCGAACTTGAAGGTGGCCATCGGTCTCTTTCCGCCGCTTACAGCCTCAATCAGGCCGCTTCGGCCGCCAGGCGCTGGGCCTTTTCGATGGCCTCGTCGATCGAGCCGACCATGTAGAAGGCCGCCTCCGGCAGGTGGTCGTACTTGCCCTCGACCAGGCCCTTGAAGCCCTTGATGGTGTCTTCCAGCGCGACGAGCTTGCCCGGCGAGCCGGTGAAGATTTCGGCGACGAAGAAGGGCTGCGACAGGAAGCGCTCGATCTTGCGGGCGCGCGCCACCGTCATCTTGTCCTCTTCCGAGAGCTCGTCCATGCCCAGGATCGCGATGATGTCCTGCAGCGCCTTGTAGCGCTGGAGAATCTGCTGGACCTGGCGGGCGATGCCGTAATGCTCCTCGCCGACGATGTCGGCCGAGAGCATGCGCGAGGTCGAGTCGAGCGGATCGACCGCCGGATAGATGCCCTTTTCCGCGATCGAGCGCGACAGCACGGTCGTGGCGTCGAGGTGGGCGAAGGAGGTCGCGGGCGCCGGGTCGGTCAAATCGTCGGCCGGCACGTAGATCGCCTGCACCGAGGTGATCGAGCCCTTGTTGGTGGTGGTGATGCGCTCCTGCAGGTTGCCCATGTCCGTGGCGAGCGTGGGCTGATAGCCCACCGCCGACGGAATGCGGCCGAGCAGCGCCGACACTTCCGAGCCTGCCTGCGTGAAGCGGAAGATGTTGTCGACGAAGAACAGCACGTCCTGGCCCTTGTCGCGGAAATCTTCCGCAACGGTGAGGCCCGACAGCGCAACGCGCATGCGGGCGCCCGGGGGCTCGTTCATCTGGCCGTAAACGAGAGCGCACTTCGAGCCTTCGCCGCCGCCCTTCTTGTTCACGCCGGACTCGATCATCTCGTGATAGAGGTCGTTGCCCTCGCGGGTGCGCTCGCCGACGCCGGCGAACACCGAGTAGCCGCCATCCGCCTTCGCGACGTTATTGATCAGTTCCATGATGAGCACGGTCTTGCCGACGCCGGCGCCGCCGAACAGGCCGATCTTGCCGCCGCGCGCGTAGGGAGCGAGCAGGTCGACGACCTTGATGCCGGTGACGAGGATCTGCGCGTCGGTCGCCTGCTCGGCATAGGACGGCGCGGGCTGGTGGATGCCGCGCGTCGCGGTGGTCTTGATCGGGCCGGCCTCGTCGATCGGCTCGCCGATGACGTTCATGATGCGGCCGAGGCACTCGTCGCCGACCGGAACCATGATCGGGGAGCCGGTGTCGGTGACCGACTGGCCGCGCACGAGACCCTCGGTGGAATCCATCGCGATGGTGCGGACGGTATTCTCGCCGAGATGCTGGGCGACCTCGAGGACCAGCCGGTTGCCGAGATTGGTCGTCTCGAGCGCGTTCAGGATCTCCGGCAGCACGCCTTCGAACTTCACGTCGACGACGGCGCCGATGACCTGGGAGATCTTGCCCGTGCCGGTGTTGGCGGGCTTCTCGGCGGCGGACTTGGTCTTGGTTGCGGCTTTGGCCATGATGTCAGAACCTCGATGCGCGTTCAGCTTGTCGAAGGCCGGCGGGCAAAAGCACCACACCGGCCGTTTAAGGCGTTAGAGCGCTTCCGCGCCGGAGATGATCTCGATCAGTTCCTTGGTGATCATCGCCTGGCGCGAGCGGTTGTAGAGCTGCGTCTGCTTCTTGATCATTTCGCCGGCGTTGCGCGTGGCGGAATCCATCGCCGACATGCGCGCGCCCTGCTCGGAGGCCGCGTTCTCCAGGATCGCCCGCAGCACCTGCACCGTGAGGTTGCGCGGCAGCAGCGTATCGAGGATTTCGCCTTCGTCGGGCTCGTAATCATAGACGGCATCGGTCTTGGGCGCTTCCGTCGGGATTTCGGCGGGAATGATCCGCTGCGCGGTCGGGATCTGCGAGATCACCGACTTAAACCTGGAGAAGAACAAGGTCGCGACGTCGAACTCGCCGGCGCTGAAGCGGGCGAGGATGTTCTGCGCGATCGTCTCGGCATTGGCGAAGCCGACCTGCTTGAAGGCGCGCAGGTCGATCAGCTCGATGATGTCCTTCTCGAACTGGCGCTTGAGGAGGTCGTAGCCCTTCTTGCCGACGCAGATGATCTTGACCGTCTTGCCTTCGGCCTTGAGCGCATTCGCCTTGTCGCGCGCCAGACGCGCGATCGAGGAGTTGAACGCGCCGCAGAGGCCGCGCTCGGCGGTGCAAACGACAAGCAGATGGACCTTGGCGGCCCCCGTGCCGGCGACAAGGCGCGGCGCGCTCGATCCCGAGACGCCGGACGCCAGATTGGCTAGCACC
>JBKJSB010000329.1:0-2589 GCA_046593015.1 Allobosea sp.
ATTGAGCGAGGCGGCGCGCGCGGCCGACGAGATCGCGGCGGGAATCCCGAGCTTCAAATTTAACGAGGCGGCCGCCGCGGCCTATCGCTTCGTCTGGGGCCAGTTCTGCGACTGGTATCTCGAACTCGCCAAGCCGGTGCTGCAGGGCGAGGGCGTCGATCCCGCGCAGAAGGCCGAGACCCAAGCCACGGTCGCGCATGTGATCGACCTGATCTGCCAGCTCCTGCACCCGTTCATGCCGTTCCTGACGGAAGAGCTCTGGGCGCAGAAGGCGGGCGAGGGCGCTGCGCGCCAGCTTGCCTCGGGCGACGATGCGCTGGTCTGCCTGACGCATTGGCCCGAGCTCGCCGCATTGCGCGACGAGGCGGCCGAGGCCGAGATCGGCTTCGTCGTCGACCTGATCTCCGACATTCGCTCGGTCCGTTCCGAGATCAACGTGCCCGCCGGCACGCAGTCCCCGCTGGTCCTGGTCAACGCCTCGACGACGACGCGGGCCGCGATCGAGGCCTGGGCGCCGATGATCGAGCGGCTGGCGCGGGTCTCCGACATCGCCTTCAGCGAGACCGCGCCGGGCCAGTCGGCGCAGATCATCGTGCGCGGCGAGGTCGCGGCGCTGCCCCTGGCGGGCATCATCGACCTCGATGTCGAGCGGGCGCGGCTGGAGAAGGAACTGGTCAAGCTCGACCAGGACATCGCGGTCGTCGACAGGAAGCTCGGCAATCCCGATTTCATTGCGCGCGCGCCCGAAGAGGTCGTCGAGGAGAATCGCGAGCGCAAGGCGGCGGCGCAGGCGCGCAAGCTCAAGATTATCGAGGCGTTGGCGCTGCTGACGTAAGGCGTCCACCTAGCTTCCAACCACTCCGTCATCCCGGACGCAGCGAAGCGGAACTCCGGGTGACGGAGTGGTTGCTGGTGGGTGGACACTGCCTGCCACCGCGCCGTCACGCCGCCGTCGTCAAATTGACGTTAGCGTAAGAGAGTTCTGGCAATCTCCGACAGACATCGTTAGATGCGCGCCGCATGCAGATCTGCCATGCGCGTGGCAACCCAGGACCGGTTTCAAGACACCATGCTCAAGCGAGCCTATGACGGGTTGGTTTCCTACTCCTCGCACCCCGGCGCCCCCTGGCTCCTGTTCGCGCTGACCTTCGTCGAAAGCTCGGTCAGCCCGCTGCCGCCGATCCCGCTGCTGATCCCGATGTGCATCGCAAGGCCCGACCGCGCCTGGTTCTATGCCGGCGTCTGCTCGCTCGGCGCTGTTATGGGCGGATATCTCGGCTACGCCATCGGCGCGCTGCTCTACGACTCGGTCGGCTCCTGGCTGATCTCGATCTACGGCCTGCAGGAGAAGGCGGCCGAACTGATCACAACCTCGAAAGATTTCTGGTTCTGGGTGCTGGTCACCAAGGGCCTGACGCCGATCCCGTTCAAGATCGTCACCATCATGTCGGGCTTCCTGCATTTCGACCTGTGGAAGTTCACCATCGGCATGGTGGTCTCGCGCGTCACTTTCTTCGCGATGATCGCGGTCGCGCTGCGCTATTACGGCGACGACATTCGCATCTTCATCGAGAAGCATCTGCCGATGACCGCGCTGGCGCTCGTGGTGGTCGTGGTCGGCGGCTTCTTCGCGCTGCCGATGGTGCTGTGAGGCGCAAGCCCGCCGCCAATTTGTGACATCGCCGCAACAGTTTGGCGCATTGCATCGCGCCGGTCCCTCGTCGGCGGAATTGCCGCGATGCCGCCACAAAGCGAAGCCACTCAAGCCTCGCGATAAGTCACTGAGATATAGAAGAATTAAAGACTGCCCGGCAAAGTCCGCGGGTTAACCTCGCTGCTTTCCGGCCAGCGCGTGACGTTGCGCCCGCTTCGGCCCGCATGGCACATCTGCCGCGCGTGATGAGCGCAGGGTGGAACGAGGAAAAAGACGATGGATGCGCGCGTTTTCGACAAGTCCAGGCTTCCCAGCCGGCATGTGAGCGTCGGCCCGGCGCGCGCGCCGCATCGGTCCTATTATTACGCGATGGGCATGACCTCGCGTCAGATTTCGCAGCCCTTCATCGGGGTCGCCTCATGCTGGAACGAAGCCGCGCCCTGCAACATCTCGCTCATGCGTCAGGCTCAGGCCGTCAAGAAGGGCGTCGCCTCTGCCAACGGCACGCCACGCGAGTTCTGCACCATCTCCGTCACCGACGGCATCGCCATGGGCCATCAGGGCATGAAGTCCTCGCTCGCCTCGCGCGAATGCATCGCCGACTCGGTCGAGCTGACCATGCGCGGCCATTGCTATGACGCGCTCGTCGGTCTCGCCGGTTGCGACAAGTCGCTGCCGGGCATGATGATGGCCATGGTGCGCCTCAACGTGCCGTCGATCTTCATCTATGGCGGCTCCATCCTGCCCGGGCGGTTCAAGGGCCAGCCGGTCACCGTTCAGGACGTGTTCGAGGCTGTCGGCAAGCATTCGGTCGGCGCGATGTCGGACGAAGACCTCAAGGAGCTGGAGGAGGCGGCCTGCCCGTCTGCGGGCTCCTGCGGCGCGCAGTTCACCGCCAACACCATGGCGACCGTCGCCGAGGCCATCGGCCTGGC
>JBKJSB010000083.1:0-2543 GCA_046593015.1 Allobosea sp.
CTCTGTTGTATTTTGATCCTGCTGCGGCGTCAGGCCTTGCCGGCCCGCCGCTCCATCACGATCAACGCCAGCCCGGCCGCCACGATGAGCCCCGCGCCAGCCAGCATCTGCGGCGTCGGCCAGTCGGAGAAGACGAGCCAGCCGAAGACCAGCGCCCAGACGATCAACGTGTACTGATAGGGCACGACGACGGAGGCCTCCGCCAGCTTGAGCGAGCGCGTGACGCACAGATGCGCCACCATGGCGACGATGCCGAGCAGCGCGAGCAGGCCGGTGTCGATCAGCGTCGGCGTGACCCAGCCGAACGGGATCAGGGCAGCGCCCAGAAGCAGCGTGCCGAATGTCTGCCAGCCGACGAGGGTGACGTCGGGCGTGCCGCGCAGGGAGCGCCCCGCGATCATCAGCACGGCGAAGAGCACACTGCCGAGAAGCGCGACCAGCGCCGGCATCGACAGGCTCGCGCCCGATGGGGCGAGCGTCACCACCACGCCGACGAAGCCCGCCAGCACCGCGAGCCAGCGGCCGACCGAGACCTTCTCGCCGAGAATCAGGGCCGCCAGCACCACCACCCAGACTGGCGCCGCCATCCAGATCGTCATCGTGTCGGCGAGCGGCAGATAGGACACAGCCAGATAGAACAGTCCGGACTCGATCGAACCAAGCGCGGCGCGGATCAATTGCAGCCTTGGCCGCTCGGGCTTCAGCGTCCGCATGACGCCCTGTCTAACGATGAAGGGCGCAAGCACGGCGAGCGCGGCCGCGCTGCGGATCAGCAGCAATTGGCCGACCGTATAGGTCGCGACCAGCCATTTCCCCATCACGTCGTTGAGCGAGAACAGCAGGATGCCGAGCAGCATCATGCCGATTCCGGCGAGGGTGGCGTTGCGGCTGGGCATGGGCGGGCTGTCGGCAGTCCAAAGCGGGGAGGCTGCTTTCGCGCATGCCTCCTCCTTGGGCAAGGGCGCACCGCGCAGGAGAGCCCGCGCGGCATGCAAGCCGGACTATAATTTCGGTGTTGACTTAATTAAGTAGATAATGAAATAAAAAGCCATGGATCGCTTTCTCGCCCTCTCCGACCCGACCCGCCGCCGCATCGTCGAGATGCTGGGGAGCGAGGTTTTGGCCGCGGGCGAGATCACGGCGCGGTTCAGCGTGAGCGCGCCGGCGATCTCGCAGCATCTCAAGGTGCTGCGAGAGGCGGGGCTGGTCACGGTCGAGGTCGTCGGCCAGCGCCGGATCTACCGGCTCGATCCGGCCGGGCTCGACGAATTCGACGCCTGGGTCCGCAAGGTGCGCGGCTTCTGGAGCCCGCATCTCGACCTGCTGGAAGAGCAGCTAACGAAAGCCGCCGCAACTGACGGCGAATCCGATGGAGCGAGTGATGACAGTGGCGACAAATGAGTATGGCGTGGTTCTGGAAAGCGGCGCGGTGCGCTTCGAGCGGCTGTTGCCGGGGCCGATCGAGCGGGTCTGGGCCTATCTGGTCGAGGCCGACAAGCGCGCGACATGGTTTTGCGGCGGCGAGACGGAGGCGCGCATCGGCGGCCATATCGCTTTGTTCTTCAAGCATTCGCTGATCACGACCGAGCCGCCGCCGGAAAACGCGCGCAAGATGAACGACGAAGGCGCGCTGATGAGCGGCACGGTCACAGCCTTCGATCCGCCGCGCCGGCTGGCCTTCAACTGGGTCGGCATGGGCGACCCCGATTCCGATGTCGAGATCGAGCTGGCCCAGGCCGGAGACAAGGTCCGCCTCGTGCTGACGCATCGCAGGCTGGCGACAGCGCAGCGCATGGCGATGGTCGGCAGCGGCTGGCACCTGCATCTCGACCTGCTGGAGGATCAGCTCGCGGGGCGCAAGCCCGGCGGCTTCTGGTCGCGGCATGACGGGCTGATGGCGGAGTATGCGGTGAGACAGTCCGGCGCGGCATTGTGACGGCCGCGGGCAGGAGAAGGCAATGGTGGCCCGGCGGTGACGCCGGGCTGCGGCCCTCTCCTGACGGCAAAGGAGTCTGCTTTACGGAGGTATGCCTGTGGCGGGCGATCTCCCGCGACAGCATGTGAAGCGGGATTTGCGGAAGGATCCGGCACATCGCGACGTTGACATGGCGGCAGCTTTTGTCTGCCTCAGTCGCCTCAGGAACCATGGCCGATGCCCTGCCATTTGCAAAAGTTATAGAGGGACCATCGATCCCGTGTAGTGTGCAATGCACCAGCACCTTCGCGATCGAGGCCCATTTTGCCGTTTAGCCACTGGACTCCCGACAGCCTGCGCAGAGCCATCCAGGCTGCGGGCGTAGCCTTGTGGTCGTGGAACGTCGCGGAGGACACGTTCGTCATGGACGAGCAGGGCTTCGGCATGTGGGCCGTGGAGCAGACGGCCGACCTCGAGTTCGAGGACTTGTCGGCACGCATCCACCCAGCCGATCGCGACCGCGTGCGCGCCGCGTTCACCGCGACGCGCGGCATCGAGGGCGCTTACGAAATCGACTTCCGCATCATGATCGGCGACGACATTCGCTGGATCTCCGCGCTGCGGTTCG
>JBKJSB010000150.1:0-2668 GCA_046593015.1 Allobosea sp.
TCCTTCGAGACGCCGCGTTCCGCGGCTCCTCAGGATGAGGGCTGAGCGTACAGGCGGTCTCCGCGTGATTTACTCCCGCTTGCCGCCGCGCTTCAAGTCGTGGTCGATCAGGAAGGCGGTTCGCTGGTTCAGCCGCTGGCGGTAGACCTGCACGTTCTCCATCACGCGCTGCACATAGTTGCGCGTCTCGTAGAACGGGATCCGCTCGACCCAGTCGATCGCGTCGACCTCCGGCTTGCGCGGATCGCCATAGGCCTCGATCCATTTCTTCACGTTGCCCGAGCCGGCGTTATAGGCTGCGAAGGTCAGGATATAGGAGCCGCGCCAGTCCTTGAGCAGGTCGTTGAGATGGGCGGCGCCCATCCGCGCCGAATAATGCGCGTCCTGCCCGAGTCTGGGCCAGTCGAAGGGCAGGCTCGCCCGCCTGGCCGTCTCGCGCGCGGTCGCCGGCATCATCTGCATCAGCCCGCGCGCACCCGCATGCGAGATCGCCGTCGGGTCGAAGGCGCTTTCCTGCCGGGCGATGGCATGGACGACGGCGCGCTCCATCGGATCTCCCAGCACCGGGAAATCCGGCACGCCATTCGTCGGGAACGCCGCAGTGTCGAGCGGAAAGCCGCGATGCAGCGCCTGCTTGCCAAGCGCAAGCTGGCCGCGCGCATCGCTTTCCTTGGCGGCGATGGCAGCAACCGCCTCGAGCGCCGGCGTCGCATGCAGGCGCTGGGCGAGATCGCCCAGAAGCTGAGCGGCGAGATCGCGCGCGCCGATGCGGTAGAGCATGAGCACGCCCTGATGGCCGGGCAGAGCTTCCAGCGAGGCCGAGGCCGCGCGCCGCAACGGCAGGTCGGGAAGCCTCAGACGTGCGCGGGCGAGCTGCCCGTAATAGGCGATCGGGTGTTCGGCGGCGCGTTCATAGGCCTCCCTGGCGTCATCCTCACGCCCGAGCGCGTCGAGCGCGCGGCCCTGCCAATAGGTGGCGCGCGAGACCGAGACGGGTGTTTCGGCATGGCGCGCCGCCTCGCTGAAATGCATCAGCGCCGCCGCCGCATCCTGCCGGAAGCGCAGTGCGATGAAGCCCGCATGCCATTCGGCGTCGATCTTCGCGACGGAGCCTTCCGCGCCATGGCCGGCCGCGACCTGATAGCCGAGGCCCGCCTCGCCGCTGTCGAGCAGTTTTCGCGCGATCAGCCGACGCTCGGTCCACCATTCGTCGCCGTCCCCAAGCAGCGCCGGATCGCGCGGGATGTTCGCCAGCGCCTTGGCGGCCTCGACGGGCTTGTCCTGTCGCCGCGCCTGCTGCGCCAGCAGAAAGGCATATGAGATGTCGCCCTTCATCGAAGCCGGAACGGAGGCGATCAGGGCGGGCGCGATCGGCCGCTTGCCCTTACCGCTGGCGAGCCTCGCCTGCGCGAGCTTGACGTAGTCGGCCGAGACGCGGGCGGCATTGCGCAGCGCCGGTCCGGCATTGCCCCTGAAGATGTAGCGCTCGGCCCGCAGCCGGTGGTCGGCGCTCGTCAGCGTCTCGCCGAATTCGGCCAGCACGAGCTTTTCGAGCGCCTCGCCCAGATGATCCTGCCGCCACAGCTGCCGGACAAGCTCATTGGCTTTAACCGTCTCGCCATCGGCCTTCAGCGCCCGCGCCAGCGCGACGCGGCCGGCCGGGCTGACCGGGCGCTGGCCGTGGAAGAAGGCCCGGATCGTCGCGGCATTTCGCTTCTCCGCGATCAGCGCCTCTTCGGCGCGGCGGCGAAACAGGGTCGTCGCCGGATAGTTCGGATAGGTCTGCAGGAAGGCGTTCAGGCGGTTGAACGGGATCGTCGTCGCGCCGCTGCGGATCGCCACCCACTCGAGCAGGGCGCGGATCGCGCGATCCTCGATCGCAGCCGCGATCGCATCGCCATCGCCGAGCGCGCCCCGGCGGTAGGCGGCGATGGCGGACTTGACGGCTTCCGGATCGGCCGAGCCGCCGAGCCGCAGGCCATCGCTTGGAAACGCGGCCGTCGTCTCGACATCGAGCGCGTCGGTGCGGGCCTGCTGGGCGCGGTGCTCGCCATCGTCGCCTGCCATCGCCGCGCCGCCGGCGAGCAGCATCAGAAGGGCGATGCAGGCCATAAGCCTGGCGGCTGCGGACAAGACCATGGCGCGCTCCACGGGAGGTGCAAAGCGCGATGGTCCGGCATGCGGGTTGACGAAGCCTTAACCATGCGGTCACGGATTTTGATGGGTTGCCAGCTTTGCCTTGGCCGGCCAAAGGTTTATGTCTGTCGCCCGTTTCCCTAAAGCTTCCGCGTTCGAGGCCGCCGCCCATGACCAAGCTCACCGCCTTCACCGGCTCGATGCCCGCGCTGGTGACGCCTTTCAAGGGCGGCAAGATCGACGAGGCGGCCCTTCGCGCGCTAGTCGACTGGCAGATCGAAAGTGGCAGCAGCGGCCTTGTGCCGGTCGGCACCACGGGCGAGAGCCCGACGCTCTCCCATGACGAGCACAAGCGCGTCACCGAGACGGTCATCGACCAGAACAGGGGCCGCGTCCCGGTGATCGCCGGCGCTGGCTCGAACGATACCACGCATGCGGTCGAGTTCGCGCAGCATGCCGAGAAGGCCGGCGCCGACGCGGTGCTGGTGGTCACGCCCTATTACAACAAGCCGACCCAGGAAGGCATGTACCG
>JBKJSB010000239.1:0-3443 GCA_046593015.1 Allobosea sp.
CGGCCCGCCGCGCCCGATGAAGGGCAACAGCTCCCACTGGTAGCCGACATATTGCATCAGGATCAGCCCGATGAAGAAGACCGGCGTCGAGACGCCGGCGACCGAGATTGCGATCACCAGCCGGTCGAGGAAGCGGCCGCGATTGACCGCGGCGATGGTGCCGAGCGCGATGCCTACGGGAATGGCCCAGACGAGGCAGGCGAACATCAGCTCGACGGTCGGGCCGATCGCCTCAGCCAGATCCTCGGTGACGCGGGTGTTGGAGATCAGCGAGACGCCGAGATCGCCCTGCAGCACGCGCGCCATGTACCAGAAGAACTGCACCACAATCGGCCGGTCGAGGCCGAGATCCTTGCGGATTTCGGCGATCAGCTCGGGGCTTGCGGTCGGGCCGGCGATGATCGCGGCGGGGTCGGCCGGGACGAGCTGCAGTAAAAGAAAGCCGAACAGAAGCACGCCGAACAGCACCGGCACCGACAGCGCAAGGCGCGAGGCGACGTGGTTCAGCATGGCCTTCTTCTCCCTCCCCCCGCTTGCGGTGGGGAGGGTAGGGGTGGGGGGGAGAGTCCAGGCCGTTGTCGCGTGGCTTGAACGATGAGCCTCGTCCTGCACGCCCCCCCATCCCTAACCCTTCCCCACCGCAAGCGGGGGGAAGGGGACGGGGCGGCGCTTCGGCCTGCCTTGCGGCCGAACTCCAACCGCGCTCGCAATGCTTCTCTCATCATGCCTCCGCCTCGAAAACGATCTTCCCGTCGAGGATCGTCATGTCGCAGCGCGTCTCGTGCAAGAGCTGTTCCGGCGTCGCCTGCGAGAGGTCGCGGGAGAACACCGCGACGTCGGCCGCCATGCCCGGCAGGAGACGGCCGCGATGGCTCTCGCAGCGGTTCACATAGGCCCCGAACTCGGTATAGGCGCAGATCGCCTCGTCGATGGTGA
Source organism: Allobosea sp. (assembly GCA_046593015.1). Taxonomy (GTDB): domain Bacteria; phylum Pseudomonadota; class Alphaproteobacteria; order Rhizobiales; family Beijerinckiaceae; genus Allobosea. Next base: position 937 of record JBKJSB010000239.1, read on the forward strand.
GCGTCTGGTCGGGGCCGATCACCGTGCCGCGCGCGGTCTTGCGGGTCAGCATGGTGTAGATGTTGGGCCAGATGTTCGCATCGCAGACGGGCGCGTCCGAGGAGGCCGCGGGCTTGAGGCCAGCCGCGATCCAGTCGCGCATCGGGTAGGCCGGATGCACGCGTTCCGGCTCCAGCACCGCGAGATAGAGATCGCCGAAATCATAGTGGAAGATCGGCTGCGGCACGGGCTCGATGCCGAGGCGGACCATGCGCGCGATCTGCGCTTTCGTGTTGAAGCCGCAATGCTCGATGCGGTGGCGACGCCTCGGATCGGGATGGTCGTGCAGCGCCTTCTCCATCGCGTTCAGCGTCTGCTCGATCGCGGCGTCGCCGATGGCGTGGACGGCGAGCTGGTAGCCCATCGCGTGGTAGTCGCGGGTCAGCGTATCCATCTCGGCATCTTCGAGGCAGAAGATGCCGTTCGTCTCCGGTTCGCCGAGATAGGGTTCGCTCATCGCCGCCGTCCGCCCGCCGGCCGAGCCGTCGGTGAAGATCTTGACGGGGCCGACGCTGAGCCAGGCGTCGCCCGCGCCGGTGACGAGGCCATCGGCATAGGCCTGGCTGACGATGCCGTTATGCCCGCCGAGCAGGCACATGTTCGTGCGGACCGGCAGGCGGCCGGTGCGCTTGGCCGTGCGATAGGCGGCGACCTCGCGATACTGCGAGCGCATGCCCACAGCCGCGTCCATCACGCTGGTGATGCCGAACTGGTTGCAATAGAGCCCGGCCCGCTCGATCGCCGCGATGAGTTCCTCGTCGGTCGGATCGGGGATCACCTTCTTGATCGGGTCGCGGCCGTTCTCGGCCATCAGCCCGGTGAGCGAGCCGTTGACCTGCTCGATCGCGCCGCCGGGCGGAACGGGCGTCTTTTCGTCGACGCCTGCGAGCTTCAGCGCCAGCGAATTGGCGACCGAGAGATGGCCGCAGGCGCGCACGATGTAGACCGGATTGTCGGGCGCGGCGCGGTCGAGCTCGGTGCGATGCGGATGGCGCTTCACGTCGAGCTCGAAGTGATCGTAGCCGCGCGCCAGAATCCAGTCGCCGGGCTTTGCCTTTGCCGCTGCAGCGGCGATCATGTCGAGCAGCCCGTCGAGCGTGCGCACGAAACGCGGCCGGATGTCGAGCTCCTTCATCGTCAGCCCGAGCGGCAGCAGATGCAGATGCGCCTCGTAGAGGCCGGGCGTCGCCATGCGCCCGGCGAGGTCGATCACCCTGGTGCCGGGGCCGATCAGCGGTTCGAGCTCGGAATCCGACCCTGTCGCCAGCACCTTGCCGGCCCAGAGCGCGACTGCCGTTGCGTAGCCCTCCTTCAGCCCGAGATAGACGGGGCCGTTGCGGAGAACGATATCGGCCTTGGGCAGAGCGACCATGGGTTTGGTTCCTTCCGGAACGGAATCATGGCGCGATTGCGACAGGGCGGCAATCCGCCCGCTGCGCTAATTTTCGGCGCGGCGGCGCAAGATTCTGCTGGCGGCGAGGATCGGAGCTCTCACCGACGTACGAACACCCTAAGCCGTCATCCCGGGCTTGCCCCGGGATGACGGCTTAGAGAGCCATCGTTCCCTACGATGGATCCCGGAGCTCCGCTTCGCTGCGTCCGGGATGACGGTGAGGGTGGGAAAAGCGACGGAGGCCCCCCGCCAAGGCTCAAGCCAGCTCGAACCGGATGTCCTGCGCGCCTTCCCAGAGCGTCTTGCGGCCGAGCGGGTAGATGTTCTCCAGCCCCGAGGTCAGGGTGATGAAATGGTTGCCGGCGAGCTGGCCCATCTTGCTGGCGAAATGCACGCCGCCATAGGCGAGCAGGATCTCGGTCTCGCTGATGCCGCCGGGATAGAGGATGATCTGGCCGGGCGCGGGATAGCTCGTGTGGTTCTCGTAGCCGACGCCGAAATCGAGCTCGCCGAGCGGCATCCAGACGCCCTCGCCCGACCAGCGCACATGCACGATCTTGGAGACGAAGGGCAGGTGGCGCAGGAAGGCGGCGCAGGTTTTCGGCGCGGCTTCCAGCTCCAGCTTCGCATCGAACGTGAAGGGGCCGGCGGTGACGATCAGCTTGCTCATGGGGTCCGACTTTCGCGGTTCTGGAGGTTTCGGCAATGACATCGGCGGCGGCGTTCGGCAATCGCCGATCGGCGTCTTTTTTCAGCAGCAGCCCAGCCGCATCGCATAGTGGCCGGCGATGGCGCGCTCCAGCGCCGGCAATGCGGCCTGCAAGCCGGCGCGGTCCTTCAGGCCGGCCCGGTAATGCGCGCGCAGATCGCGATGCGCGCCGTCGAGATCGACGCCCAGAACCTTGCCGTGCGCGACGATGCTGCGGCCGGCGACGATCAGCTCGCGGATATGATTGCGGCTGGCGCGGGCGAAGAGCAGGTCGAGCGGATCGATGTCGGTCAGCGCGTCCTCGTCGAGCGCGGCGCGGTCCACGACCAGCAGGTCGGCGGCCATGCCGGGTTCCAGCCTGCCGCC
>JBKJSB010000369.1:0-3102 GCA_046593015.1 Allobosea sp.
CCATCGTCGGCATCTTCGACGCCGGCGGCGCCCGCCTCCAGGAGGGCGTGGCGGCGCTCGGCGGCTATGGCGAGGTCTTCAGGCGCAATGTCGCGGCCTCGGGCGTGATCCCGCAGATCTCGGTGATCATGGGCCCCTGCGCCGGCGGCGACGTCTATTCGCCGGCGATGACCGACTTCATCTTCATGGTCCGCGACACCAGCTACATGTTCGTCACGGGACCCGACGTGGTGAAGACCGTCACCAACGAGACCGTGACCGCGGAGGAACTCGGCGGCGCCAAGATCCACACCTCGAAATCCTCGGTGGCCGACGGCTCCTTCGAGAACGATGTCGAGGCGCTGCTGCAGGTGCGACGGCTGATCGACTTCCTGCCCGCCAACAACACGGCCGGCGTGCCGGAATGGCCGTCATTCGATGTGCCCGACCGCGTCGACATGAGTCTCGACACGCTGGTCCCGGACAATCCCAACAAGCCCTACGACATCAAGGAACTGATCCGGAAGACGCTCGACGAAGGCGACTTCTTCGAAATCCAGCAAGCCTTCGCCGGCAATATCGTGACGGGTTTTGGCCGCATCGAAGGCCGCACCGTCGGCGTCGTGGCCAACCAGCCCATGGTGCTGGCCGGCGTGCTGGATTCGGACGCCTCGCGGAAGGCCGCGCGCTTCGTGCGTTATTGCGACGCCTTCGAAATCCCGATCGTGACGCTTGTCGACGTGCCGGGCTTCCTGCCGGGCACGGCGCAGGAATATGGCGGGCTGATCAAGCACGGCGCGAAACTGCTCTATGCCTATAGCGAATGCACCGTGCCGCTGGTCACCGTGATCACGCGCAAGGCGTTTGGCGGCGCCTATGACGTGATGGCGTCGAAACATATCGGCGCGGACGTCAACTATGCCTGGCCCACCGCGCAGATCGCGGTGATGGGCGCCAAGGGTGCGGTCGAGATCATCTTTCGCGGCGGCGACGCCGACACCATCGCGCGCCAGACCAAGGAGTATGAGGATCGCTTCATGTCGCCCTTCGTGGCGGCCGAGCGCGGTTACATCGACGAGGTCATCATGCCCCATGGCACGCGCCGCCGCATCGCCCGCGCGCTCGCCATGCTGCGGACCAAGAGCGTCGAGCGGCCCTGGCGCAAGCACGACAACATACCGCTGTGAGACTTGACGACCTGCCCCGCTTCGCCCTGCGGCGACGCGGGGCGATCGGCCTGTCGGCTCTGGCGCTGCTGGTGCTGACCGGCACGCTCGGCTTTTGGCTTGAGGGCCGCGATCGCGGCGAGTATCGCCACCTGATCGCGCCGGAACGCATCGCCACCTTGCATCGCGCCTTCGCGGCCATGGGAGACGATATCGTCCTCTTGGGCGATTCCCATAGCGAGTTCATCGGCGACCCCTCGCCGCTCTGCGGCCGGCCGGTGATCAACGCCGGCGTCGGCGGCGTCAGTGCGCGCGGTTATCTCAACCTGCTCGACGAACTGCCCATGCCGCGCCGCGCGAATGCGGGCCTGCTTTCCATCGGCGTCAACAGCGCGAGAAAGAAATTGCTGCCGCGCAGCCGTGGCGACTTTCGCGACAACGCATCGGCCTTGGTCGCGGCGCTCCAGCAGCGCACGCAGCGTCTCGTCGTGACCGCCTTACCGCCGGTCGGCGCCGAGGCCGCCCGGCTCTACGATCTCGACGCGCTCGGGGCGTATTCCGAGGAACTCGAAGGCATCTGCCACAAGGCCGGCTGCCGCTTCCTCGACCCTTTCGCCGATATCCGCAGCGAGAATCCGGTGATCGCCCGCCCCGGCAGCACACGCGATGGCGTGCATCTCGTCGACTACAGCGCGCCGCTGGCGAAATCGGCAGCCCTGCTCTGCGGCTGAACCCGCCTCGCGCATGGCAATCTGACCCGCTCGCGAATCGCCACAGCCCGCTGGCGTCGGCGCTTTGCCAGGGAGGGTGGCGGATCGGTCGCCATCACGCTGACGTGTCGTGAAAATTCACCATTGGTCGCTTGAACTTGGCGATGCCGGTTCACTGCGGCGCGCAAGCCGATTGTTACCGTCAAACTCCATCGCTATAAGGCAGCCAAATCGACGGCGGCTCGGCGGCGATGCCGGTGGGCGCGGCCAGACGACGAACCCGAAAGAGTGCGCCTATGTCGAAGCAGATTACACTCGAGGCGGACTACAAACCGACCGACGACGAGCCGTTCATGAACGAGCGTCAACGGGAGTATTTCCGCGGCAAGCTGATGGCCTGGAAGGACGAGATCCTGAAGGAGGCCAAGGGCACGCTGGTCGCTCTGCAGAGCGAAAGCGAGAACCATCCCGACATCGCCGACCGCGCTTCCTCCGAGACCGACCGCGCCATCGAACTGCGCGCCCGCGATCGGCAGCGCAAGCTGATCTCCAAGATCGAATCCGCCATCGCCCGGATCGACGAAGGCTCCTACGGCTATTGCCGTGACACCGGCGAGCCGATCTCGCTGAAGCGCCTCGAAGCGCGCCCGATCGCGACCCTGTCGCTGGAGGCGCAGGAGCGGCATGAGCGGAACGAGAAGGTCTTTCGCGACGATTGAGTGGTCATGCCTGCAAAGGCAGCACAACCGGACCAGAGACTTGGAAGCCCCGCGCGGGAGGCGCGGGGCTTCTTTTTTGGCCGCCGCCCTGTAGCTTGGGGAGCGTGGCGGACGGCCGGGAGACATGGCGGCTCGGGAGGAGACCGCCGGCGCGACCGGTGCGGAAAAAGCGGGGAGCGTTCCGCGCCGGCCGGGACTTTCGGGAAGGGATGGGACTCGGGGGACCTAGAACGGCAGCAGGATGTCCATCACCTGCTGGCCATAGCGCGGCTGCTGGACATCGGTGATCTGGCCGCGACCGCCATAGGCGATGCGCGCTTGCGCGATCTTGGTCGAGTCGATGGTGTTGTCGCTCTGGATATCCTCCGGCCGAACGATGCCGGCGACGATCAGTTCGCGAATTTCGAAGTTGACCCGGACCTCCTGCTTGCCTTCGACCACGAGGTTGCCGTTCGGCAGGACCTGGGTGATCACGCCGGCCAGTTTCAGCGTGACAGTCTCGTCGCGCTTCATCTCGCCGGTGCCGGC
>JBKJSB010000062.1:0-28232 GCA_046593015.1 Allobosea sp.
TGACGCCGTTGGCGACCATCCTTCGCGCATCTTCGGCTTTCGATCTCGCGTCCGCCAGCGAGACAGAAGCGATACCGCCAAGTCCCATCTCTTTCAGCTTGCCCGCCCAGCGGAACATGAAGAGCCAGCGGCGCGCTCCGCTTGGGTCAACGACAAGATACAGCCCATCGCCATCGGCATGCCGGCCAGCCTTGCTGACCGTGGCGACCGTTCGTGCTGAAAGCCGTTTGACGGCGCGAGCCATTCCTACCCCAACATTTCCCCCAACACGGGCCTGTCATCATGTGGCACGACACGGCAGGCCAAGGCAACGTGTTGCTGTTATGTCCTGCATTTTTTGCACTGTTTGTCACGTTCAGGCGCTTTCTGGCACCTGAGTTCGGCGTCGTTCCGGGACGCCATCACGCCAGCAAGTGTCTGACTTGCCGCCAGCATTTGCGGACGCCAGTCCTTTCCGTGAACTCAGGCCTGCCGTTTCCGTCACCGGCGCGTGGCAACCTTCCACTCAGGGGCTGAAGACCAGAACCAGGAAGACGAAGAACACCGCAAGGTGGACCGCGCCTTCCCGCATCGTCGTGCGGGTACCGGTGAAGGTCAGTGTCGAGAGCAGAAGCGTCATCGCCAGGATGACCATGTTGGTGGCTCACAGCCCCAGCACCACAGGCTGGCCGGTGATCAGGCCGATCGCCAGCACGGCCGGCACGGTCAGACCGAGCGTCGAGGCGGCCGCGCCGAGGCAGAGGTTGATCGCGCGCTGGAGCTGGTTGGCGTTGATGGCGCGCAAAGCCGCGATGCATTCGGGTGTGAATACCACCATCGCGATCAGGATGCCGCCGAGCGCCACCGGCGCACCCAGCCGCCCGATGCCGAAATCGAGCACGGTCGCCAGGCTCTTGGGCAGGATCACGATCGGCAGGATGTTGGCGAGCAACAGCGCAACATGGGAGGCGGTCGACTGGCCCGTCTGCGCGAGGGCGGCGACAACGACGCCGGTTGTGTCTTTGTCATGCTCGGGCTCCTGGAAGAAGGCCCTGTGCCGCCCGGTCTGCAGAAACAGGAACGCGCCGTAGAGCGCCAGCGTGAACAGGGAGAAGGCGATCGACTGCCCGCTCGTCAGCGTGCCGTCAGGCGTCGAGGTGGTGAATTCGGCAGGATCAGCGGGATGACGGTCAGCGGATGATCACCGACAGGTAGGAGCCCGCGCCTTTGAGATTGTAGCGCTGCGAGAAATGGCGCAGCCCGCCGATCAGCAGACCGATGCCGACGACGCCGTTGAGCACGATCATCAGCACCGCGAACATGGTGTCGCGCCCGAGCGTCGGTGCGCCCTTGGCCCCGAGCATGACCGCGCTGATCAGCGCGATCTCGATGATGACGATCGAGAGCGTCAGGATCAGGGTGCATAGGGCTCGCCGAGCCGGTGCGCCAGCTCTTGGGCCTCATGCACGACGCGGAAGGCCGCCCAGAGAATGACGCCAAGCAGCCAGGCGAAGACCAGCATCGAGGGCAGCGGGGCTCCCAGCAGGCCGAGCAGGCTGTCCCCGAAGAGCTGGAATGCCAGCACGGAGGCCCAGGCGCAGGCCAGGCGGGCAAGCATCATGGTCACGCGGCGAAACTCCTTCCGCGATGGCGGGGCGGTGCGCCGCAACACGGGCGGGCGCTCATCCCTACCCCGCTGCCGCGGGAGGGTTCAACCGCCGACGAGCCTCGCGATGACATCAGTCGCGCGGTAATCCTTAGCCACGCCCTCGACGAGCATGGCGCGACAGCGTGCATTGTCGGTGCGCAGGCTCGCGATCGCCTGATAGGCCGGCGAGCGATACCAGGCGCGCGCGTCGGCCATGGCCGCGAAGGCGATGATCACGAGGTCGCCCGGCCAGTCGCCCTCGACGATCTCAGGCGTTGCGCCATGGACGAGAAAGCGGCCGCCATGCGGCTCCAGCGTGGCGTCGATAGCCTGGAGATAGGCGAGGATGTCGGGTCCGACGCGGACATCCTCGAGATGGCAGATGGCGTAGGCGGGCATGTCGGGTCTCCCATGGGCGGCCGGGTCGGCCGGTATGGGAAACGATGCGGGGTTCGCGGCGGCGGGTCGATTACCTGCGAGGTTGGGTTGCGGCAAGTCGCGCCGCCGTCGTGCCCGTCAATCGACCTTGAGCTTCTGCGCCAGCGGGCTCGCACTGTCTTCGGGCAGGGCGATCGCAGCCGGCTTGTCCGTCACGAGATACTGCGCGCGCGCCAGCGCCTCGAAACGGCCGCCCTTGGCGACGAGTTCGTCGAACGAGCCCATCTCGATCACCTCGCCCTGCTCGAAGACCAGGATGCGGTCGGCGTTGCGGATGGTCGCGAGGCGGTGGGCGATGACGAAGGTGGTGCGGTCCTTCATCACCTCGTCGAGCGCCTTCTGGAGCTTGACTTCGGTGGCCGCATCGAGCGCCGAGGTGGCCTCGTCGAGGATCAGGATCGGCGGATTCTTGAGCAGCGCGCGCGCGATCGACAAGCGCTGGCGCTCGCCGCCCGAGAGCGTGCGGCCGCGTTCTCCGACCAGCGTATCGAGACCGTCAGTCTGGCGCGCCATCACCTCGGTGGCCTGAGCCCGCTCCAGCGCCTCCATCATTTCGGCGTCGGTGGCGTCGGGCTTGCCGACGGTCAGGTTCTCGCGGATCGAGCGGGCAAACAGCATCGGCTCCTGGAAGACCACGCCGATGTTCCGGCGCAGCGAGAGCAGCGAGATCTCGCGGATATCGGTGCCGTCGACCGTGATCGCGCCTGATTGCGGATCGAAGGCGCGGTGCAGCAGGCCGAGCGTCGTCGACTTGCCCGAGCCGGTGGAGCCGACGATGGCGATGGTCTCGCCGGGCCTGACCGCGAAGGAGACGTCCTTCACCGCGGTGCGCTTGCCGTCATAGGAGAAGGAAACGTTCTCGAAGGCGACGGCCCCGGTGAGCCGGCCCGCATCGGGCGCGCTGGGGAGGTCGCGAACGGTCGGCAGCGTATCCAGCACATCGAAGAACTCGCGCATCTTCGGGGCCTGCATGAAGATGAAGTTGACGAAGGCGACGATCTGCTCCAGCCGGCCGACCAGCATGGTGGCGAAGCCCATGAAGGTGACGATCTCGCCGACCGTGGTCTGGCCCTGCATCAGGAGCCAGGCGCCGACCACGAAGATCGAGAGCACGGTCAGCGTCGCCGAAGCGCGGGTCGCGACCGTCGCGATCGCCCACCAGGACAGCACGGGAAGCTGCGCTTCGAGCAGGCTGGCGATGGTCGAGCGCAGGCCGCGCACCTCCGCCTCGATGCGGGTGAAGCTCTGGATCACCGGGACGTTGCCCAGCGCGGCGGAGGCTCTCTCGGCGAGGTTGGAGTGATAGGCCTCGACATTGCTCTGGAGCTTGTCGGTCTTGCGCAGCACATAGGCCGTCAGCGAGCCAAACAGTACGACCAGCGAGATCAGCAGCAGGCCGAGCTGCCAGTTCTTCCACAATGTGAAGGGGAGCAGGATGAAGAGCGCGACGAAGCTCGCGCAATGCTCGCGGAAGAAGGAGAGCCAGAGCGCCCACATGCCGCTGGTGCCCTCCAGCATCACCTTGAGCACGCGGCCGGAATGGGTCTGGGTGTGGTAGGCGAGCGGCAGCGTCAGGGCGTGTTCGAAGTAATTCGCCATCACGGCCAGCCGCCGGCGATGGGCCAGCTTGTCGGAATGCAGCGCGACGAAGACGCCGGCAGCGATGTTGAACAGGCCAAAGCCGACCCAGGCGGCGATCAGGACGTTGATGTCGGCCCAGCTGGGGCGCTGGCCGGCGGTCTGGGTGCTGGTGAGCTTGTCGATCAGCGCGCCAAACAGCATCGGCTCGGCGAAGGCCGCCGCCGCCAGCAGGACGTTGGCGAGCGCCAGGATCAGGCCCAGCCGCTTGTCGGGGCCGAGCTCGCCAAGCACGCGGAGATAGATCGCAAATAATGACATCGTCAGACCTTTAGCGGACTCTGAGCTTTAGCGGACACACGGCCGTGAACAAGGCCTCAACCGTAACGCTTCGTTCAAGCCCGCACCGATACCGTGTGCGAACGGACCCGGCCATCGCGGCGGCGGAAGGATCGCCGCGCGATATCGGGGTGGCGTCATGGACTCTCGCGCACGCTGATCATCAAGACGTCCGGACTGTTTGCCCGACCATCATCGGGCCGGGATGGCGGAAGCCACCTGAACGGGAGCTGAGCAATGGCGGGACGGAGCCGCTGATCAAGGACAATCGCTATCTGCCCTACAACCGCCGGGTCGGCATCGTGCTGAAGGGCGATGCGCCGCCGCTGCCGGCCGGCGCGAGGCCGTGAGCGCCGTCACGGCGCGACAATCAGCGCCCAGTAGACCTGATATTTCGAGCCCGGGGCATAGGCCGAGGCGATGCCCATGCGGGTCGCGCCCGGAATCTTCATGACGCGGTCGTGCTGGGGCGAATCACGCCAGCCGGAAAAGGCTTCCGCCAGCCTGCGATAGCCGGCCGAGAGATTGGCCTCCGCGCCGGGCTGTCCGCCGCGCGCCAGCCTCGCCTTCACCGCGTCGGCCTGCGCCGGCTTGTCGGCCTGCGCCATGGCGGCTGCCTCCTGCTCGGCTGCGGCCGAGAGCGCCGGATCGAGCGTCAGCGGCCGCAGCCCCGCATTCATCCGGTAGGCGGAGATCACGGCGCGGGCCTCATTGGCGTCGAGGCGGGCCGAGGCCGAGCCGAGATCGCGGTAGAAGGCCGGCTGGCCGGTGCGCGCCGGCTCTGCGCAGCCGGCGAGATTGAGAACGGCGAGCGCGCCGGCGATCAGGGCAGGGCAGGTCATGGCGCGCGCTTTCGGGCTGCGGGCAGGCTTGAGCATCGCGTCATTCCTTGTTGGAGTCCTTGCCGACATCCTTGCCTTCGAGCAGCTCGATGGCCGATGGGGGTTCGTCTTTCGCGGCGGCGGGTTCCGCAGGCGGCTCCGGCTCGTCCTCGGTCGCCGCCTTGGCCCGGTGCAGGGTGACAGGCTTCCTGGGCGATCCCTTGCGCGCGGAAACCTCCCGCGAGACCGCCTCGGCGATGCCCGCCAGCGACTCCTCGATGCGCTCCAGCCCCTTCACCGTCAGTTCGGCGCCGGGCGGCGGGACCTCCATCTCGCTCAGGCGCTTGTGGATGACGAAGTTCAGGTCGCTGGTGACCCGGGCGACGATATCGACCTCCGCGACGATGCAGATCAGGTCGAACTCCATCGTCGCGGTGCCGAGCTTCTTGAACAGGACGGTCGGGGGCGGCTTCTGCAGCACATCGCCATGGGCGATCGCTGCCTCGGTCAGCATGAGGCGCACATCGCCGGGGTCGAGCGTACGCGGCACCGTGATCGAGATCAGCACGCGCCCCGTCCGGTCGTTGCGGACGCGGTTGCGGACGACGCCGGAGATCAGGTTCGAGTTGGGCACGATCACCGAGGAGCGGTCGAATGTGGCGATCTCGGTCGAGCGGACATTGATCTTCTTGACGATGCCCTCGGCGTCCCCGACCACGACCTGATCGCCGACGCGGATCGGCCGCTCCCAGAGCAGGATCAGCCCCGAGACGAAGTTCGACACCACCGATTGCAGGCCAAAGCCGATGCCGACCGAGAGCGCCGAGGCGACCAGCGTCAGGCGCTCGAGGCTCAGGCCCAGCGAGGAGATGGCGAGCGCGACGGCGGCGATGTGCCCGACATAGCCGGCCGCCGTGGTGATCGAGTTGCGCAGGCCGGTATCGAGCTGCGTCGTCGGCAGGAACTTGCCTTCGAGCCAGCCCTGCAGCGTGCGCGTCGCGGTCAGGCCGAGCGCGAAGAGGATTCCGGCGATGAAGATTGAGGAGAGCGAGACCGTGACGCCGCCGACCTGGAAGCCAAAGAAGGCGGCCCGCAGCGACGTCGAGAAATCGGCCGATTCCAGCCCCCAGGGCGCAAGCGCGAGCAGGAATGTGATGACGATCAGGATGATCTTCAGCAGGCCGGTGCCTACCACCGCGATCTTGTCGAGCGTGGCCGTGCGCAGGCCGATGCCGGCTTTCAGCGTCAGCGCGAGCCGGCCCTTGCCGGTCAGGGCCCGCGACAGGCCGAGATCGACGAGCTGGTGGAAAAGTACGAACAGGCAGGCGAGGATGCCGATCCAGAGGACCTGCTCGGTCAGGAAGGTGGCGAAGACGACATAGCCGGCAAGCGCCGCCAGCACGATGGCGACGCCGACGACCCAGCCGAAGATGCGGATGGGTCCAAGGCTCGCGCCATCGACCGGGACATAGGGGCCAAGGCAGGCCTCTTCCTCGACCTCCTCGTCGTCACGCAGCTGGTAGAGCCCGGCGATCAGCGTCAGCGCGAAGACGATGGCGAGGATGCCGCGCACCAGGATCGAGACCGCAAGCCCCGCCGCGATCGCCTGGAGCCAAGCTTCCATCACCTTGCCGACCGACATGACCAGCACCAGCGAACTCGCGATCCAGACCACGATGCGGGCGGTCGAATCCATCACGCTGACGAGGCGGCGCTGCGGATTGCCCGGCGCGAACAGGGCGTCCGCCAGCGCCTGGATGAAGGCGAAGAGGGCGAGCCCGATCACGGCGGTCCAGATCACGGGCTGGATGCGCGGCGGCAGCAGGCCGGCCGTGTTAAGCGCCGAATAGATCAGCCAGCTCGCCAAGGCAGGCGGGGCCGCGCCCGCGACCAGATGGGCGAAGGCGACATAGAGGCAGCGCAGGCTGCCCGCGCCCTCGGTCGCGCCCATGCGCGCCTTGAAACGCGGCATGTAGCGCGCGCGGGCGACATAGAGCAGCACCGCGCCGATGAAGGCGATCGCGACGAAGACGCCGCGCACGCCAGACAAGGCCTCGCCGACGACCGAGAGCCAGCCGCCGAAGATATAGCCCGAGGCGCGCAGATCCTCGGGCAGGGCGGTCAGCGCGCTGCCCCAAAGCTCGGGACTGAGGATCGTCGGTCCGGCGGCGAAGAGCGCCTTGGCGAAGAGTTCGCGCCGCTTGTCGCCGATGGCCGTCTGGAGCTGCTCGGCGGCGAGCAGCGCGGCGCGCGTGATCTTCGCCGTCTCGTCCACGTCGGCGAACGCCTTCAGCCGCATCTCGCGCTCGCGCGCCACCTCCGCGCTCTCGGGCGGGGCGCTCGCATCCGGCTTCGGCCCGAGCTGGTCGAGCCGGAGTTTAGCCTGGTCTACGCGTGGCGCCTGCTCCTCGGCGAGCTGGCGCAGTTGTTCGAGCACCGGCTGGAGCCGGAGGCGCTGGCGCTGCAGTTCGGCATCGGTCGCGCTGGGCGAGGCAAGCGTGGTCTCGATCTGGCCGAGCTCGGTGCGCAGGCCGTCGAGCCGGGTCCGGGCGGGATTGCCCTCGGCGGTCTGTGCGCCGAGGCCCGTGACCGCCAGCAGGACGCCGGCGAACAGGCCAAACGCCATCAGCACCGACAGAAGGCGGCCACTGCGGCAGCGGTGAGCGCGCGCAGGCGCGATGGGCGCAGCCATTCCGGTTCGACCTCGCTTGGGATGATTCGGCAGCGGTTCGACCCTCGCCCCGCCGCCGCCGGCAAGGCAAGACGAAGCGAAAAAATGCGTCTCCGCCGGCACTGCTCGAACCTTGCTGCTGAAATCGGTTTGCCGACGGCGCAACCATCACATTGCTGTGATGGCGGGGTCCATAGCGTCGCCGTCACGGGCTCTCTTCGATGACAAAGAGGACCTCAGCATGGCGCGCAAGCCGCAAAACGGCCTCATATCCTAAGGTTTTCAAGGATTCCACGCTTTCGCGCCAGTCGTTTGGCGAAGTCCGTGGCGATCCTGACCAGTGCTGGCCTGCGGGAGGTTTCTGCGTTTTGATCTGGTCGAAACAAAAATTGGTCGCAAGTCCGTCGGACAAGCGTGGCTCTACCGGCGAGGCGCGTCCGCACTCTCGCCGTCCGTCTCATAGCGACCCGGGAGGCTCGGCGTGGCGAAGCTCAATGTGAACGGCAAGACGATCGATATCACGGTGGCGGACGATACGCCGCTGCTCTGGGCCATACGCGAACAGGTCGGCCTGACGGGAACGAAATATGGCTGCGGCGTCGCCCAATGTGGCGCCTGCACGGTCCATATCGACGGCGTCGCGACACGGTCCTGCGTGCTGCCGGTCAGCGCGGTGACGGCCGAGCAGAAGATCGTGACGATCGAGGGCCTCTCGCCCGACGGCATGCACGCGATCCAGCAGGCGTGGATCAAGCACGAGGTCCCGCAATGCGGCTTCTGCCAGAGCGGCATGATCATGGCCGCCGCTGCCCTGCTGCAGGCGAACCCGAAGCCCAGCGAAGCCGATATCGCCGCCGAGATGACCAATATCTGCCGCTGCGGGACCTATAACCGGGTCAAGGCCGCGATCCTCGACGTCGCCGCCGGCGGCACGCTCGGCCGCGGCTGATTGGCCTTCGCCACTTCGCTTACGCCGGGTCGAGCGCGACAGGTCCCTGACGACCTTCGCATCCCCGGCGTCCACATCGAGATCTGGAGGACGACATGACATCCGCCACGACCCAATCCGCCAACGCATCCCCCACCAGCCTGTCGCGCCGCAGCCTGCTCGCGGGGTCCGCCGCCGCGACGGGGGCCTTCACCTTCGGCTTCGCGATTCCCTTCGGGGACGAGGCCGCCGCACAGGCGCCCAATCCCGAGATCAACGCCTGGGTCGTCATCCAGCCCGACGACAAGGTGGTGATCCGCATCGCCCGCTCCGAGATGGGGCAGGGCACTCTGACCGGGCTCGCCCAGCTCGTCGCCGAGGAGCTCAACTGCGACTGGTCGAAGGTCACGACCGAGTATCCGACGCCCGGCCAGAACGTCGCGCGCAACCGGGTCTGGGGCAATTTCTCGACCGGCGGCAGCCGCGGCATCCGTGAGTCCCACGAATATGTCCGCAAGGGCGGCGCGGCCGCCCGCATGATGCTGGTTCAGGCGGCGGCGAACGAATGGAAGGTGCCGGCCAGCGAGTGCTCGGCCGAGCAGAGCGTGGTCACGCACAAGGGCTCGGGCCGCTCGCTGCGCTATGGCCAGCTTGCCGCGGCCGCCGCCAAGGTCGAAGCGCCCAAGGAGGTGCCGCTCAAGGACCCCAAGGTCTGGACCATCGCCGGCAAGCCGCTGGCGAGGCTCGACACCGCCGACAAGACCACCGGCAAGAAGATCTACGGCATGGATCTCAAGCTGCCCGGCATGCTCAACGCCGCAATCAAGGACTGCCCCGTCTTCGGCGGCAAGGTGAAGAGCTTCGACGCCGCCAAGATCAAGGACATGCCGGGGGTGAAGCATGTGCTCCCGGTCGGCGACAGCGCCGTCACCGTCGTCGCCGAGACCTGGTGGCAGGCCAAGACCGCGCTCGATGCGCTGCCGATCGTATGGGACGAGGGCGAGCACGCCAAGGTTTCCAGCGCCAGCATCGCGGCCTGGCTCAAGGAGGGGCTCGATGCGCCCAACGCCGTCGTCGGCAACCAGAACGGCGATGTGAAGGCCGCGATCGCCAATGCCGCCCGCACTGTCGAGGCGGTCTATTCCTACCCCTATCAGAACCATGCCTGCATGGAGACGATGAACGCCACCGCGCTTTACACGCCGGAGCGCTGCGAGGTCTGGACGCCGACGCAGAACGGCGAGGCGGCTCTGGCCGCCGCGTCAGAGGCTTCGGGCCTGCCGGTCGCCAAGTGCGAGGCCTACAAGATCGACCTCGGCGGCGGCTTCGGCCGCCGCGGCGCGGTGCATGACTGGGTCCGCCAGGTCGTCGCCATCGCCAAACAGGTGCCCGGCACGCCGGTGAAGCTGATCTGGTCGCGCGAGGAGGACATGCTGCATGGCCGCTTCCACCCGGTCACGCAATGCAAACTGACCGGTGCGCTCGACAAGGACGGCAACCTGACGGGGCTTGCCATGCGCATCTCGGGCCAGTCGATCGTGGCCGGCATCTTTCCGCAGAACATCCAGAACGGGCGCGATCCGGTCGTGTTCCAGGGCCTGAACGCGCCGGGGCCGGAAGCCTCGATCGGTTATACGATCCCCAACCTGCTGATCGACCACGCCATGCGCAACCCGCATGTGCCGCCGGGCTTCTGGCGCGGCGTCAATCTCAACCAGAATGCGATCTATCTCGAATCCTTCATGGACGAACTGGCGCATGCGGCGGGCAAGGACCCGCTGGAGTTCCGCCGCGCGCTGATGAAGAATCACCCCAAGCACCTGGCCGTGCTCAATGCGGCGGCCGAGCGCGCCGAATGGGGCAAGCCTTTGCCTGACGGCGTCTTCCGCGGCATCTGCCAGACCATGGGCTTCGGCTCCTATGTCGCGGCCGTCGCCGAGGTCTCGGTCAGCGCGGAAGGCAAGCTCAAGATCCACCGCATCGTGGCGGCGACCGATTGCGGCCATGCCGTCAATCCGGCGCAGATCGAGCGGCAGGTCGAGGGCTCCTTCGTCTACGGTCTGTCGGCGGCGCTGCATGGCGAGATCACGATCAAGGACGGGCGTGTCGAGCAGGAAAATTTCGACACCTACCCGGTCCTGCGCATGGACGAGATGCCCAAGGTCGAGACGGTGATCGTGGCCTCGGGCGGCTTCTGGGGCGGCGTCGGCGAACCGACGATCGCGGTCGCGGCGCCCGCCGTGCTGAACGCGATCTTCGCCGCAACCGGCAAGCGCATCCGCTCGCTGCCGCTGAAGAATGCCGATCTCAAGAAGGCTTAGCCCCTTGACGGCGGGGATGGGACGGCATCCCGTCCTCGCCGGAATGGTGCTAGCGCTCGGCATCGGTTCAGCGGCGCTGGCGCTCGAAACCTACAAGGTCGCCGGCGACGCCATCCCGCGTCCGCTCGGGGGCCTCGTCGGCAGTATCGAGCGCGGCGCGGCGATCGTCCGCGACCGGGAGCGCGGCAACTGCCTGATCTGCCATCAGGGGGCCGATCCGGCCGAGCCATTCCAGGGCTCCATCGGGCCGCCGCTGAAGGGCGTGGGCGCGAGGCTGGATGCCGGGCAGATTCGCATGAGGCTGGTCGATGCCTCGCTGCTCAATCCGCAAACCGTGATGCCGCCCTATTTCCGGACGGAAAACCTGCATGATGTCGCTGCCGCCTATCGCGGCAAGCCGGCGCTTTCGGCACAGGAGATCGAGGATGTCGTCGTCTATCTCGCCTCGCTCAGGAGCGAATGAACCCAGCCGCAGGGCGGTATTGGCCGGCGCGGCTGCCGGCCTGACTCTTGCCGGCGTGCCCGCGTCGGCGTTTGCGGCTGGCACGGCCGAACTTTCCGAGTTCGTCGCGCGGATCACGGAGGGCGCGGTTCCCCTGCGCGAGGGTGTGACGCTGGCGATCCCGCCGCTGGTCGAAAACGGCAATTCGGTCGATGTCCGCGTCGCGGTCGAGAGCCCGATGACGGAGCAAAACCATGTCCGCTGGATCCACCTGATCGCCGACAAGAATCCCTTTCCGGACATGGCACGGCTGCATCTCGGTCCCCGCGCCGGCCGGGCCGAGATCGCGACCACGCTGCGGCTGGCGCAGTCGCAGACGGTGACGGCGGTGGCTGCGCTGAGCGACGGGCGTTTCGCGCTTGCCGAGGCGGACGTCGTGGTGACGCTGAGCGCCTGCATCGACGGCGGCTGAGGAGAAAAACATGTTCAATGCCCGCATCACCATGCCGGCCGAAGCGAAGGCCGGCGAGATCGTCGAGATCAGGGTGCTGACCCGCCATCCGATGGATCGCGGCGGCCAGTCCGACGGCAAGGGCGGCACCGTGCCGCGAAAGATCCTCAACCGGCTGACAGCGACCTATGCCGGCGAGCAGATCTTCCGCTTCGACATGCACACGGGCGTCGCCTCGAACCCGTTCGTCTCGTTCACGACGCGGGCGGTCGCGACCGGCGACATCGTCTTCGAATGGCGCGAGGATGGCGGGGCGACCTACACCCGCACGGCCAGGCTCGCCGTGACGTGAGACTGTGGCGCGCGACCCTTGCGGGTCTGGCCGCAGCAGCGCTCGCCTTGCCGGCCGTCGCGCAGGTCAAATCCGGCTCCGAGTTCCTCTCGCCCGAGATGGCCCGGCAGCAGGCCGACGAGACGCGCAATCCGGGATTCTTCTGGGTCGAGCAGGGCGAGGGTCTCTTCTCCGCGCGTCCGCCGCAGGGGCAGGCCTGCATCGCCTGCCATGCCGAGCCGCGCCAGAGCCTGCGCGGGGCCGCGACGCGCTATCCGAAGGTCGACGCCGCCAGCGGCAAACTTCTCAATCTGGAAGGGCGCATCGAGCAGTGCCGCGTCGAGCGCCAGAAGCAGCCGGCCTTCGGCCATGAGAGCGCCGAGCTGCTGGCGATGACGGCCTATGTCGCCTCGCTGTCTCGAGGCATGCCGATGAATGTTTCTACCGAAGGTCCGGCCAAACCCTTCTTCGACAGCGGAAAAGCCTTTTTCGAGCGCCGGCAGGGCCAGCTCAACCTCTCATGCCAGCAATGCCATGACGGGCTCGTCGGCCAGAAGCTGCGCGGCGACACGATCAGCCATGGCGCGGGCACGGGCTATCCGGCCTACCGGCTCGAATGGAACACTGTCGGCTCGCTGCACCGCCGCCTGCGCGCCTGCTCGCTCGGCGTTCGCGCGACGCAGTTCGACAATGGCGCGCCTGAGTATCTGGCGCTGGAGCTTTATCTGGCGGCACGCGCGAAGGGGCTGCCGGTGGAGACGCCTGCGATCAGGCGCTGACCTTCTTCCACAGGGTCGCTATAGGCTATGGGCATGCGAGGGTTCTCCGCCATAATCGTTCTTCTCCTGTGGACCGCGTGCGCGCGCGCCGAGTCTGCGCCGGAACCGCCGGCGGCGGCGACGGTCGCGCCGTCCGCCTATGCCCTGAAGGACACCGAGGTCCGGACCATCCGCGCCAAGGCGCTCGTGCGCGACTATGAGATCTACGTCTCGCTGCCTGAATCCTATCGCTCGCAGCCGCGCCGGCGTTTTCCGGTGCTTTACGTCACCGACGCCGACTACGCCTTTCCGCTGGTGCGCAGCATCGTGCAACGCGTCGGCAACCGGGCGCAGGGGCTGGAGGAGTTCATCCTCATCGGGCTGTCCTATGCCATCGGCGACCCGCGCGAGTTCAGCCGCCGACGCGACTACACGCCGACGCCCCATGGCGAGAAGACGCGCGATCCCGAAGGCCGCCGGCCGCTCTTCGGCGAGGCGGAACCCTATCGCCGCTTCCTGGCCGAGGAACTGATGCCGTTCGTGGCGGCGACCTACCGTACCGACACCACGCGCAGCCTCTATGCCGGGCATTCCTATGGCGGGCTGTTTGGCCTGCACGTGCTTTTGACCCAGCCTTCGATGTTCTCGCATTACATCATCGGCAGCCCCTCGCTCTGGTTCGACCGGCGCGTGATGTTTTCCCGCGAGCGCGCCTTCGCCGAGGCCAACCGCGATCTCAGCGCCAGTGTCCTGATGGCGATCGGCTCGTTCGAGACGGTCAACCCCGCCTCCGACGACCGCCGCTACAGCCGCAGCCTCGACATGGTCGCGGATTTTCGCGCCTTCGAGCAGGCGCTGCGCGGCCGCAACTATCCGGGGCTCAAGCTGACGACCGAGGTGATCGGCGAGGAGGACCACCTCACCGCCTTCCCGGCCATCGTGACGCGAGGGCTGCTCTGGGCGCTGCCGGCAGGCCGGCGCTGATCTCGTTCACCCGCTCTTCGACTGCGGCTTCGCCCGGTTTTCGTAGCTCGCATTGCCGAGCCCGGTGCCGATCGTCAGCACGGCCCAGTGCTTCAGGTCCTGCATGGCCGGCATCTCGCTCAGACCCTGGATGACGGCGTCGTTGTGCATCGATACCTGCGTCTCGTGGCCGCCGATGTCCGGCACCATCTCGCGGATCGAATCGACCAGGTTGAAGCGGCTGCTCTCCCAGTTGCCCGGCAAGTTCTGCGCGCCGCGGTCGATCTGGCCATGCGGCTCGATCAGGCCGGGGCAGCCAATGCCGATGAAGGGCGCGACCTTGAGGCCCGCTTTCTCCGCTTTCCTGATCTGCTCCTTCAGCATCCTGCCGAGCCGCTTGATCGCCTCCTCCCGGCTTGGCTCGTCCTCGGCATGACGCCAGAGTTCGGAGCCCCAGACGCGGGCCTTGCTCAGGTCGGACGCCTTGTCCTGGCGCAGTTCGACGATGCCGGCGCGGATGTTGGAGCCGCCGATATCGACCGCGACCAGGCTGTCATAAGCCCCGAAGATCCAGGGCGGCGCGAGATGGGCCGAGCCGACGAGGCCGGCTTCATCGGGATGATGGCTGATCGGCACAAGGTCAATTGCGACGCCGTCCGTCTGCAGGATGATCGCGGCGCGTCCGATTGCGAGTTCACCGACACGGCTGTCGCGAAACCCGCCGCCGACAACGATGCGCTCGACCGACGACCAGGATTTCACTTTGACAAAGCGCCGGATCACGAAAGCCAGCGACTGGGCGAAGCGCTCGATCGCGCTCAGCACCAATGCCGCCTCGCGAACGTCGCCCTCCCGGAGCAGTGCATCCAGCGCCTTCTTGCTGATCGTGGCTGTGTCGCCGTCCAGCGGATCGTCGCCATTCCGGCGCAGATGCGCGCGGAGCGCATCGAGATGATCGATGAAGGCGCTGCGGCTGGCCTTGTCGCCGATGAAGCCGTCCTGGTCGCGGATCTCGAGGTTGTAGCTGGTGACCGTGACCGAGGGCAGATCGGCTGCGCCATGCGGGCCGCGTGGGCTTTCGTCTTTGGTCGTTCTGGCTGTCGCGGCGCCCATCATGAGTTCCCCCGTCTGGATCTTTTGTCGATGACGAACGCCCCGGCGTTCGCCGAGGTTCCGCGCCGGGCGCATGGGGCGTCTGCGCTGAGGGTGTCCTTTGCCGGCCGATGGATGGTTGACCTCGATGGTCGATCGCCGCTCCATGGCCGGCGCGCGTTTTTTTGTGTCGCGGGGTGGGGCGTGATGCTGGAGATGATCGTTCGAACGGTGCTGATCGGCGCTGGTGCGACCCTGCTGCTCGATATCTGGGCGCAGGCGCTGCAGCGCACGATCGGCTGGCCCGCGCCGAACTGGGCGATGCCCGGCCGCTGGGTCGGCCATCTGCCGCGCGGCCGCTTGATTCATGACGACATCGCGTTGGCCGAGCCCATCCCGAATGAACGCGCGCTAGGCTGGGTCTTCCATTATGCGGTCGGCATCCTGTTCGCCGCCGCGCTGCTCGCGATCTGGGGCTTCGACTGGGCCCGCAATCCGACTTTTACGCCTGCGCTGATCGTCGGCCTCGTCACGGTCGGCTGCGGCTGGTTCATCCTCCAGCCGGGCATGGGCGCGGGCATCGCCGCCGCGAAGAAGCCCAACGCCAACAGGATCAGGCTGATGAACATCGCCGGACATGTCGTCTTCGCGATCGGGCTCTACGGCACGGCGCTGTTGATCCGCTGACAGCGCCTTCCTTTGCAGACAACACGGGTATCGATCATGGCCAGCACGCTCTTCACCAATGCCCGCATCGTCGACGGCACGCAGCCCGATCGGGCCGCGCCCGTCAGCGTGCTCGTCGAGGGCGGCGTCATCCGCGAGGTCGGCAAGACCGTCTCTGCGGCCAAAGCCGCCACCATCGACCTCGGCGGTCGCACGCTGATGCCCGGCCTGATCGATGCGCACGTCCATGTCGTCGCCGGCGTCGCCGATCTCGGCCTGAATTCGCGCCTGCCGGACTCCCTCGTCACGGCGCGCGCCTTCGTCATCATGCGCGAGATGCTGCTGCGCGGCTTCACCACCGTGCGCGATGTCGGCGGTGCGGATTTCGGCCTGAAGCAGGCGACGGAAGAAGGCCATTTCCCGACGCCGCGCCTCGTCATTTCCGGCAAGGCCTTGAGCCAGACCGGCGGCCATGCCGATTTCCGGGGCCGCTACGACGACCGCGCGTCGGTCAGCGACCGCCATAGGCTCGGCGCGCTCGGGCGCATCTGCGACGGGGAGGGCGAAGTGCGCCGCGCCGCCCGCGAGGAGATGAAGGGCGGGGCCGATTTCATCAAGATCATGGCCAATGGCGGCTGCGCGTCACCGACCGACCCGATCCATTTCCTCGGCTTTTCGGTCAGCGAACTGGAGGCGATCGTCGAGGAAGCGCGGATGGCGGGCACCTATGTCTCCGCCCATGTCTACACCAAGGAAGCGATCCGCCGCTGCGTCGAGGCCGGCGTGCACTCGCTCGAGCATTGCAACCTGATCGACGCCGAGACGGCGAAGCTCGCGGCGGCGAAGGGCGCGGTCGCCGTGCCGACGCTGGTAACCTACGACAAGCTCGTCAGCGACGGGCCGAAGCTGGGCTTCCCGCCGGATTCGATCGCCAAGGTCGATGTCGTCCGCTCGGCCGGCATGGAGTCGCTCGTGATCATGAAAAAGGCCGGCCTCACCATGGCCTATGGCAGCGACCTGCTCGGCGACATGCACAAGTACCAGTCTGAGGAGTTCGTCATTCGCGGCCGCGCCCTGCCGGCCCATGAGGTGATCGGCGCGGCGACCCATGTCGCGGCCAGGCTCCTGAAGCTGGAAGGCAAGATCGGTATCGTCGCGCCCGGCGCGCATGCCGATATGATCGTCGTCGATGGCGACCCGTTGAAGGACCTTTCCCTGCTGACCGGCCAAGGCCGGCACATGCCGATCATCATGAAAAGCGGGGCGTTCATGAAGCGCAGCCGGCTCGCCTGAGCGCCATCACAGGTCGAGGATCCGCGTCTCGTAGGCGTAGAGCTTGCGGAAGCCGAGGTTCTCGTAGAGCGCGATCGCGACCGCGTTGGTCTGGTCGACCTGCAGATAGGCCTGTCCGCAGTCCTGCACCTTCGCCCAGGACATCAGCCCCTTGACGAGGCGGCGGCCCAGGCCGCGCCCGCGATGCGCGGGATCGACCACGATCGAGCCCATCTCGGCCATGCCGCGCTCGGCGACGCTCATACCGTAGGCGACCGGCTCGCCGGCGATCAGCAGGGTAGCGAAGGCGGCCGGCAGACGCACCTTGCCGACGATGGCGGAAAGCTGGTCGGCATTGGTCTTGTTGCCGCTCTGGCGCGCCGCGACGCCGGCGATCCATTCGGCGCTGGGGCCGGCCTCAAGCTGCAGTTCGGCTTCGAACTCAGGCGTCAGCGCGTCGAGCGGGGCGATCAGGCCGAAAGAGGCGTCCTTCAGGCGGTAGCCACGCGCCAGCACGGCCTCGCGCGTCGCGGCGCCGGTCAGCGGGGTCAGGCGGATGCAGGGCGGCAGGCCGTCGGAGCGGTAGAGTTCCGCGATCAGGTCGAGCGTCGCCTCGTCCAGTTCCGCGCCCAACCTGAGCGGCGTCGCCGCATTGGCGCGCCCCGAATAGCCGTTGGCGAAGCGGATCACCCAGTCGCCCATCACCAGCGTCGAGACGGCGGGCCAGGCGTTGACGATGCGGCGCTCGCATTCCAGCGCAAGCGCGAGGTCGCTCTCGGTCATCGACATCGTCATGCGCCTTCGGCCTTTCGCGGCGTCGGCCGCCAGCCGGGCGGCGCCATCTCGAAGCCTGCAAAAGCGAAGCCGGGCGCGACCGTGCAGCCGACCAGCGTCCAGGCCCCGAGCGAGGTCGCGCTCTGCCACCAGCCGGCCGGCACGACGAATTGCGGGCGCTGGCCGGCCTTGAGGTCGGTTCCCAGATGATGCGCCGAGGCGTCATGGCCGTTGGGCGAGACGCTGATCACCAAAGGCGCGCCGGCATAATGATGCCAGATCTCGGCGGCGTCGACGCGGTGCCACTCGGAGGTCTCGCCGACATCGAGCAGATAATAGATCGCGGTCGAATGGCCGCGGTCCTCGGGACCGGCCTCGTCGCGGAAGGTCTCGCGGTAATGGCCGCCCTCGGGATGGGGCTTCAGTTCCAGCAGCGCGATGACCTGCGCCGCGCTGAGGCCGTTCAGCGCGTGGTCCATCAGAAGCGATTCTTGGCTTCGCGCAGCGCGGCGAAGACCTCGCCCGCGGTTGCGCCCGGCAGGTTGACCGACGCCGCAAGCGCCGGCTCTCCGGCCCGGAAGAACGGGTTGGTCGCCTTTTCCTCGCCGATCGTGGTCAGGGCCCAGAACCGGCCTTGCGCCTTGGCGGCTTCGGCCTCGGCAAGCCGCACCGCGACCGCCGGGTTGTCCTTGTCCATCGCGGCCGCAAAGCGCGCATTGGAGAGCGTGTAGTCGTGGCCGGCGATCAGCCTGACATCGTCGGGCAGGGTCAGGACGCGGCTGAGCGAACCCCACATCGCGCCCATCTGGCCGGGCTGTACCCGGCCGCAGCCCATCACGAAGACGACGTCGCCGACCAGGGCGAGTTTCGCAGCCGCGCTGGCGAAGGTCAGGTGGCCATCCGAATGGCCGGGCGTGTGCCAGATCTCGAAGCTCTCGGCCCCGAGCGAGACCGTGTCGCCATGTTTGAGGACGCGGTCGAGCGGGGCCGAGCCGGCAGCATCCGCCGGGCCGCAGACCTTTGCGCCGGTTGCTGCCTTCAGCTCGGCGACGCCTTGCGTGTGGTCGGCATGGGCGTGGGTCACGAAGATGTTGCTGATCGTCCAGCCCTTCTCGCGCGCCGCCGCCAGCACCTGGCCGGCGTCGGGCGCATCGACCGCCGCGCAGGCCTTCGTCGCCGGATCGAGGATCAGCGCGCCGGCATTGTCGCTGAGCGTGCGGAAGATGTGGATGTCGAGCATGGTGCGCCCTCCGGGCAGGCAGTGGGCAGTGGGCAGTCGGCGGTAGGGACCTTACTGAGGCATGGTTTTGATCCGATCAAGCCTCGTTCAGCCTCCCGGCTGCCGACTGCCCATTACCGACTGCCCCTCTCGCAGCCCTTGCGCCCCGCCCCGCGCCACCACATCTTGCGCGGCCATGCTACTCGATGTCGTCGACCTGCGCGCCTTCTATGCCAGCCCGCTCGGGCATGTGGCGCGGCGTTTCGTCGGCCGGGCGATGCTGCGCTTCTGGCCCGATTGCGCGAAGCAGCGCGTGCTGGGCTTAGGCTTCGCGACGCCATATCTCTCCGTGCTCGGAGTCGGCGCGGAGCGCACGATCGCCTTCATGCCGGCGGCGCAGGGCGTGGTGCATTGGCCCTCGGACGGCCTGTCGGCCTCGGCGCTGGTCGAGCCGACGCTGCTGCCTTTGCCGACGGCGTCCGTCGATCGCGTCGTGCTGGTGCATGCGCTGGAGGAGACCGAAAGCCCCGACGACCTGCTCGACGAGGTCTCGCGCGTGCTCAGCCCCGGCGGACGCCTGCTTGTCGTCGTGCCCAACCGGCGCGGCCTGTGGGCGCGCATGGACGGCACGCCGTTCGGCCATGGCCGCCCGTTCAGCCGCTCGCAACTGGAAGCGCTGATGCGCGGGGCTGAGTTCTCGCCGGAGAACTGGAGCGAGGCGCTTTATGTGCCGCCGCTGAAGCGCAGGCTGATGATGCGCTCGGCCGCGGCCTGGGAGCGGGTCGGGGCGGGGTTGTCGCTGCCGTTCGCGGGCGTGCATGTCATCGACGCGACCAAGCAGTTCTACCGGCGCATCCCGCTCAGGGCGACGCGGCGCAGCTTCGCCTTCCGGCCGATCCTGCTGCCGCAGCCTGCGGCTGCGCCGCGTCGCTCGACCGATGTCGAAAGCCTGCCGCCGGGTTGACAAGCGCGCTTTCGCGCGGCCAAGGTCCGCCGCTTTTCGGCAACCCGGTCCGCCCCTTACGCCAACCCTGCCGGCTCGCCCGGCGCGGACCCCGAACTGGAACACGATGAGAAGCTATCTGGATTTCGAGAAGGCGGTCGCCGAGGTCGAGGCGAAGGCTGACGAGTTGCGCGCGCTGGAGGCGAAGGGCGAGGGCTATTCGCTGGCCGAGGAGATCGGCAAGCTCGACGCCAAGGCGAGCCAGGCGCTGAAGGACCTCTACGCCGCGCTGACGCCCTGGCAGAAGACGCTGGTCGCGCGCCATCCGCAGCGGCCGCATTTCAAGGACTATTGCGCCGCGCTGATCACCGAATTCACGCCGCTCGCGGGCGACCGCGCCTTTGGCGAGGATGAGGCGATCGTCGGCGGCTTCGGCCGTTTCCGGGGCGAGGCGGTCTGCGTGATCGGCCAGGAGAAGGGCGATTCCACCGAGACCCGGATCCGGCACAATTTTGGCATGCCCAAGCCCGAGGGTTACCGCAAGGCGGTGCGCCTGATGGAACTGGCCGACCGATTCGGCCTGCCCGTCCTGACATTCATCGACACCGCCGGGGCCTATCCCGGCATCGAGGCCGAAGAGCGCGGCCAGGCGGAGGCGATCGCGCGCTCGACGGAGGCCTGTCTTGGTCTGCGCACGCCCAGCGTCGCGCTCGTCATCGGCGAAGGCGGCTCGGGCGGCGCGATCGCGATCGCGGCCGCCTCAAAGGTGATGATGCTGGAGCATGCGATCTATTCGGTGATCTCGCCCGAAGGCGCGGCCTCGATCCTGTGGCGCGACACCGGCCGCGCGCAGGACGCCGCGACCGGCATGAAGATCACGGCGCAGGATCTGCTGAAATTCGGCATCATCGACCGGATCATCACCGAGCCGGTCGGCGGCGCGCATCGCGATCCGCAGGCGGCGCTGGACCGGGCCGGCGATGCGCTGGCCTCGTCTCTGGCCGATTTCGCGGGGATGAGCGGCGACGACATCGTCAGCCGTCGCGCCGACAAATTCCTCGCGATCGGCCGCAATCTCTGAAGCGGCGCCAGGTTCGCGCCGGTTAGCGCTTTCTTGACCATGTAGCCATGTCAAATGCCATTGTGGTAAGGAACGCTCAAGGCTAACGCTTCTACAAGAATCGCGACGGCATAATTTGGCCGTCTTGCACCGCCAGAGGTCTTGCACCGCCAAAGGTCGCAGCGTCCGCTGGCCGTTCGATGGGATTGACGACGTGGCATTCAAGCATCTCGCCGTCGTGGCTTTTGTTGCATTGACCCTTGGCGCCTGCGAGGAGGACCGCTATCGCGGCTCCACCCGGCATCACATTCCGATTCCGTCCGCGACCTATACGCTGATGTCCGAGAAGGGCATGAGCAAGGACCAGCCGATTCTGATCCGCTCCTACAAGAAGGAGTCGGAGCTCGA
This sequence comes from Allobosea sp., assembly GCA_046593015.1. Classification (GTDB taxonomy): domain Bacteria; phylum Pseudomonadota; class Alphaproteobacteria; order Rhizobiales; family Beijerinckiaceae; genus Allobosea. Next base: position 21,103 of record JBKJSB010000062.1, read on the forward strand.
GGTGTGGAAGCGCAAGGCAACCGGCGAATACGCGCTGCTCAAGACCTATCCGATGTGCCGCTGGTCGGGCCAGCTCGGACCGAAGGTCCGCGAGGGCGACCGGATGGCGCCGGAGGGTTTCTACGCGATCAGCCCGGCGCAGATGAACCCGAACTCGTCCTTCTACGTCTCGTTCAACATGGGCTATCCGAACGCCTATGACCGCTCCTATGGCCGCACGGGCGCGCATCTGATGGTGCACGGCGCCTGCTCCTCGGCCGGCTGCTATTCGATGACCGACGACCAGATGGGCGAGATCTACGCGCTGGTGCGCGAGGCCCATAACGGCGGGCAGAAGACCGTGCAGATGCAGGCGCTGCCCTTCCGGATGACGCCGGAGAACCTCGCCAAGCACCGGATGGACCCCAACATCGCCTTCTGGAAGAACCTGAAGGAAGGTACCGATTATTTTGAGATCGCCCGCGATGAGCCGCAGGTTTCGGTGGCGGGCGGACGCTATGTCTTCAACCGGGACGCCAGCGGCCAGGCTCTCACAGGCCCGTCCGTGGCCGAGGCCGTGCAGCGCAAGCGCCAGCAGGACGAGACGCAGGTCGCCGCCCTCGTCGCCAAGGGCACCCCGGCGGTGAAGCTGATCTATGACGATGGCGACAGCCATGCCACGTTCAAGCGCACGCTGCTCGCCAGCGGCTCGGACTCGCTGAATCGCAGCGCCGCCTGGGGCTCGCGCGATGTCGGCGTCAGCCGGCCGGACGCGATCAGCACCGGTCCGCGCGTCGTCGTGCTCGACAACAGCGGCAAGGTCCGCACCACGGTCCGGGCCGAATCGGCCGACAACGAGGCCGTGCTGGCCGCCGTCGCCGCCGCTGCCGAACCGGCCAAGGTCGAAGCAGCCAAGATCGAAGCGGCCAAGCCCGAGCCCGCCAAGCCTGCTGTGGCCTCGGCCGCAAGCCAGGTCGCCAAAGTGTCGCCGGGTGCGGCGCAGGCGGCTCCGGTCGCCGTCGCCCAGCCTGAGGCCGCATCTGCGGAAGCCGCGCCGTTCTATCAGCGTGCGCTCAGCTTCGTTCCGCTGATCGGCGGCGGCTCGCAGCCCAAGCCTGAAGTCTCCGCGCCGGTCGCCTCCATCGTGCCGTCGTCGCCGACCAGCACCCGCGCGCCTCTGCCGCCGCGCCGCGCTGACGGCTTGCGCACCAGCAGGGTGGATCAGCCAGCTGCCGCCTATGCGAGCCAGCGCGCGACACGCTGATAGGTTGAGCTGCGGATCGTCACGCGTGCAGGCGTGACGCAAATGCAACATTGATTTGGTTTACTTGCCGCGCCTGTTTTGAAGGCGTGGAAACACGGGACGCGGCACCTTTTTGCCCATTCGCTGGGCGAGCTGCAAAAAACCTGTTCTTGCTGATTTCGGTCTTTGGTCGGCTTCATTGTGACGAAAGCGCGGCGATCTTCGCGCGGATTCGCGTCATGCCATGGAGCTGAAGATGGCTTATGAATTCTCCCGGTCGTCGGTTGCCGGCATCGCTCTTTCGCTGAGCGTTCTCGCCGGTGCGGCCCAGGCCTCCGATCTGCCGAGCCGCAAGGGCGCACCGGTTGCTCCGCTGCCGCCGGCGATCACCTGGATCGACGCTGCGATCAGCGTGAAGGCGCTGACCGACTACAACTTCCGAGGCATCTCGCAGAGCGACCGCAAGCCCGCCGGCCAGGCCTCGGTCGAGCTGCAGTTCTACAACAACCTGTTCTATGTGGGCGTGTTCGGATCGACCGTCGATCTGGCGACGAGCCCGGCAGCCGAGGTCGACTTCTTCGCCGGCATCCGGCCGAAATTCGGCCCGGTCACCTTCGATTTCGGCGTGATCCAGTACTACTACCCCTCCGAGAAGCAGTATATCGACGCGACTGGCGGTTTCTGGACGCCGAAGAACAGCGAATTCACCGAGGTCGTCGGCAAGGTCTCCTATAATTACGAGGACAAGCTGACCGTCGGCGCCAACGTCTTCCACGCCTGGGACTGGCTCGGCATCGGCGCCGAGGCGACCTATGCGTCGGTCACGGCCAAGTACAATCTGCCCTTCCTCGAAGGGCTCGCCGTTTCGGGCGAGTTCGGCCGCTACTGGATCGGCACGCCGAATGTGAGCATCTATTTCCCGGCGCCGGTGAACCTGCCCGACTACAGCTACTGGAACGTCGGCCTGTCCTATACCTACAAGAATATCACCGCCGATGTCCGCTATCACGACACCGATCTGAGCAAGACCGAGTGCTTTGCCCTGACCGCCGATCCGCGCGGCATCACCTCCGGCTCGTTCCGCTCGCGCTGGTGCAGCCCGTCCGTGGTCGCCTCGCTCTCCTTCGACATCACGGCGAGCAGCATCGGCATCTTCGCGCCGAAGTAAGCGTCGCTCAATCCGCTTCATCGACAAGGGTCGCTCTCCGGAGCGGCCCTTTTGCGTTTCAGAGCGCCGCGCGTCAGCTTTCCAGCGCCTTGGCGACGCGGCGCATCATCGCGCCGACGAGGTCGCATTCGGCGTCGCTCAGCACCTCCATCATCGCCTCGATCCGCTCGACATGGATCGCCATGGCCTTGCGGGTCAGGGCTTCGCCGTCCGGCGTCAGCCAGAGCCGCCTGACACGGCGGTCGGCCTCGTCGCCCTGTCGCAGGATCAGTTCGCGGCGCTCGAGCTCGGGCAGCAGCATGCTCATGGCGCTGCGGCCGACGAAGAGTTTTTCCGCCAGCGCCTGCTGCGTCAGCCCCGGCGCGTGGAAGATGTTGGCCAGCACGTCGTAATGCGCAAGCTGGATGCCGAGCGGCGCCAGAGCCTCGGTGAAGGCCTTCTTCCAGAGCGCATGGACGCGCGCGACCGCGATCCAGTTGTGGAAGCGCGGCAGGTCCCAGGGCAGGCGCTGCGCCCCCGGCTGCGTGGCCGATACAGCCTCTTGCTTTTTGTTCATGGTTGAACATACTTGTTCAGCGTTGAACGAAATCGAGGTTTCGCCATGTCTGGTGCCGCACTCCGTCTGCTCCGGCCGCTGGTCGGGGTCACGAGCCTCATCGCGCCAGGCCCGGTCGGCCGGCTTGCCTTCAAGGCCTTCTGCACGCCCCCGCGCCGGAAGCAGGAAAACGCCAATCGCAACCCTGCCGTCAAGTCCGCCTCCGCGCGACTGGCGGAAGCGCGTCCCGTCGCGATCCCGTTTCCCTGCGGCTCGGTCGCGGCCTATGTCTTCGAGCCGGTCCGGCCGCCGGCTCCGCCGGCGCAGATCCGGACCGTCATCCTGGTGCATGGCTGGAGCGGCCAGGCCGCCTATATGACCGCTTTCGTGGCGCCGCTGATCGAGGCGGGCTTTCGCGTCGTCGCCTATGACCTGCCGGCGCATGGCGCATCGACCGGCAGCGAGCTCAACATCCCGATCGGCGTCGCGAGCCTCACGGCCGTCGCACGGGCCTTCGCGCCGGTCCATGCGCTGGTGACGCATTCCTTCGGCGGGTCGATCGCGCTGGCGGCGCTTGCCGGCACGGTTCCGGGCCAGCCGCGCATCCGGGTGGACAGGCTCGTCATGATCGCCGCGCCGTCCTCGATGGCAGGCGTCACGCGCCGCTTCGGCTCCACGATCGGGCTCGGCGCGCGCGGGCAGCAGGCGCTGGAACGCCGCATCCATGTCGTTGCCGGCGCGCCGGTCGAGGCGTTCGAGGGGCGGGCGCAACTGGCCGCGCTGCGCGTGCCGACGCTGGTGCTGCATTGCCGGGACGACCGCGAACTCGGGCTGGAGAACGCGCAGGATCTGGCGGCGGCGGGCGATTTCGTCCGGCTGGAGACGCTGGCGGGCGTCGGCCACCGCCGCATCCTGCAGGCGAAGGCGGTGGTCCGTTCGGTGGCGCAGTTCGTGATCGGGCGCGGGCCCTAGACCCAGCCCATCAGTTCGCGCTGCACCACTTCGGTGATGGCGCGCATGCCTTCCTCGGAATCGTTCAGGCAGGGCAGATAGGCGAAGTGCTCGCCGCCATGCTCGATGAAGATCTCGCGGTTCTCGACATCGAGTTCCTCCAGCGTCTCAAGGCAATCGGCGGAGAAGCCGGGCGCGACGATGGCGAGCGATTTCGTGCCGGCCTCGGCCAGCGCCTTCACCGTCTCGTCGGTATAGGGCTGCAGCCATTCGGCCGGGCCGAACCGCGACTGGAAGGTCAGCTTGAAGCGTTCCGGCGGCAGGCCGAGTTCCTCGCGCAGCAGCCGCCAGGTCTTGGCGCATTGGCAGTGATAGGGGTCGCCCTTGAGCAGGTACTCCTTCGGCATGCCGTGGAAGGAGCAGAGGATCACCTGCGGCTCGAAATCGAGCTTGCCCAGCGAGCCGCGAATCGAGTCGGCCAGCGCCCGGATATAGACCGGGTCGTCGTGATAGGGCGGCGCGACACGCACCGCCGGCTGCCAGCGCATCTCCATCAGGGCGCGAAACGCCTGGTCGCAAGCCGTGGCCGAGGTGGGCGCGGCGTATTGCGGATAGAGCGGCACGAGCAGGATGCGGTCGCAGCCCTGCGCCAGCATCGCGTCGAGCCGGCTCTTCACGTCGGGAAAGCCGTAGCGCATCGCCCAGTCGAAAACGACGCGCTCGCCGGTCAGCGGCTTGAGCCGCGCCTCGAGCTGCTCGGTCTGCGAGCGGGTGATCGTCTTGAGCGGGCCCTCATCGCGCTCGTTGTTCCAGATCGAGGCGTAGTCCTTGCCCTTCTTGCCCGGGCGCAGCGTCAGGATGACGAGGTTCAGCAGCGGCCACCAGATCCAGCGCGAGGTTTCGATGACGCGGCGGTCGGAGAGGAACTCCTTGAGATAGGCGCGCATCGGCCAGTATGAGGTGCCTTCCGGCGTGCCGAGATTCATCAGCAGCACACCGATCCGTCCCGCTCTCACCGGCGGGTGATCGGATGGCAGCTTCACGGCGCGCATGTCCGTGGCCGGCTTGGTCTCGACTGTCATGATCGCGGGCTTTCCTTTCCTCGTGATTTAGACGAGTTCCGACTTTCGTCCAGTCATTGCGCAGGCTTGGGACAGGGGTGCGACACCGCATGACCGGCCCGCAATCATCGCGCGCAGCGGGCTGGCCATCGCAGCACGGCTTTTGCTAGTCTGTAGCGGTTCTCGAAAACAAGGTTCACCCGATGAGCAAGCTCACACGCCGCAATGCGCTCGGCGTCATCGCCGCGCCGGCCGCGCTGGCCGCCACCGCGCCCGCAGCGATCGCCCAGACGCCGGCGCCGGCCTTCACGCTGCTGCTGGTCAACGACATCTACAAGATGAGCGACGACAAGGGCAAAGGCGGCTTTGCGCGCGCGGCCGGCATCGCCAAGGCCGAGCGCGCCAAAGGCGTGCCGCTGCTGTTCTGCCATGCCGGCGACTGCTATTCGCCCTCGCTGATGTCAGGCTTCGACCAGGGCGCGCATATCGTCGCGATGCAGAACAAGATGGGCATCGACGTGTTCGTGCCCGGCAATCACGAGTTCGATTTCGGCAAGGCGAACTATCTCAAGCTCACCGCTGCGCAGAGCTACCCGACTTTTGCGGCCAATCTGCGCGACGCTGCGGGCCAGACCCTGCCGGGCCACAAGGATTCGGCCATTTTCCAGCTGGGTCCGGTCAAGGTCGGCGTCATCGGCACGACCTTCGACCCGACGCCGCAGCTCTCCAATCCGGGCGACCTGAAATTCTCCTCGACGATGGAGGCGCTGCGGCGCGAGGCGAGGGCGCTGAAGACGCAAGGGGCCGACATTCTCGTCGCCGTGGTCCATGCCGACCGCGCGACCGACAACGAGATCGTGCGCTCGCGCATCGTCGATATCGTGCTGACCGGCCACGACCACGATCTCGCCATCGCCTATGACGGCAAGGTGGTGATGGTGGAGTCCAACGAGGAAGGCAATTACGTCACCGCGATCGACATCGCCGTCACCGTCACCGGCGAGGGGGCGGCCCGTCGCGTCGCCTGGACGCCGACCTTCCGCGTCAATGACAGCCGGGCTGCGACGCCCGATCCGGAAGTCGCCGCGATCGTGAAGGGCTATGAGAGCGAGCTCTCCAAGGAGCTCGACATCGACGTTGCGACGCTGGCCGCGCCGCTCGACTCGCGCACGAGCGTGATCCGGACACAGGAGACCGCGATCGGCAACCTGATCGCCGACGCGATCAGGGCCTCGACGGGCGCGCAGCTTGCGATCACCAATGCCGGCGGCATCCGCGCCAACAAGCAGTATGCCGCCGGCCAGAAGCTGACGCGGCGCGATGTTCTTAGCGAACTGCCCTTCGGCAACGCGACCGTGATGGTCGAGATCACCGGCAAGGACGTCAAGGACGCGATCGAGAACGGCTTGCGCGACGCACCGCAGGGCGCGGGGCGCTTTCCGGTCGTCTCCGGCCTCAACTTCGAGGCCGATCTGAAGCAGCCGCAGGGCTCGCGCGTCGCGGCGGTGACGGTCGATGGCAAGCCGATCGACATGGCCGGCAAATACACCGTCGCCTCGAACAACTTCATGCTGGAGGGCGGCGACGGCTACACGGCGCTTGGACGCGGCAAGACGCTGATCGGCCTGACCGACGGAAAGCTGATGGCCAACGAGGTCATGGTCTATCTGCGCAAGCTCGGCACAATCGACGCCAAGGTCGAAGGGCGGGCCGTGCTGAAGTGAAGACTTGCCTCACCTGAGCGGCGGCTACGGGGGGGCGCTCGACGCCTTCCTGGCCTCGCCGGCCGCAACAGGCTGGCGCGGGCTCGTCGTCTTCGCCGATGGCACGGCGGCGCAGGCTGCGGATGCCGTCGATGCCGATGTCGCGGCGGGCGCGGTGGTCGCGCCGTCGCCCGACAGAGCTTTCGCGGCGCTGTCGTTGACGCCGCTGGAGCGCGTGCGCGTCGTCATCTTGGGGCAGGACCCCTATCCGACGCCGGGCCACGCCAACGGGCTCGCCTTTTCCTATGTCGGCGGGCCGCGCCTGCCCAAGTCGCTGGTCAACATCTATCGCGAACTTGGCGACGATCTCGGTCGCCCTGTCGTGCGCGATGGCGATCTATCCGACTGGGCGCGCGACGGCGTGCTGCTGCTCAACACCGCGCTGACCGTGCGGGAGGGCGCGAGCCAGGCCGGGTCGCATCTGAGATTG
>JBKJSB010000143.1:0-3204 GCA_046593015.1 Allobosea sp.
TCCCGGGAGGCTTCGGGGCACCGCCCTGGGGGCATTACGACCCCTGTGCGAGGAGCTCGCTGGAACGGTCGGCGGCATCACGCCTTCGTCCCATGCCCGACTAGACGCGACAAGGCGATGAGCCGCACTGGCGTCGAAAGGGCTCGCGGCGATGGCTGGCCAACGACCCGATAAGCGCGGCCCGGAGTCAAAAATCGCCGACGAGCGGAGCGCCACGGGGCGCGCGGGCAGTGGCTCAACCTGCCCGCGCCGCGACCTGGCTCAATGGTTGCGGCACGATACCAATGCGCCTCGCGGCGCTCCGCTGCCCCTCATCACCGACGCGCGCGAGCGTGGCGGCAACGCAGACGCACGTCCTTCTTCCCAGAGGGGAGAAGGAGAACCGCGCCACTGGCGCGGCGCTTCGCTTGACGTATAGTGAGGGTGCCGTTCCCGGATGAGGCGAGACAGGCGTCATGGCGATCTCGATGGCGGGGCTTCCCGCGTTCCTTTTGTATTTCTGTCTCGGCGTGGCGCTGATTGCCTGCTTTGCGGCGGTCTATCTGAAGTTCACCGCCCATGACGAGATCGCGCTGATTCGCGGCGGCAATCTTTCGGCCGCGATCGCGCTCGGCGGCAATGTCGCGGGCTTCTCGATCCCGCTCGAAAAGGCCATCGCGCAGGCGAGCAGCATCCCCGATCTGCTGATCTGGGCGGTTACGGCGATGCTGATCCAGTTCGCGGCCTACGGGCTCGCCCGCATCCTGATCCCGGACCTCTCGCGCAAGATCGAGGAGGACCGTTTGCCGTCCGCGGCGATGCTCGCCGTCATCGCGGTGATCTCCGGCACGCTGGCGGCCGCCAGCATGACGGCCTGAGCGCGGAGGGCTTGTCATGAAGCGCTCGACGCAGATCGGACTGGCTGCGGTCGGGGTCGTGCTGGTCGCGACCACATGGTCTTTGATCGGCGGCAAGGACGAGGAGGAGAGCCTCGTCTACAACTCGCTCGCCGAATGCCGCGCCGCCGGCCAACTCTCGGCGACGCAATGCGAGCAGCGCTTCAACGAGGCGTCGGCCAATCACCTGCGCGATGCCAAGAAGTTCACCAGCAATGCGAACTGCGAAACCGAGTACGGAGCGGGCTCGTGCCGCAACAGCACCTGGAACAACGCGCAGGTCTTCATCCCTGCGCTGGCGGGCATCATGCTGGCGCGCGGCCTCGCCCAAGGCGGCGGCGCGGCGCAGCCCTTGCTGCCGCCGACGCAGCAGGCGTGCCCGCGCGGCAGCCAGCAGCCGGAGTGCCAGCAGGCGCGCTCGTCATCGTCGTCATCGGGTAGCGGCTACAGCAGCGGCGGCAGCCGCTCTCGGGCCTATTCGACGACGGCCGGGCAGGCGCTGGTCGCCCGCAACGTCTCCTCGACCGGCGTCGCCAGCGTCCCGAGCGTCGCCTCGCGCGGCGGCTTCGGCTCGACCGCGCGCTCCTTCTCCTCGTCCTCCTCGTCCTGAGCGATGCGGCGCGTCACGCTGCCCCCGCGTGCGGACTGGCAGGCCCAGGTCGAGCGGCTGGGCTTCGCCTTCCACTCGATCGACGGCGCGACCTACTGGGACGAGAGCGTCGCCTACGCCTTCACGCTGGAGGAGATCGAACGCGACATCGAGGCGCCGACCGAGGCGATCGAGCAGCTCTGCTTCGCCTTCATCGACAAGGCGCTGGGCGACGAGGCGATCCTGACGAGGCTGGCCATTCCCCACGCGCAGTGGGATTTCATCCGCTCATCCTGGCAGCGCGGCGACCGCAATCTCTATGGCCGGCTCGACCTCGCCTATGACGGAAGAGGCCCGGCCAAGCTCCTGGAGTACAACGCCGATACGCCCACCGCCCTGTTCGAATCGGCCGTCGTGCAGTGGGACTGGCTGGAGCAGGCGATGGCGCTGGGCACGCTGCCGCGCGGCAGCGACCAGTTCAACTCGCTGCATGAGCGCCTGATCGCGGCTTTTGCGGGCTTACGCGATCCTTCGCCCTTCCGGCTGCATCTCTCCAGCGTCCAGAACAGCAACGAGGACAAGGGCACGGTCGACTACCTGATGGATTGCGCCAAACAGGCCGGTCTCGACGCGCGCTTCAGCTATGTCGAGGAGATCGGCCTGCTCGCCGACGGCCGCTTCTGCGACGACGCCAACCAGCCGATCGAGACTTTGTTCAAGCTCTACCCTTGGGAATGGCTGTTCCGCGAGCGCTATGCCGATGCACTGGCAGGCTCACGGTGCCAGTTCGTCGAGCCGCCCTGGAAGGCGATCGTCTCCAACAAGGGCTTGCTCGCCTGCCTCTGGGAGATGGAGCCTGGCCATCCCAACCTGCTGCCGGCCTTCTTCGAAGGCGATCCGCGCTGCGAGACGCTCTCGGCCCGCCGCGTGCGAAAACCGCTCTATTCGCGCGAGGGCGCCAACATCACCCTGACGGAACGCGGCACGGTGCTCGACAGCGATGACGGTCCCTATGGCGCGGAGGGCTTCGTGCTGCAGGACGCGGCGCTCAACCTGTTCGAATCGAACGGCAATTACGCCGTGATCGGCTCCTGGCTGGTGGCCTCGCAGGCCTGCGGCCTTTGCGTCCGCGAGGACGTTACGCCGATCACCAAGAACACCTCGCGCTTCGTGCCGCATTACATCGAGCCGTGAGGCGCTCGCGGTTACGGCATGACCCTGCCTCCGTCGCCTGCTAGACAGGAGGTCTCGAGATCAAGCCGAAAGCCGTCGCCATGCCTGACCAGACCAGCACCAGCCCGCGCGGGCTCGACCATCTCGTCATCGGCGTACGCGATCTCGACGCGGCTGGCGCGTTCTATTCCCGGCTCGGCTTCAGGGTGGGCGCGCGCAACCGGCACCCCTGGGGCACCGAGAACCGGATCGTCCAGTTTCCAGGCAGCTTCCTCGAACTGGTCACGGTCGGCGATGCGCAGGCGATCCCGCCGCATGCGCCGGGTCGGTTCTCCTTCGGGGCCTTCGTGCGTGATGCGCTCGAGCGGGGCGAGGGGATGTCGATGCTGGTCCTGGAGAGCGCCGACGCAAAGGCCGACGCAGCGCGTTACAAGGCCGCCGGCATCGGCGATTTCGAGCCCTTCTTCTTCGAGCGAACGGGCGCGAGGCCCGATGGCTCGCAGGTCCGCGTCGCCTTCACGCTCGCATTCGCCGCCGACGCGGCCGCGCCCGAATGCGGCTTCTTCG
>JBKJSB010000188.1:0-4035 GCA_046593015.1 Allobosea sp.
TGCAGCGAGGCGAGCTTGCCCAGAATTCCACGGCAGCGCTCGACCTGCTCGCGCAGCAGCGCGATGTCCTCGGCCATCTCGCCCTCCGGCGGGCTCAGCCGCGACAGCTCCTTGGCGACGAGCGCGATGGTGGCGAGCGGCGTGCCGAGTTCATGGGCGGCCGCAGCCGCCAGCCCGTCGAGCTGCGACAGATGCTGCTCGCGCGCCAGCACCAGTTCGGTCGCGGTGAGCGCATCGGAGAGGTCGCGCGCCTCCTTGGCGACCCGCCAGGCGTAGATTCCGGTGAAGCCCAGGCCGAGCACCAGCGCGCCCCAGGTCCCGGCCTGATAGAAGGCGGGCAGGACCGGGCGGGGCTCGCCGGCCCAGGGCAGCGGCAGATGCGCGAAATTCAGCCCGGTCGCCAGCGCGATGGCGAGCAGCCCGAGCAGCAGCGTGCGCTGGGGCGGAAGCGCCGTGGCCGAGATCATGACGGGTGCGAGGAACAGGATCGAGAACGGGTTCTGTAGTCCGCCGGTGAGATAAAGCAGCGCCGCGAGCTGCAGCACGTCGAAGGCGAGCAGCGCGGTCGCTGCGCCTTCGCGCAGGCGATGGCTCATCGGGAAGCGGATGCGCAGGGCTATGTTGAGCCAGGCGGAGGCGGCGATGGCTGCGAAGCACCAGCCGAAGGGCAGCGTAAAGCCGAGCCCGAAATGCACGCCCGCCACCGCCAGACTCTGCCCCGCTATGGCGAGCCAGCGCAGCCGGACCAGCGTGTCGAGCCGCAGATGCCGGCCGGACCGCAGGACCATCGGCTCGAGCCTGTCCAACGTCGTCATGGCTTGGCTCCGGGCATGACTCGGGGCTCGGCTCCGGCGCGATGCCGATACGGATTTCTAAGCAATAATCTGTGGCAAATCGGCATCTCAGGGAAATCTTAGCCTTTAGCCGGATTGAATGAGAACAAAGACGACCTACGGTGCGTTTCTGCTGCAGCGCATCATCGATCATGTTGCGTCTGGAAAGTCAGTGATCGCATGTATGGGGCTCCCATGTCGTTTGCCTATCACGCCTATGAAGCAGTTCACATGATGATCGGCCCCGCGCGCGGCTTCTCCGACGCCATGCAGCTCGCCTTCAAGAACCCAGCCAATCCGCTGACCTATACGCCGTTCGGCCGCACCATGGCGGCCTCCGCCGAGCTTTTCGAGCGCACCACCCGGCGTTATGGCAAGCCGGCCTTTGATCTTCCCGAGACGACGATCAACGGCGTCAAGGTCGCGGTCGAGGAGCGGGTCGTCTGGGAGCGGCCCTTCTGCAAGCTGGTCTATTTCGACCGTAAAACCCAGGGCCGGCGCAAACCGCAGCCGAAAGTGCTGCTGGTCGCGCCGATGTCGGGCCATTACGCCACGCTGCTGCGCGGCACGGTCGAGGCCTTCCTGCCCGGCCATGAGGTTTACATCACCGACTGGGTCGATGCCCGCCTCGTGCCGATGAGCGCCGGCCGCTTCGATCTCGACGATTACATCGACTACGTCATCGGCATGCTGCAGATGCTCGGCCCCGACACCCATGTCATGGCCGTGTGCCAGCCTTCCGTGCCGGTGCTGGCGGCGATCGCCCGCATGGAAGCTGAAGGCGACCCCTGCGCGCCGCGCTCGATGACGCTGATGGGCGGGCCGATCGACACGCGCCGCTCGCCGACCGAGGTCAACAAGCTCGCCATGGACCGCGGCATCGACTGGTTCCGCAGCCATTGCATCACCCGGGTGCCGTTTCCGCATCAGGGCTTCTTCCGCGACGTCTATCCCGGCTTCCTGCAGCTTTCAGGCTTCATGGCGATGAATCTCGACCGCCATGTCACCGCCCATTACGACATGTTCAAGCATCTCGTCCGGGGCGATGGCGATTCGGCCGAGAAGCATCGCGACTTCTACGACGAGTACATGGCGGTGATGGATTTGACCGCCGAATTCTATCTCCAGACCGTCGAGACCGTGTTCGTCGAGCATGCGCTGCCGAAAGGCACGATGATGCATCGCAACAAGCCGGTCGATCCGACCGCGATCCGCCGCGTCGCGCTGATGACGGTCGAGGGCGAGAACGACGACATCTCCGGCGTCGGCCAGACCCAGGCCGCGCATGACCTCTGCGTCAACATCCCGGACCATATGCGCGTCCATTACATGCAGAAGGCGGTGGGCCATTACGGAGTCTTCAACGGCTCGCGCTTCCGCTCCGAAATCGCGCCGCGCATCTCCGACTTCATGGTCAGCCTCGACATGGACGCGGCCAAGGATCGCCGGGCCGAAAGCGCCACCGAGGCCCGCAAGGCGCTGAAGATCGCAAGCTGAGGCCCTTCCGTTCACCCTGCGAATCCGGCACCATCGCGGGCGATGCGGTTCTCCCTGTTCAAGCGAAAGCCCGATCCCGACGCGATCGAGGTTCCCCATGCCGGGATGCTCTATCCCGTGCTGGTCAAGCGGCGCGCGGCGGCGCGGCGGATGACGCTGCGCGTCTCGCAGGCGACCGGCGAGATCACGCTGACCTTGCCCGAGCGCGCCGATTTCGGCGCTGGACGGGTCTTCGCGGAAAAGCATGGCGGCTGGATCGCGGCACGCGTCGCCAAACGGCCTCAGTCGGTTCCGTTCGAGCCGGGTCAGACCATTCCCTTTCGCGGCGAGCCTCACCGGATCGTCCACTGGTCCCGCGTGCGCGGCGTCACCCACGCCACGACCGACCGCGACGGCGCGGCGATCATAGCGGTCGCAGGAGAGGCCGCGCATGTGCCGCGCCGCATCCAGGATTTTTTGCGCAAGCAGGCGCTGGCTGACCTTGAGTCAGCGGTCGCACGCCACACCGCGACGCTCGGCATCCCGGCGCGAAAGATCACCATCCGCGACACGACCAGCCGCTGGGGCTCCTGCTCCTCGAAGGGCCATCTCAACTTCTCGTGGCGGCTGATCATGGCCCCGCCGCTGGTGCTGGACTATCTCGCGGCCCATGAGGTCGCCCACCTCAAGGAGATGAACCATTCGCACCGGTTCTGGGCGCTGACGCACAAGCTCTGCCCGCGCACGGAGGAGGCGGAGATATGGCTCAAGCGGAATGGCGCGGGGCTGCACGGGTTCGGGTGAGGTGGGCATGAGCAAGTCTTCGCACACAACCCTGATCGGTCTGCTGCCACGCTACGTCGCCGTGCTCGCCGGCGCACTACTCGTTGTCGTCGGCGGCCTCGCCGCCTGCTCGAGCGCTTTCGAACGAAACAGCTTCCGATATCGCCTAACCGTGGAGATCGAGACGCCGGAGGGGCCGAGGTTAGGTTCGGGTGTCGTCGAGATTGCCGAGAGCAGGGGCTGGCTGGGCACTGCGCCAACCTTCGCCAAAGGAGAGGCCGTTGTCGTGGACTTAGGTGCGCAAGGCCTGCTGGCTGTGCTCTTGAGTGGGCAGGAGGGGCCGGCCGGGGGCTATACCGATGCAAGAAGGATCGCTTTTGCGAACTTTGCGGCCGATGCATCATCGGTCGGGGGTTCTGAGAATGTTCGACGCGAGATCAAGCGCTACGCATCCGGGAGCTTCCGGAGAGACCTCGGGTTAGCGCAGCTTCCTGCAATGGTCCGTATCCGTGATGCGACCGATCCGTCGACGATCATGCGGGTCGACCCTCTGAACTTCGAGGCGGCTTTCAATTCAATGGCGTCGTTCAAACGGGCAACCCTTGAGACGACGCGTGAAGCCGTCACTTCCAATCCGATATGGAAGAACTGGCTGGTGGGAGAGGGTCCAGATAGCGGACGCGTGCTGAAGCGCGACGAAAAAGGAATGGCGCTGGACCGTGTCTGGCGTTCCGATTTCATACGCTGAGGCCAACCTCGACTCCATGGAGAGCCAAGTCTAGACAGCAGCCTCCTGATGAGCGAGCGCCGCCGCCTTGATGAAACTCCGCCCCGATACGCTGGCGATGACCGCCGTTCTCGCCATGCTGACGGCGCTCGGCCCGCTTTCGACCGATTTCTACCTGCCCTCCCTGCCCGAGATTGCGCGCGTCATGGACAGCAA
>JBKJSB010000198.1:0-8720 GCA_046593015.1 Allobosea sp.
CTGGTCATCAGCGAGGGCGCCGGCGCCGAGATGCGCCAGTCGCTGGGCACCGCGGTGTTCTCCGGCATGTTGGGCGTGACGATCTTCGGCCTGATCTTCACGCCGGTGTTCTATGTCGTGGTGCGCTGGCTGGCCGGGCTATTCGAGAAGAGGAAGCCCGACCCAGCGCGGCATGGGGATGCTTCGCCGACCCACTCGTGATCTGATCTCCCTCGCGGCGGCAGGCCGTCGCGAGGGAGCGAAATCGCATGGTGGGGTGGCTGACGGTCGTTCTCGGCATCGCGCTGGTCAGCGTGCTGATCGCGGGGGTTGCGATCATTCCGGCCTGGCGCCGGCTCAAACGCGCCGAATACATCCGGACCTATGCCTGGCCGCCTGGGTTGCTCGACAAGCTGGCGAGCCACCACCGCGGCTTCACCCGCAAGGAGACGGCGCTGGTCGCGCAGGGGCTGCGTCAGTTCTTCCTCGCCTATCTCAACAGCGGCCAGCGCTATGTGGCCATGCCCTCGCAGGTCGCCGACGACCTCTGGCACGAGTTCATCCTCCATACCCGCGCCTACCAGGAGTTCTGCGACAACGCCTTCGGCTCGTTCCTGCACCATACGCCGGCCGTCGCGCTTGCGGATGGCCGGAAGAAGGACAATGCCGGACTGCGCCGCGTCTGGCTGCAGTGCTGCCGCGAGGACGGCATCAATCCCAACAACCCCTCGCGCCTGCCGCTGCTGTTTGCGCTCGACGTCAAGCTCAACATCCCGGGCGGCTACCGCTACTACCCCGACTGCGCCCAGTTGAGACGCAATGGCGATGCCGACTCGCAATGCGGCGGGGACTTTTCAAGCTCGTCCTATGATGGCGGGACGGAGGGGATGGGCTCCGACAGCCGCAGCGATGGCGGTTCCGGTGACAGCGGCGGCGACAGTGCCAGCGGTGGAGATGGCGGCGGCTGCGGCGGGGGCGGTGGGGACTGAAGTCCGGTCAGACGAAGCGCCGCGCCAGCAACCGGCAAAGCCACCCAAGCCACAGCGCCATGGCGGCAGCGACCAGATGCTCGCGCGGCAGCGCGAACACGTCGGCACGCAGGTGCTGCACGACGACGAGGACGAGCAGCAACGCCGCAACGAGGATCAAGGCCCAACCGAGGAAGGTCAGGCATGCATAAGCCATGGCCCGGCTCAGGATCACCGGGTGAGGCCGAGATACGCGGCGAGGCTCAGGCCCACCAGCGCTCCCCGACCGTGAACCGCCCGGCCGCCTGCTCGATCACCTCGCCGAGCGCAAACAGCGTCTCCTCGTCGAAGGGCTTTCCGATCAACTGCAACCCAAGCGGCAGGCCCTGAGAATCCAGCCCCGCCGGCACGGCGATGCCCGGCAGGCCGGCCATGTTCACCGTCACCGTGAAGATGTCGTTGAGATACATCTCGACCGGGTCGGCCGAGCCCTTCTCGCCGATGCCGAAGGCGGCGGACGGCGTCGCCGGCGTCAGCACCGCGTCGATGCCGGCCGCATAGGCCTCGTCGAAATCACGCTTGATCAGGGAGCGGACCTTCTGGGCGCGCAGGTAATAGGCGTCGTAATAGCCCGCCGAGAGCACGTAGGTGCCGATCATGATGCGGCGCTTGACCTCGGCCCCAAAGCCCTCGGCGCGGGTCTTCTCGTACATATCGACGATGTCGCGGCCGCCCTCGCGCAGGCCGTAGCGGACGCCGTCATAGCGGGCGAGATTGGACGACGCCTCGGCCGGGGCGACGATGTAATAGGCCGGCAGCGCGTATTTCGTATGCGGCAAGGAGATCTCGACGATCTCGGCTCCGGCCGCTTTGAGCCAGTCGATGCCCTTCTGCCAGAGCGCCTCGATCTCGGCGTTGAGCCCATCGAGGCGGTATTCCTTCGGGATGCCGATCTTCATACCCTTCACGGAGCGGCCGACGGCCTTCTCGTAGTCGGGCACGGCCATGTCGACGCAGGTCGTGTCCTTCGGGTCGTGGCCGGCCATGGAGCGCAGCATCACGGCGCAGTCGCGCACGGTCTTGCCGATCGGCCCGGCCTGATCGAGCGAGGAGGCGAAGGCGACGATGCCCCAGCGCGAGCAGCGGCCATAGGTCGGCTTGATGCCGACCGTGCCGGTGAAGGCTGCGGGCTGGCGGATCGAACCGCCGGTGTCGGTCGCGGTCGCGGCCAGGCACAGACCGGCTGCTACGGCCGAGGCGGAGCCGCCCGACGAGCCGCCGGGGACCAGATGAGCGCCTTCGACGGCGCCAGCTCCGCCTGTCCCGACATTCGAGCCGGCTCTACGCCACGGATTGACGACATTGCCGAAGGCCGAGGTTTCGTTCGACGAGCCCATTGCGAATTCGTCGTTGTTGAGCTTGCCGAGCATGACCGCGCCGTCGCGCCAGAGTTGGCCCGACACGGTCGACTCGTAAGGCGGCACGAAGTTGCCGAGGATCTTCGAGCAGGCGGTGGTCCGCACCCCTTGCGTGGCGAACAGATCCTTGATGCCGAGCGGCAGGCCCTCCAGCGGGCCGCCCTCGCCTTTCGCCAGCTTGATGTCGGAAGCACCGGCCTGTTTCAGCGCATGCTCGGGCGTCTCAAGCACATAGGCGTTGAGCGCGCGCGCCTGCTCGACGGCGGCGATATGGGCCTTCGCCAGTTCGGTCGCCGAGAAGGTTCTTGCCTTCAGGCCGTCGCGGGCTTCGGTGAGCGTCAGGCTGGTCAGGTCGGTCACGTTGGGAATCCGGAAGCTAACTGGTCAGGAGACCCCGGATCATGCTTCGCATGTCCGGGGTGATCGAATTGGCGCTCGTCGCGCCTATTCGATCACCTTGGGCACCATGAAGTAATTGTCGTCCGACGCCGGCGCATTGGCGACGATCGTGTCGGCGATCTCGCCATCGGTGACGACATCCTCGCGCTGCTTCATCGCCATCGGCGTGACCGAGGTCATCGGCTCGACGCCGGCGACATCGACCTCGTTCAACTGATCGACGAAGCCGAGGATGGCGTTGAGCTCGCCCTGCAGCTTGGGCAGGTCGGCCTCCGGCACGGCGATGCGCGCCAGATGCGCGACGCGTTTGACGGTGGCGAGATCGACCGACATGGCGGGCTCCTGAAATGGCTGCAGCGCGATGCGCGGCTGCGTCAGGGCTATAAGCGCCGCATCACGCACCCGCAAGAAGCGGGCTGCCGCGCAAGACAGGCCAACCGCGTGTCTCGGTCCGTCTGCCTTGCTCCGGGGCAGCAAACCTCTTTCGTCAATCGAGATGCGTCGTCGGGTATATATCGTTCCAGTCCGGATTTGAGTGCTCGATCAATTCGATCTTCCAGCTTCTGCGCCAGTGCTTGATCCTCTTTTCATGCGCAATCGCGTCGTCCGGCCGATCGAATTGCTCGGCATGGACAAGACGCAAAGCGCCGTAGCGATGCGCGAACTCAGAACCTCGCCCTTCACGATGATCGAATACGCGCCGCGAAAGCGAGTTCGTCACGCCGACATAAAGCGTGCCGTTTTTCTTGCTCGCAAGAATGTATACCCACATCGAGACACCAAAGAGCGTGTCGTCCCGGGCGAAGCGAAGCGAAGACCCGGGATCCATTCCGGAACGATGCCGGATTAGATGTCGTTTGGCGATCCTTGATCGAGGACCGTTCCGGAATGGGTCCCGGGTCGGCGCAGCTTCGCTGCTTGCCCGGAACGACCACGTTATATGCTTGCTTCAATTGGCATTTTAACGATCAGCTTTTGCCTCTGTTCGAACGGAATCAGCCATGACCGACGCGCCCCGCGCCACAGCCGCCACCCTCGCCCGCCGGATCGCGCAGGGGCGCGGCGACGAGCCGGCCGATCTCGTGATCCGGGGCGCAAGATTGTTCGACCTCGTCACCGGAGACCTGACGGAGACCGACATCGCGCTCTGCGGCAACACCATCGTCGGCACGGATGGCCGCTACGATGGCAAGGCCCAGTTCGACGCGTCGGGGTTGATCGCCGTGCCGGGCTTCATCGACACGCATCTCCATGTCGAATCCTCGCTGGTGACGCCGCTCGAATTCGAACGCTGCGTGCTGCCCCATGGCGTCACCACAGCGATCTGCGACCCGCACGAGATCGCCAATGTGCTGGGTGTCGAGGGCATCCGCTATTTCCTCGATTGCGCCGAGGCGATGCGGATGGATCTGCGCGTGCAGCTCTCGAGCTGCGTGCCGGCGACGCATCTGGAAACGGCAGGGGCACGGCTCGACGCAGCCGATCTGGTCGCGCTGATGCACCACCCCAAGGTGATCGGGCTCGCCGAGTTCATGAACTTTCCAGGCCTGCTGGCGCGCGATCCGGCCTGCCTCGCCAAGCTGGAAGCCTTCTCGCACCGCCATATCGACGGCCATGCGCCGCTGGTCCGGGGCATGGACCTGAACGGCTATCTCGCGGCGGGCATCCGCACCGACCATGAGACGACGACGGAGGACGAGGCGCGCGAAAAGCTCAAGAAAGGCATGGCGATCCTGATCCGCGAGGGTTCGGTCTCCAAGGACCTGCACGCGCTGATCCCCCTGATCACGCGCGACGCCTCGCCATATCTCGCCTTCTGCACCGACGACCGAAACCCGCTCGACATCGCCGAGGAAGGCCATCTCGATTACATGATCCGCACAGCGATCGCCCATGGCGCGGACGTGCTGGCGACCTACCGGGTCGCGACGCTGTCGGCGGCGCGGAATTTCGGATTGTTCGACCGCGGCTTCATTGGGCCGGGCAAGCGCGCCGACATCGTGCTGCTCGACAATCTGGAAAGCTGCTCGGTGCGGGAGGTCTTTGCCGGCGGCAAGCTCGTCGAGGACAAGCTGTTCAAGCGCCGCAAGCCGGTGGCGGCGGTCGGCCATGGCAGCGTCAAGAGCCGGACACTGACGCCGGAGGATTTTCAGGCGAAGGCGCGCGATGGCGAAACGCCCGTGATCGGGGTCGTGCCGGGCCGGATCATCACCGAGCGCCTTTCGATGGCGCTGCCGGCGCGCGATGGGCAGGCTTTGCCCGATCTGACGCAGGACGCGGTCCGGGTCACGGTGATCGAACGGCACGGCAAGAATGGCGGCATCGCGTCCGGCTTCGTCCACGGCTTTGGCATCCAGCGCGGCGCAATCGCCTCCTCGGTCGGCCATGACAGCCATAATCTCTGCGTCGTCGGCGTCGATGAGGCCTCGATGGCCGCCGCCGCCAACCGGCTGATCGCGACTGGCGGCGGCTTCGCCGTGGCGGAAGACGGCGTCGTGGTCGCGGAGCTTGCCCTGCCGGTCGCAGGTCTGATGAGCGAGCAGCCTTTCGAGGCGGTGCGCTTCGCGCTGGAGGAACTGCGCCACGCCGCCAAAGCGCTCGGCGTGGTGCTGGCCGAGCCCTTCCTGCAGGTCGCCTTCCTGACCCTGCCGGTGATCCCGCACCTCAAGATCACCGACAAGGGGCTGGTCGATGTCGATGCGTTCGGGTTCGTCTAGGAGCCGGCGAACAAATCGTCCGACACCTCGATCCCTTCCGCCATCGCCTTCGCCCGCAGCGACAACCGCCTCACTCCCGGCAGCCTTGTCCCATCCTGGTCCTCGATCGCATGCGCCAGCAGCCGCATGCGCTCGTCGAACCAGTTGCCGCCCATGGCGTGCGGGTCGATGGCGAGGATGAGCTGGCCGGTATCGGGCGGGCCGCCCTTGTCGTCGAGGAAGGACGAGGCCTGGAAGGCGAAATGCGTCCCGACAAGCGCCGCCGCCAGCACCTCGACCATCAGCGCCAAAGTCGCGCCCTTGGCGTCGCCGAGCGGAACCATGGTGCCGGCGAGCGCAGCGCCTGCGTCCGTCGTCGGCTTGCCGGCCGTGTCCAGCGCCCAGCCTTCCGGGATCGCCTCGCCCTTCTGCTTCGCCGCCACGATCGGCCCGCGCGCGACCTTCGACAGAGCCATGTCGATGACAAGCGGCTCGCGGCCGGCGAGCGGAGCGGCAAACGCGATCGGATTGGTGCCGAACACCGGCTTCGCCCCGCCCCAGGGCGCGATCGCAGCGGGCGTATTGGCGAAAAGCAGCGCGACCAGACCCTGCTCGGCCAGCCGCTCGACATGCAGGCCAGCCGCGCCGCAATGGTTCGAGCGGCGGATCGGGGCCGCGACCACGCCTTGGGCGCGGGCGATCGTCGGCAGTTCGATCACGGCGAGGTCGATCGCGGGATAGGCGAAGCCGTGAGCTGCATCGATCGCCAGCACGCCGGGCTTCGGCTGGCGCGCGATCGGCACCGCCTTGCCGTCGATCTTGCCGGCATTGAGCATGGCGAGATAGGTCGGCACGCGTGACAGGCCGTGACCTTTCAGCCCGTCGGCTTCGGCCATGACCAGCGCCCAGGCGACGGAGGCGGCGTTTGCGGGAGAAGCGCCCGCGCTCGCAAACAGGTCGGTCAGCCCGGCTTCGGCCTCCGCGAGCGACAGTTTCATAGCCGGCCCTCCAGCGCAGCCATCACCCGCTCGGCGACGAGGCCGGAGACGCGGCCATTGGATTCGACCGTATTGCCGGCGATATGCGGCGTCAGGATCAGATTGGGGACGCCCTCGAACAGCCTTCCGCCATTGCGCAACGGCTCCTCCTCGAAAACGTCGATCGCCGCGCCGCCCAGTTTGCCGGCTTTGAGCGCCGCGACCAGCGCCGCCTCGTCCATCACGCCGCCGCGCGCCGCGTTGACCAGAACGGCGTCGGGCTTCATCCGCGCGAAAGCCTTCCTGTCGATCAGCCCCTTCGTCTCCGGCGTCAGCGGCAGATGGATGCTGATCACGTCGGAGGTCGAGAGCACCGCCTCGAGATCGAGCTGCTGCGTCGTCTGCCAGGCCGGGTGGTCGGCCGGCACATAAGGATCGAAGGCGACCACGTTCATGCCGAGCATGCGGGCATGGTTGGCGACGTCGCGCGCGATCGCGCCGAAACCGACCAGGCCCAGCCGTTTGCCGGCGATCTCGCGGCCAATCAGCTTGGTCTTGGGGAATTCGCCCGCCACCATCGCCGCATTGGCGAAATACGCGCCGCGCAGCAGCACCATGGCGCTGCAGATGACGTACTCGACGACCGACAGGCTGTTCGCGCCGGTCGCCGGGAAGACCTTGATGCCGCGCTCCGTGCAGGCGTCCATGTCGATATTGTCGAGGCCGACGCCAAGCCGACCGACGACTTTCAGCTTCTTTGCAGCCGCCAGAACCTCGCCTCGCACCTGCGTCTGGTTGCGCACGATCAGCGCAGGCACGCCGGCGACGAGCTTCGCCAGTTCGTCGGGCTTGCCGAAGAGTTCGGGGTCGTGATGGACCTTGTAGCGCGCGCTCAGCGCAGCGACCGCGGTCTCGTCCATGAATTCGGTGATGACGATGTCGGTCATGACGCTTCCAGCGGTTCAACCCAGCGCCAGCAGGCCGCCGGTCACGGATGCAAGGATGACGAGGCTCGTGCCCGTCACCAGAACGAGGTGTCGCCAGCCCAGCCGCGCCATCGCCGCCATCGAGGTGCCCAGGCCCAGCGCCGCGATGGCGATCAGCAGACCCCAGCGCGAGGCTTCGAGCAAGGCCGCCCGCAGCGGCATGTAGACATCCGCCAGCGCAGGCTGGGGCGCAAGGGCGCTGTTGGCCAGGCACAGGATCAGGAAGACGATGGCGAAGACCGGCACCGGCACCTTCGCGGCGCCCGCTGAGGCGCCGTCGCGCACCAGCCACCAGCCGACGATCAGCACGGCGGGCAGCAGCAGGAAGACGCGAAACAACTTGACGATGACAGCGGCGTTGGCGGCTTCGTCGGAGACCGACTGCCCCGCGCCCACGACCTGCGCGACATCATGGATCGTCGCGCCCAGCATGATCCCGGTCTGGGCCGGCGAAAGCTCGAGCCAGGTGCAGATCAGCGGATAGGCCAGCATCGCCAGCGTCGAGAGCGCGTTCATCGCGATGACGGTGAAGGCGACGTCGGCGGCCTTGCCCTTGTAGTCGGGCACCACGGTCGCGGTCGCGAGCGCGGCTGAGGCGCCGCAGACGGCTGTGGCGACGCCCGCCAGCGCGCCCATGCCGGTCTCGCGGCCGAGCCAGCGGGCGAGGACGAAGCCGGACGCCACCGTCAGCGCCATCGAGACCATAACCAGCAGAGCGGTCGTCGCCCCGAGCGCGATGATGTCGCCAAGCGCGATGCGCAGGCCGAGCAAAGCGATCGCCCAGCGCAGCAGTTTCTTGACGCAGAAGGTCATGCCGGGCTCGAAACGGGCGCTGTTGGCGACCGGATGCAGCAGCATCCCGATCACCAGCGCGATCACGATCGCCGGAATGCCCACGCGACCGCCAGCCGCCGCCTTGAGCAACGGCTCGGCGACGACGGACGCGATGGCCACGATCGTCGACAGCGCGATGCCGGCGGCGAGCGGCCGCCATTGCGCGGGCGAAAGCAGGGTCGCGCTGTGTGCCAAGTCTAAGGCTCCCGCCCGCGCCGGCTCAGGCCGAGCGATACAGCTTCGTCATCGAGTATTCGCGATGGCCCAGCGCTTCTGCCGCCGTCAAGCGGCCATTGGCGGTGCGCACGATGTTTTCGATCAGCGCATCGCCGGCCTGCGGGATCGTCAGGTCGCGGCGCAGAATGCCGGAAACGTCGACGTCGATATGCTCGGGCATGGTCCGCATCGTCTTGGGGTTGCCGGTGATCTTGATCACCGGAACGATCGGGTTGCCGATGACGTT
>JBKJSB010000068.1:0-9885 GCA_046593015.1 Allobosea sp.
CGCTTTCGCCCGAGGCCTTGACCTTTTTCCAGTCCTCGCGCGCCGCTGCCAGCGCGTCGGGATCGTCCCCGTCGAAGATCAGGACGACGCGCTCGTAATCGGCCATTGCGTCGGGAATGCGGACGCCCTCGGTGCAGATGCGCACGCTCGCCGCATTGGGATTGTGGGGCTTGTTGGTCAGCACGATCGGGTTGGCGGCCGCATCGGCCTCCGCCGCCGTGACATGCGGCAGGAAGCTCTGGTCGGAAAAGCTCCAGAGATGGTCGTCGAGCGCGCTCAGCCGTTCCGGGCTCGACATCTCGACCACGACCTTCTGCCCGCGCGAGAGCGCCCGTTCGAGAATGGTCGGCAGGACCTGCTCGAGCGGGCGGGACTGCAGGTGGAAGAACAGGATTTCGGTCATCGCAGCGACCGAGCCGCGCCTGCCGTCATTGCGAGGAGCGCGGCGACGAAGCAATCCAGCGGCGGCGACGAGCCAAGGGCTGGATTGCTTTGCTGCGCTCGCAATGACAATGCGGCCTGCATGTTCACGCCTCGTAATGGTCCGCCACCAGCCGGTCGAGCAGGCGCACGCCCCAGCCCGAGCCCCAGGAGCGGTTGGTCTCGGTGCTCGGCGAACTCATGCCGGTGCCGGCGATATCGAGATGCACCCAGGGGCAGTCATTGACATGGCGCTGCAGGAACTGCGCCGCCGTGATCGCGCCGCCATGGCGGCCGGCCGAGTTCTTCATGTCGGCGAACTTCGAATCGATCATCTTGTCATAAGCCTTGCCCAGCGGCATGCGCCAGACGGTCTCGCCGGTCGCCTTGCCCGCCGCCGTCAGGCGCTCGCTGAGTTCGTCGTTGTTGGAGAACAGGCCGGCGTTTTCCTGCGCCAGCGCCACCAGAATGGCGCCGGTCAGCGTCGCCAGATTGACCATGAAGCGCGGCTTGTACTTGTCTTGCGTATACCAGAGCACGTCGCCGAGAACGAGCCGGCCTTCGGCGTCGGTGTTGATGATCTCGATGGTCTGCCCAGAGAGCGAGGTAACGATGTCGCCTGGCCTCTGGGCGTTGCCGTCGGGCATGTTCTCGACGATGCCGATCACGCCGATGGCGTTGACCTTCGCCTTACGGGCCGCAAGCGCATGCATCAGCCCGGTGACGCAGGCCGCGCCAGCCATGTCGCCCTTCATGTCCTCCATGCCGCCGCCGGGCTTGATCGAGATGCCGCCGGTGTCGAAGGTCACGCCCTTGCCGACGAACGCGACCGGCTGGACGGATGATTTCGCGCCGTTCCAGCGCATCACCACGACGCGGCTCTCGCGACGCGAGCCCTGCCCGACCGCGAGCAGCGCCCGCATGCCGATCTTCTTCAACTGCTTCTCGTCGAGGATCTCGACCTCGACGCCGAGTTTTTCGAGCTTGGCCGCTCGGTCGGCGAACTCTTCGGGATAGAGGACGTTCGGCGGTTCGTTCACGAGGTCGCGCGCGATCTCGACGCCGGCGGCAACCGCCTCGCGCGCCTTCAGCGCCTTCCTGACCAGCGACGGATCGGCGACGCGCAGCGTGACGGTGAAGGGCTCGGCTTCCTCGGGCTCCTTGCTCTTGGTCTTGTACCGGTCGAAGGCATAGGCGCGCAGCCGCATGCCCAAAGCCATCTCGGCGATCTCGTCGGCGGACATCTCGCCCTCGGGCAGCGCCGCGATCACGTCGGCGCCGCGGCCATGGCCGAGGCGCCCGGCGATCGTACCGCCGAGTTTCGCGAAATCGAGCGTCGCGCGCTCCGAGGCCAGTCCGACGCCGACGACGATCAGGCGCTGGTATCCGGCTCCGTCCGGCGCAAGCAGCGTCAGCCCCGAGAGCGCCCTGCCCTTGAAGCGCTCGGCGGCGGCCGCGCGCGCCAGCAGGCCATGCGCGCCCTCGCCGAGCCATTCATCCGTCGCGCGGGGCGGCGTCAGCGCGTCGCCGACGAGGATCACGAGATCCTCCGCCGTGATCGCGTTCAGGGCTTTGACCTCGAGTTTCAGGCGCTGCGACATAAGGAGGCTCACGATGTTGCGAAGAGGGTCGTCGGAAGGCGCGTAACGACAGGAACACAAACGATTCCCGTTTGCGCCATGATTGCGCCTATACCATAGGGTGTAAGCGCCGAAGCGTCCAAATGCGCCCCGGAAACCGGGCCTCTCCAGAAGACCAGCGACCGAAAGCCGCCGCGTGATCCTGACCCGCCTCGACCGCTACATCCTGAAGATCGCGACGGTCGCCTCCATCGTGCTTCTGATCGGCCTGACCAGCGTGATCTGGGTGACGCAGGCGCTGCGCGAGGTCGATCTGATCACCGGCAAGGGCCAGACGGTCCTGATCTTCTTCACCGTCACGTTGCTCTCGCTCCCGGCGCTGATCGCGGGCATCGCACCCGTCGCGCTGTTCATGGCGACGCTCTACACGCTGAACCGGCTGAACAGCGATTCCGAACTGATCGTGATGAACGCGGCCGGCATCGCGCCCTACCGGCTGACAAAACCCTTCATCATGCTGACGATCGCCGTGTCGCTCCTCGTCGGCTGGATGTCGCTGTCGGTGATGCCTTCGGGATTTCGCGCGCTGCGCGACCTGATCACGACGATCCGGGCCGATTTCGTCGCCAATGTCGTCAAGGAAGGCCAGTTCGTCTCGCTCGAATCCGGCGTCACCTTCCACTACCGCGAGCGCTCGGGCGACGCTCTGGTCGGCATCTTCATGCAGGACCGGCGCGACCCGAGCCAGCCGGCGATCTATGTCGCCGAGCGCGGCCGCACGGTCGATGTCGACGGCTCGAACTTCCTGATGCTGGAACGCGGCACGATCCAGCGCGAGAACAAGCAGGACACGACCTCGATCATCTCCTTCGATCGTTATGCGCTGAACCTGTCGGCGCTGTCTGGCGACGCCACCGGCGGCGCCGGCGAGGGCAGCGGCGACAGGGTGATCTACAAGCCGCGAGAGCGCACCACCTGGTCGCTGCTGAACCAGGACCGCAACGAGCACTACTACAAGACGCAGGAAGGCCGCTTCCGGGCCGAGCTGCACAACCGCCTCTCCGCCGCGCTCTACCCGATCGCCTTCATGCTGATCGCGTTCGCCTTCGTCGGCGAAGCCCGCACCACAAGGCAGGGCCGCGCCAGCGCCATCCAGGCCGCGATCATCATCGTCGGGGCAACGCGCATCGGCGCCTATGCCGCCTGGACCGCAAGCGTGCGCTCGCCCTCGGCCGTGCTCCTGCTCTATTTGCTGCCGATCGGCGCAATCACCCTCTCCGTGGCGCTGCTCCTCTATGGCGAGCGGCTGCGGCCGGTGCTGGCGCGACTGGCCGCACCGCTGCTGGCCCCGATCACCGGCCTGACGGCGCGGCTCAGGCGCGCCTGATGCTGCTGACCTCGACCTTCGGCCGCTATCTGACGAAGCGCTTCGCGCGCGCCATCCTCGGCGTGTTCGGCACCTTCTTCTTCCTGATCGGCACGCTCGATTTCGTCGAGCTGATGCGCCGCGCCGGCGATTCTCCCGTCGCGACGACGGCGCAGATCGTCCGGCTCGCGCTCTACCGCGCACCGGCCGTGGCCGAGCAGATCTTCCCCTTCGCCGCGCTCTTCGGCGGGATGTTCGCGCTGCTGACGCTGAGCCGGAAGCTCGAACTCGTCGTCGCCCGCTCCGTCGGCGTCTCGGCCTGGCAGTTCCTGCAGCCGGCGGCGCTCGTGGCGGGGCTGATCGGCGTGTTCTCGATCCTGGTCTACAATCCCGTGGCGGCCGAGCTGAAGCGCAATGCGACTCTGCTGGAGGCGCGACTGTTCGTCCGCGGCACCCAGGCGCCGACCAATCAGGAGATCTGGCTCAGGCAGCACAGCGTCGACGGGCAGTCGATCGTGCGCGCGGCGGGCGCGTTGCCCGATGGCGATGGTTTGTCCCAGGTCGCGATCTTCTCGTTTGGTCCCGGCGGCGGTTTCAGCGAGCGCATCGACGCGAAACAGGCGGTGCTGCGGCCGGGTTTCTGGGAGCTGACGGACGCGCGCGTGATTTCCGCCATGGAAGAGCCACAGAGCTACCCGACCTATCTCGTCGCGACGACTCTGGAGCCCGAGCAGATGCGGCAAAGTTTCACACCGCCTGACGCGGTCGGCTTCTGGTCGATGCCGACCGTGATCGAACGGACGAAGAATGCGGGGCTCGACACCACACGCTACGAGCTGCGCTACCAGTCGCTCATGGCGCGGCCGCTGCTGCTCGTCGCCATGGTTCTCGTGGCGGCATCCGTTTCCTTAAGATTTTTCAGGTTTGGTGGTGTGACCAGACTGGTGGTAGGTGGCGTGGCGGCAGGCTTCGTGCTCTATGTTGCGACGCAATTGTCGGAAGAGCTAGGGTCGGCCGGAATCGTCAATTCCGTGATCGCCGCCTGGCTTCCGGCCGTTGTGGGGACGATGCTCGGCGCTCTGGCTCTCCTCCATCAGGAAGATGGGTAAACGTACTGTGCCTATGGTTAATTTAGGATTGAGCGTATGGCATCTGGCGTGAGACGCATGGCTCGCTACGCTGCAGCGACCGCGCTCGCCTCGAGCCTGGCGTTCATGCTGGCGTCGACCGCGTCGGCGCAGGCGCCTGCTTCGGCCGCCGCCAAGCCGCAGGAGCGGATGGTCGTCGACGCCAAGGAGCTGATCTACAACAACGACAACAACACCGTGGCCGCCGTCGGTTCGGTGCAGATCCTCTATCAGGGCCGCACCATCGAGGCCGACCGCGTCGTCTACGACCGCGGCAGCAAGCGCGTCGTCGCCACCGGCAACGCCCGCATCACCGAGGCCAACGGCACCGTCATCACCGGCGCGCGCTTCAACCTGACCGATGATTTCCGCGACGGCTTCATCGATTCCCTGCAGGTGCAGAATCCCGACAGGACACGCTTCTCCGCGCCGCGCGCCGAGCGCACCGACGGCGAGACCTTCGTCTTCGAAAAGGGTATCTACACGGCCTGCGATGCCTGCAAGGACGCACCCGAGAAGCCGCCTTTCTGGCAGGTCCGCGCCGCCAAGATCATCCACAAGAAGTCCGAACAGACTATCTATTACGAGGATGCGCGCCTCGAATTCCTCGGCATCCCGATGGCTTACCTGCCCTATATGTCGGGTCCGGATTCGACGGTGAAGCGCAAGACCGGCGTGCTGGCGCCGCGCTACCTCAACACCGATGCGCTTGGCGTCGGCGTGTCGGTGCCGTATTTCTTCAATCTCGCGCCGAACTACGATCTGACGGTCACGCCGACCTATCTCTCGCGCCAGGGCTTCCTCGGCCAGGCCGAGTGGCGCCACCGGATGTCGAACGGCTCCTATCTGATCCGCGCCAGCGGCATCAACCAGCAGGAGCCGGAGGCTTTCCTGGCTGCGCCCTTCGGCGCGGGCAACAAGGAATTCCGCGGCTCGATCGAGTCCAACGGCAAGTTCTTCCTCAATCCGCGCTGGAATTTCGGCTGGAACGTCGCGATGTCGACCGACCGCTGGTTCTACCGGAATTACCGCATCACCAACGAGAGCGTCAGTTCGACGACCTATCTCCAGGAATCGATCTCGACCGTCTATCTCAACGGCCAGAGCCGTTCGGCCTGGTTCGATCTGCGCGGCTACTACTTCCAGCCGCTGACCGCCAATGATTGGCAGAAGCAGCAGCCCGTCGTCCTGCCCGCGCTCGACTACAACAAGCGCATCGAGAAGCCGTCCTTCCTCGGCGGCGAGATCGCCTTCAACGTCAACGTCACCAGCCTGCACCGCGAAGCCGCCGCCTATCAGCAGATCCCGCGCCAGACGGCGACGCTGATCAACACCGCCAGCAGCGGGGCTCTCTATGACGGCTGCGCCATCTACCAGAAGGACACCTGCCTGGTGCGCGGCCTGGCAGGCAACGTCTCGCGCGCCACCGCAGAGATCTCCTGGCGGCGCAACTTCGTCGATCCGATCGGACAGGTCTGGACGCCCTACGCCTCGCTGCGGGCCGATGTGTTCTCGATCAACCCGTCGACGACGCAATATTACAACGCCTATGCCGCCACCATCGCCGACACCTCCAACGAGGTCTTCGGCCGCGCGATGCCGGCCGTCGGCCTGATGTATCGCTACCCCTTCGTCGCCAGGACCGGCTGGGGCACCCATATCATCGAGCCGGTTGCTCAGATCGTGGCGCGGCCCAACGAGACCAGCAGCCTGCGCATCGCCAACGAGGATTCGCAGAGCCTGGTGTTCGACGACACCAACCTGTTCGAATGGAGCGGCAAGTTCTCCGGCTACGACCGGCTCGAGGGCGGCTCCCGCCTCAATGTCGGCGCGCTCTATACCGGACGTTTCGGCGGTCAGGCCTATGCCAACGCCCTGCTCGGCCAGTCCTACCATATCGGCGGCCGCAACTCCTTCGCGCGCGGCGACCTGGTCAATGCGGGGCTCGATTCCGGCCTCGACACGAACCGGTCCGACATCGTGGCGCGCGGCCAGTTCTCGCCGTTCAGCGGCCTCCTTTTCAGCGGTGCGACGCGGCTGAACGAGACCACCTTCGAGCTCCAGAGAGCCGATGCGGCCGCAACCTATTCGAACCAGATCGTCTCGGCCTCGGTCGGCTACAGCCGCTACGAGCCGCAGCCCAATCTCGGCATCAACCGCCGGCGCGAGGGCCTGTCGCTCTCCTCCTCGATCGCCGTCACGCAGAACTGGCGGCTGCGCGCCGGCGTGCTGTTCGACCTCGACAAGTACAAATTCGACCGCGAGCGCTATCGCGATGCGCTTGCGGCCTATCAGGTCTCGCCCGTGGGGACGCCGCCGATCTATCCCAGGACCGGCCTGTTCCAGACCGCGTCGACCTCATTCGGCATCAACTACACTGACGAATGCACGATCTTCGACATCGCCTACTCGCAGAACTATGCCGACCGCCAGTCGGGCGCGACCAAGGATTCACGCACCGTGCTGTTCCGGCTCGAGCTGCGGACGCTGGGCGAGGTCGCCCTGCAGCAGAACCTCGACTCCGCGACGGGCGACGGCGTCCGCTGAGCGCCTCCGGCCTGGCCTCGCGCCAGCTCCCTTCATGCAGAGGCGTCCGGTGCCGCAGCTTTCCTCGTCGATGCGGCCCTTGGCGCTGACGCAGGGCGACCCGTCCGGCATCGGGCCGGAACTGGCGCTGAAGGCGTGGCTGCTGCGCGACGAAAAGGCCTTGCCGCCCTTCGCCTGCATCGCCGATATCGACCACCTGCGCCGCCTTGTCCGGTCTCTTTCGTTCGATGTGCCGCTGGTCGCGTGCGACTGGGAGGAGGTCGGAGCGCGGTTCGGCGCCGCCCTTCCGGTCATCCCGCTGGAGGCGGGCGGCCCCGTGACGCCAGGCCGTCCCGACCCGGCCACCGCACCGGGCACGATCGCCGCGATCGACCGCGCGGTCGGCGCCGTCAGGGCCGGCCACGCTGCGGCGGTAGTGACGAACCCTATCGCGAAATCAGTGCTTTACGCGGCCGGGTTCAAGCATCCGGGCCACACCGAGTATCTCGCTCATCTGGCAGCTGATGGCGGGCGCGAGCCGCATCCCGTGATGCTGCTCTGGAGCGAGGATCTCGCCGTCGTGCCGGTGACGATCCATGTCCCGCTCAGCGCCGTACCCGGCCTGCTGACGACCGACCTCATCGTCGAGACGGGCATGATCGTCGCAGCCGAGATGACAAGCCGCTTCGGCATCGCCGCGCCGCGTCTGGCCGTGAGCGGCCTCAATCCCCATGCCGGCGAGGGTGGCGCGCTCGGGCTGGAAGACGACGCCGTCGTCGCCCCGGCCGTCGCCCGCCTTCGTGCGCTCGGCGTCGATGCGCGCGGCCCCTACCCGGCCGACACGCTGTTTCATGCCCGCGCGCGGGCGGGATACGATGTCGCGCTGGCGATGTATCACGATCAGGCCCTGATCCCGATCAAGACGATCGCCTTCGACGAGGGCG
Organism: Allobosea sp.; assembly: GCA_046593015.1. Classification (GTDB taxonomy): domain Bacteria; phylum Pseudomonadota; class Alphaproteobacteria; order Rhizobiales; family Beijerinckiaceae; genus Allobosea. Next base: position 7,964 of record JBKJSB010000068.1, read on the forward strand.
TCAACGTCACGCTCGGCCTGCCCTTCATCCGCACCTCGCCCGACCATGGCACCGCCTTCGACATTGCGGGACAGGGCATCGCGCGGCCAGACAGCCTCTGCGCAGCGCTGACGCTGGCGGCGCGGATGGCGGCGTTCTCCAGCCGGGTTGCCGCATGAGCCAGATCGACGATTTGCCGCCTCTGCGCGAGGTGGTCGAGCGCCATGGCCTGATGGCGCAGAAGTCGCTCGGCCAGAACTTCCTGTTCGACCTCAACCTGACCGGCAGGATCGCCCGCGCAGCCGGCCCGCTGGACGGCGAGACCGTGGTCGAGATCGGCCCCGGCCCCGGCGGGCTGACGCGGGCCTTACTCGCCAATGGCGCGGCACATGTCATCGCCATCGAGCGCGACCGGCGCTGCCTGCCGGCGCTGGCCGAAATCGCCGCGCATTATCCCGGCCGGCTGGAGGTCGTCGACGGAGACGCGCTGGCGGTCGACCTGTCGCGCCTGCTTGGTGGCCGCCAGGCCCGAATCGTCGCCAACCTGCCCTATAATATCGGCACGCCCTTGCTGGTCGGCTGGCTCAGCCTCGATCCCTGGCCGCCCTGGTGGACCTCGCTGACGCTGATGTTCCAGCGCGAGGTCGCCGAGCGCATCGTCGCAACGCCGCAGCAACGCGCCGATTACGGCCGGCTCGCGGTGCTGACCGGCTGGCGCTGCGAGGCGAAGATCCTGTTCGACGTGCCCAAGACCGCGTTCGTGCCCCAGCCCAAGATCACCTCGTCGGTCGTCCATCTCGTACCGCGCCCGGCGCCTGAGCCCTGCGACCGGAGACTGCTGGAGCGGATCACGCTGGCGGCCTTCGGCCAGCGCCGCAAGATGCTGCGCCAGAGCCTGAAAGCGGTGATGCCCGAGCCGCTGCCGATGATCGAGGCGGCAGGGCTGCCGCCGACGGCGCGCGCCGAGGAAATCCCGGTCCAAGGGTTCGTCGCACTGGCAAACGCAATGGCCGGGTTGCGCTGACCTGAGGCGTCGCCGCTCAGGGCAGCTTTTCGGTCAGCAGCGTCTCGACGAAATCGCTCAGGCCCGTGGCGCGGCTGCGCTTCAGGCGCTCGGCAACGAGGATCGAGCGGATCGATTCATAGGCCGCGTTGAGATCGTCGTTGACGATGACGTAGTCGTAGACGCTCCAGCGCGCGATCTCGTCGCGGGCGTTGCCCAACCGCTTGGCGATGACTTCGGTCGCGTCCTCGGCACGCCGCACCAGCCGCGAGCGCAGCTCGGCCATCGACGGCGGCAGGATGAAAATCGTCACGACATCGGCGCGCGCCTTCTCGACGATCTGCAGCGTACCCTGCCAGTCGATGTCGAACAGCACGTCGCGGCCCTGCGCCAGCGCCGCCTCGACGGGCTTGCGCGGCGTCCCGTAGCAATTGCCATGGACCTCGGCCCATTCCAGCAGATCGTCATGGGCGCGCAGGTCGTCGAAGGCCTGACGCTCGATGAAGCGGTAGTGCACCCCGTCGATCTCGGAGGGGCGGCGGGCTCGCGTCGTCACCGAGACAGAGAGATCGAGATTGGTCTCGCGCTGGCACAGGGTCCGGGTCAGCGTCGATTTGCCCGCGCCCGAAGGCGAGGACAGGATCAGCATCAGGCCGCGACGGGCCGGGCGGGGCTGCTCGACCATCAGAGCATGATGCCGAAAAGTGGGAACCGGTTTTCGGGCGACATCATGCTCTTGCTTTCAAGTTTTGGAGACGGATTCAGATTTTAGGTCGATTCGACCTAGAAGCTGAATCCTATGCGTTACTCCACATTCTGGACCTGTTCGCGCATCTGGTCGACGACCGTGCGCAGATCGAGCCCGATGCGCGACAGGCCGGGATCGCCCGCCTTGGCGCAGAGCGTCGAGGCCTCGCGGCCGAACTCCTGCGACAGGAAA
>JBKJSB010000281.1:0-6661 GCA_046593015.1 Allobosea sp.
GGCGTAGTTGCCGGTGTTGACCAGCAGCGCCGTCAGCAGCAGCCGCCCGCGCGTCCCGGCGGGAACCATCAGCACATCGCGCCCGGCCCAGAGCAGCATCAGCGCGCCGGCGATCCAGAACCTGACCGCGGCCAGAAAAATCGGCGGCACATGCTCCGAAGCGATCTTCACCGGCAGGAAGGTCAGGCCCCAGACGAGGCACATGATCGCGAAGAAGACGGCGTTGCGGGACATGCGCGCGGGCTTAGCGGCTTATGGGGCGCACGGCCACTGCGGGCGAGGCATGTCGCCATGGGCCGCTTGCAGGGCGTGGTCGCGGCGTGCGGCGATCTTGCAAAAACTTATCATTTTTGCTAAGTCGAGGAATGTGGTCGGTTGTCTATCTGAAGGCTGCGGTCGAGGAACGGGCGGCGTTGCCTTTGGACATGCGAGCCCGTCTTGGTCGTATGATCGACGTCATCGAAACGTCGGGTCTGCAGCATCTTCCGCGCGATTGGGTCCGACCGCTGGGAGATAAATTGTGGGAGCTGCGGCTGACCGGCCGGGACGGCATCGCCCGCGCGATCTATCTGACAGCGACGGGCGAGCGCGTCGTCATTGTCAGGATCTTCGTCAAGAAGACCCAGAAGACGCCCCGGCGCGAACTGGAACTGGCCCGCGAGCGGGCGAAGGAGATCCGATGATCAACCATCGCGACATACACGCTGCTGATATGGCGAACGATCCGGCCTATCGCGAAGCCTATGAGGCACTCGGACCTGAATTCGCTCTCGTCACCGCGCTCGTAGCGGCACGGTCACGCGCGAAGCTGACGCAAGCAGAGCTCGCCAGCCGTATGGGGACCACCGAAAGCGCCATCAGCCGCCTCGAAAGCGGACGCGCCAAGCCCTCCACACGCACGCTGGAACGTTATGCCGACGCGACCGGCCATCGGCTGAGTATCCGGCTGGAACCGGTTTGACAGGCATAACCACGCGGAGGTGGTGTGATGAAAACGGATTTTCGCGTGAGCCTTCTGAAAGCCTACGAGGATCGGGCTTATCCGATCGAGGCTCCGGCCGCTCCATTGAGCCACTGAGGCGGCAGGGTAGCGCAGCGCCAAACCGCTCACACGCTCCCGACCGTCTTCAACCGCACCCGCGGGTGGATCTCCGCCTGCGACAGCACCGGCGTCTCGCGGCGGAAGCGCTCGATGATCTGGCGGACGAAGGGCCGCGCCAGCCCGGAGGTGACCAGCGCGGGCATCTCGCCGATGCGGGCCGCATCCTCGAATTTCTCGCGGACGTGATGGACGAACTCCTGCAGCCGCGACGGCTGCATCGCGAGGTGGCGCTCCTCGCCATTGCCGATGATCGATTCGGCGAAGACGCTCTCCCAGGCCGGCGAGAGCGTGATGATCGGCAGCGAGCCCTGCCCGTTCGAGAACTGCGCGCAGATCTGGCGGGCGAGCCGCATGCGGACATGCTCGGCGATCTCGCGCGGGTTCTTCACCCCGCCCGCCACCTCGGCGATGCCCTCGATGATGGTGGCGAGGTCGCGGATCGAAATGCGCTCGGACAGCAGGAGCTGCAGCACGCGCTGGATGCCGGTGGTCGAGATCAGGCTTGGCACGATCTCCTTGACGAGTTCGGCATGGTCCTTCGGCAGTTCGCGCAGCAGCTTCTGCACTTCGCCATGCGAGAGCAGCTCGGGCATATGTGATTTCAGCACTTCGGTCAGATGCGTCGAGATCACGGTGGCGGCGTCGACCACCGTGAAGCCGCGCAGCTGCGCCTCGTCCTGCAGCGCCGCGTCGATCCAGGTCGCGGGCAGTCCGAAGGTCGGCTCCAGCACGTTGTGGCCAGGCAGGTTCACCGAGCCGCCCATCGGGTCCATCGCCATGAACTGGCCGGCGTAGACGATGCCATGGCCGGCATCGATCTCCTTGATCTTGATGAAGTAGTGGTTCGCCTCGAGCTGGACATTGTCGACGATGCGCACGGCCGGCATGACGAAGCCGAGTTCGGCCGCGAGCTGGCGGCGCAGCGCCTTGACCTGATCGGTCAGCCGGTCCTGACCGCCGGGCGAATTCACCAGCGGCAGCAGCCCGTAGCCGATCTCGATCTTCAGCTCGTCGAGCTTGAGCAGATCGGTGAGCGTCTCTTCCTTCGGCGTGCCGTCGGCCTGCAGCGGCGAGGCCGCCTGCGCCACGTTGGCGTCGGCAACCTCCTTGGCCTTGGCGATCTTGCCAAAATGACGCGCCAGCCAGCCTGCGCCGCCGGCAAGCGTCAGAAAGGGCAGCATCGGGATGCCGGGCAGGATCGCGATCAGCAGCATCACGGCCGCCGACATGCCGAGCGCCTTGGGGTAGCCCGAGAGCTGCTTGCCGAGCGCCTTGTCGGCGGCGCCGCGCACCCCGGATTTCGAGACGAGAAGGCCCGCCGCGGTCGAGACGATCAGCGCGGGAATCTGGCTGACGAGGCCGTCGCCGACGGTAAGCTGGGTGTAGGCCTTCGCCGCGTCGCCAAAGCTCATGCCCTGCTGCGCGACGCCGATGATGATGCCGCCGAGCACGTTGATGAAGGTGATCAAGAGGCCGGCGATGGCGTCACCGCGCACGAATTTGGACGCGCCGTCCATCGAGCCGAAGAAGTTCGCCTCGTCCTCCAGCGCCTTGCGGCGGGTCTTGGCGACGTCCTGGTCGATCAGCCCGGCCGAAAGGTCGGCATCGATCGCCATCTGCTTGCCGGGCATGGCGTCGAGTGCGAACCGCGCCGCGACCTCGGCGATACGGCCCGAGCCTTTGGTGATGACGACGAAGTTGACGATCAGCAGGATCGTGAAGACGACCACCCCGATCACGAAATTGCCGCCCATCACGAAATTGCCGAAGGCCTCGATGACGTGGCCGGCGGCGGCGCTGCCCTCATGCCCGTGCGCCAGGATCAGGCGCGTCGAGGCGAGGTTGAGCGCCAGCCGCAGCATCGTGACGATCAGCAGCACGGTCGGGAAGGCGGAGAACTCCAGCGGCTCCTCGATGAACAGCGCCGTCATCAGCACGAGGACCGACAGGATGATAGAAAGCGCCAGGAGCAGGTCGAGCAGGACCGCCGGCAACGGGAAGATCAGCACCACGAGGATGCCCATCACGCCGATGGCGAGGAACAGGTCCGGCCGGTTGAGGAGCTTCCCCAGCGCGCCGCGGGTCGGCATGTTGAAGCCGCCGCCTGTCCCTGCCGTCACATCGGTCATCGACCAGCCCGCTCCACGCCGCCCGGCCGACAGACCGGGCACCCGGCAATTCTTGCCGGGCTTATGGTGAACGAGTGGTTAAGCCGGGTGAAAAAATCCCGTCTGGAACCTTTCCCTGAACAGGCTGTTATTGAATGGCCGCGTTGTGGCCGCATTCAGCCGCGCAACTCGTCGTGGGGCGACAATACTGGTTTCAAGACCGCAATTATCGGAGGAAGACGTGGATAGACGCTCTTTTGTCATGAGCCTTTTCGGTGGCCTCGCCGCCGCGAGCCTGGGCGGCACCGCCATCGCGCAGGCTGCCTCGCGCAAGCCCGATCTTGCTTCGGCGCTGCCGGCCGGCGACCAGATCGACGCCGCCACCAGGGCTGCGCTCGACGAGGCTGACGCCGACTTCAACCAGGTCTCGGTCCGCATCGGCCCGCGCCGCCGCCGCCGCCGTCCGGTCATCGTGCGCCGCCGCGTGATCGTGCGCCGTCCGGTTCGCCGCCGCCGGGTCATCACCCGCCGCGTGATCGTGCGCTGAGACTGACGAACACTTCGGAAGGCGGCGCTCCGGCGCCGCCTTTTCCAATTGACGAGACCGGCCAGCGGTCCGCTGCGATCAACGGGAGGAGACCGGCATGACAGCGCCGGATCGGACGACCGATGGCGTCGTCGCCACGGACATCCCCGCAAGGCTCGACCGGCTGCCATGGTCGCGCTTCCACACGCTCGTCGTCGTGGCGCTCGGCGTCACCTGGATCCTCGACGGGCTTGAGGTCACGCTTGCGGGCTCCGTCTCGGGCGCTCTCAAGGAAAGCCCGGTCCTTCGCTTCACCAACACCGAGGTCGGCATGGCCGGCGCGGCCTATCTCGCCGGCGCCGTGTTGGGCGCATTGGTCTTCGGCTGGCTGACCGACCGCCTCGGCCGCAAGAAGCTCTTCACCATCACGCTCTTCGTCTATCTCGCCGCCACCGCCGCGACCGCCTTCTCATGGAGCTTCTGGAGCTTCATCGTGTTCCGCTTCTTCACCGGCATGGGCATCGGCGGCGAATACACGGCGATCAACTCGACCATACAGGAACTCGTGCCGGCGCGCGTGCGCGGCTTCGTCGATCTCGTCATCAACGGCTCGTTCTGGGTGGGCGCTGCGCTCGGCGCAGTCGGCGCCATCGTGCTGCTGAACCCCGCCACCGTCGATCCCGAACTCGGCTGGCGGCTCGCCTTCTTCATCGGCTCCGCGCTGGGCCTGATCATCCTCGTGCTGCGGCAATGGATTCCCGAAAGCCCGCGCTGGCTGGTCAGCCAGGGCCGCACCGCTGAAGCGGAAGCGATCGTCGCCTCGATCGAGGCGCGCTCGGGAGCGACGCCGTCCGGCGAGCCTCTGCCGCTGACCCATCTGCGTCCGCGCGCGGCGACGCCGTTGCGCGAGGTCTTCACCGCGCTGTTCGTCACCTATCGCCCGCGCGCTCTGGTGGGGCTGGCGCTGATGGTCTCGCAGGCGTTCTTCTACAACGCGATCTTCTTCACCTATGCGCTGATCCTGACCGATTTCTACAAGGTGCCCTCGCAGGCGATCGGATGGTTCATCCTGCCCTTCGCCGCCGGCAATTTCCTCGGGCCGCTCGTCCTCGGCCGGCTGTTCGACACGGTGGGGCGGCGCATCATGATCGCGGGGACCTATGCGGCCTCGGGCATCCTGCTGACCGGCACGGGCTGGCTGTTCTGGCAGGACCTGCTCAGCGCGGCGCAACTGACGGCCTGCTGGAGCGTGGTGTTCTTCTTCGCCTCGGCGGCCGCAAGCTCGGCCTATCTCACCGTCAGCGAGACCTTTCCGGTCGAGATGCGCGCACTCGCCATTGCGGCCTTCTATGCGGTCGGGACGGGTGCGGGCGGCGTCGCCGGCCCCTGGCTGTTCGGCATCCTGATCGACACCGGCTCGCGCGGCAGCGTCTTCGCCGGCTACCTGTTCGGCGCGGCGCTGATGCTGGGCGCGGCGGTCATTGCCGCGCGCTTTGCGATCAGGGCCGAAGGAAAGCCGCTGGAATCGATCGCGCAGCCGCTCAACGCCGTCTCAGCCACCGCGAAATCAGACGTTTAGGGATGTTCAAAGATTTTCGCGCGAGCAGATCACATTCGCCGAAAATGCGTTATCGTTCACTGCCATGTTCGGCTGTGGATGCGGGCGCGAAACAGTGGTGGAAACCAGTCTTGGAGGAAGTCGTGGATAGACGCTCATTCATCATGACCCTGATCGGCGGCATGGCCGCGGCCAGCCTTGGCGGCGTCGCCGTTGCAGAAGCGGCGCAGGTCAAGCCCGTCCCCGGCCCGCTGCCGGAGCCCGCCAAGGCCAATGACGTGAAGGCAGACGACCAGATCGCCGCCGACACGAAGGCGGCTCTCGACCAGACCGAGGCCGACTTCAGCCAGTATTACTATTATCGCCGCCGGCCGCGCTATTATCGCCGTCCCGTCGTCGTCTATCGCCGCCCGCGCTACTATGGGCGTCCGCGCTACTATGGGCGTCCGCGCTATCGCCGTTGGTGATCCAGGCGTTGGACGGGTCAGGCCGCGCTGATGCGCGCCTGACCCGGCTCCGCGACGACGATTCCCGCCGCGCCATATTCGCTCAGCTTGTTGCGCAGCGTCCGGATCGAGATGCCGAGGATCTTGGCCGCATGCGTGCGGTTGCCCAGGCAGTGGTCCAGCGTATCGAGGATCAGGTCGCGCTCGACATCCGACACGGTACGGCCGACCAGACCACGCGTCATCGCCTCGGCCGTCTGCGCCACGCGAGACGCGACATCGCGGCCGTTCGCCGGCCCAAGGCCCTCGCCTTCGGGCGTCAGCATCGCATCCGCGCCGATTTCGACTCCTTGAGACAATAGCACGGCGCGATGCACCGTGTTCTCCAGTTCGCGGACGTTGCCGCGCCATGAGTTGCCCAGCAGGATCTTGCGCGCCTCGGCAGAGACCGGGCGCAGCGGCAGGCCGTTGAGTTCGGCGTATTTGCGCGCGAAATGGTCGGCAAGCGCCAGGATGTCGCCCGGCCGCTCGCGCAGCGCCGGCAGGCGCAAATGCACCACGTTGAGCCGGTAGAACAGATCCTCGCGGAACGAGCCGTCGCGCACCGCCTCGCCGAGATTGCGGTTCGAGGTCGCGATGATGCGCAGATCGACCTTGACCGATTGGGTGCCACCGACCCGGTCGATCATGCGCTCCTGCAGCGCGCGCAGTAGTTTTGCCTGCAGCCGCACATCCATCTCGGAGATTTCGTCGAGCAGCAGCGTGCCGCCGCTGGCCTCCTCGAACTTGCCGATGCGGCGCGCGACGGCGCCGGTGAAGGCGCCCTTCTCGTGGCCGAACAACTCGCTCTCGAGCAGGTTCTCGGGGATGGCGGCGCAGTTGACCGAGATGAAGGCGTGGCCGGCGCGCTTGGACTTGCCG
>JBKJSB010000278.1:0-3671 GCA_046593015.1 Allobosea sp.
CCAAAGCGAAGGTGCGCGCCGCCGGGCCGCGCCGGGACCCCTGCTCTCGCCCGAGGCCAAGACGCAGCGCCGCTTGCCGCTCCTTCACCGCTTCGAGGACACGGGATGCGAGCCCCACGCGCCCGACCATGACCTCGTCAAGGGGGTGGGCAGAGCCGGCGGCGAAGCCGTCGATTTCTGAGGCGCGCTCGATTGCCGCCCCCGGCCAAACCCGCCATAAGCCAGCCCATGACAACCCCCGCCATGACAACTCCGCTCGTCCGCTCCGCCCCGTCGCCCACCGGTTATCTGCATATCGGCAACGCCCGCTCGGCGCTGTTCAACTGGCTGTTCGCGCGCCGGCATGGCGGCCGCTTCCTGCTGCGCTTCGACGACACCGATCTCAGCCGCTCGACCCCCGAATTCGCAGCCGCCATCGCCGAGGACCTCGCCTGGCTCGGCATCGTGCCAGACGCGGTCATCAGCCAGTCGCAGCGGCTCGCACTCTATGACGAAGCCGCCGCGCGGCTGCGTGCGTCTGGCCGGCTCTATCCCTGCTACGAGACCGCCGACGAACTCGACCGCCGCCGCAAGCGCCAGCTCGCGCGCGGCCTGCCGCCGGTCTACGACCGCGCCGCGCTGAGCTTGACCGCAGAGGATCGCACGAGGCTTGAGGCCGAGGGCAGGCGGCCGCATTGGCGCTTTAAACTGGACGCCCGCGTCGTCGCCTGGAACGACCTCGTGCGTGGCGAGGCCCATGTCGATTGCGCCTCGCTGTCGGATCAGGTGCTGATCCGCGAGGATGGCAGCTATCTCTACCATCTGCCCTCGGTCGTGGACGACGCCGATACCGGCATCACCCACATCATCCGGGGCGAGGACCACGTCACCAACACCGCGGTTCATATCCAGATCTTCGAGGCGCTGGGCGCTTCGCTGCCGGTTTTCGCGCACCACAATTTGCTGACCACGGTCAGCGGCGAGGGTCTCTCCAAACGCCTCGGCCATCTCTCGCTGCGGGGCTTGCGCGAAGCGGGCGTGGAGTCGCTCGCCGTGGCGGCGCTGGCGACGCTGACCGGCTCGTCCGATGCGGTGCGGCCGGTATCGAGCCTCGACGAACTGGCAGGGCTGGTCGATCTCGCTCATGTCTCGCGCGCGCCGGCCAAATTCGACGAGCACGAACTGGTGACGCTGAGCGCCCGCACGCTGCATCAGCTCCCGTTCGAGGCCGTTGCCGCGCGGCTTGCGGCGCTCGACCTCGCCGCGACGGAGCCGTTCTGGCTTGCCGTGCGCGGCAACCTCGCCAGGCTCGACGAGGCGAGAGCGTGGTGGCGCGTCGTGTCGGGGCCGATCGATCCTGTCGTCATCGATTCCGATCTGGCCGCGACGGCTGCAAGCCTGCTGCCGCCCGAGCCGTTCGACTCCACCACCTGGAAAAGCTGGACGCAGGCGGTCTCGGCCGCCACGGGCCTGAAGGGCAGGGCGCTGTTCATGCCGCTGCGCCAGGCCTTGACCGCGGCCGATCACGGGCCGGAGCTTGCCGCGCTGCTGCCGCTGATCGGCCGGGAGAAGGCGCTGAAGCGCCTGGTTGGCGAAGCAGCCTAAGGCCGCAACGCCGAGGGGCCAAGATTGGGCGCAAGGTTCGGCGCGACAATCCGGACGGTGCGCTTCTCGCCGGTGACGCTCTGCGTCTCGCGTTTGAGGCCGTCGCCCTTGTCGAGAACCTTCTCGCCGACAGATTGAGGGCCCACGCCCGCCGACTCGGTGCCCGCCGTCGGAGAATTCTCGGAGGGCAGGGGCGCCTCGTCGGCCGGCGCGGGCACGGCCGTCGGCTGAACGGCGGGCGCGGGCGCGGCTCCGCGTCGGCGCGGATCGGGCCTCTCGGCCCTCGGGCGCGACAATTCGGCGGCGCGCTGCTCGGTGACGATCACGTCGCCCTTGCGCTTGTCGAGCAGGTATTCCGCCTCCTTCAGCACCTGCGACCAGCTCTGCCCCTGCGCCTTGCAGGTGCAGGCGGAATCGAAGCTGCGCTGGTATTTGCCGGCGTTGGGCAGGGAGATGTAGGGCTGGCCGGTGCTGCGCGAGACGGCGTTCTGGATGTCGCCGCCATTGGTCATGCCAAAGGCCGAGGTTTCCGCGCCGGGGCAAAGCGCCTGGCACATCTCGTCGGCGCCGTCGCGGCCGCCGGGGCTGTTGGCGAGCGGGAAAAAGAAACCGTCGCAACTGCGCACGCAGACGGTATAGGGCCCGCCCGAACGCGGCTTCTCGGGCTCCACCGGCTGCTCCGGATCGAGCTCCGGCAGGGTCGAGTCGTATTCCCCGCGTCGCGGCTCCAGCCCGAAGATCGTGTCGAAGAAGCCGCGCTGCTGCGGCTGGGCGCGACAATTGTTCTCGATCGCCGCCATGAGCTGCGACCTCCGCTGCGGATCGCCGCCGCCCTGCGCCTGGCGCTGCAGCGCGCCGTACTGCGCCTGCAACTGGCCGATCTGCGCACGCAAACCGCCGCATTGGGGCGGCGGCTGCTCGCCGAAGAACAGGAACCCGCCGCGCTCGCAGCCCATGGCGCGGAACTGGCCGACGGCCTGGTTGAGCTGTCCGCCGACACGCCGCGCCGCGTCCACCGCGCGCGCGTCCCCGCGCTGCCCCTGCAGGCTCGCGAGTTCCGAACGCCAGGCGCTGCAGGACGGCGATTGCGCCAGCGCCGTGCCGGCCATCGCGGCGAAAGCGGCCAGCGCTATGGCGAAGCGTCTCGATAAGGCTGACTTCATCGCCGTTGCGGCCATTCCACCCGAGTTCTGCATTCGACCCTTTGGGCCATCGATACCAAAGCCCAAGAACGCGACGGAACTATGGACGATGTCCGGGAAAGCCACGGCCAGAGGCCCACAAGCCCTGTCCGACCGCTCCGAAATGGCAGATTCGGCGCTCAGCGGCAATCGCTGTCGGGTTCGTGACCGGCGCGACGCAGTGGTGAATGATCGGCCGTCGAGCTAGAACGGCATGGCGTCCGGCAATCGCGCCGTCCGCTGCTCCCGTCGCGATGACCCCATGCCGACCAAAGCCCAATCTCTTCGGTTTGAAAAATCCCTTCCGCTCGACCACGCCTTCATTCCTGAGCTGCCGAACTATTATCGCGGCAAGGTCCGGGAGAATTACGACCTGCCCGACGGCCGCCGCATCCTGATCTCGACCGATCGGCTCAGCGCCTTCGACCGCGCCATCGCTGCGATCCCGCTGAAAGGGCAGGTGCTGACGCAAGTTGCCCGCTACTGCTTCGAGGCGACCGCCGACATCTGCCCCAACCATGTGCTGGACTATCCCGACCCCAACGTCGTCATCGGCAAGCGGCTGAACATCCTTCCCGTCGAGATCATCGTGCGCGGTTATCTCGCCGGCACGACCGGCACCTCGATCCTGACGCTCTACAGGCAGGGTCGGCGCGAGATGTACGGGATGCGTTTCCCGGACGGGCTGTCCGACAATCAGGCCCTGCCGCAAGCCGTGATCACGCCGACGAGCAAGGCCTTCGACGGCGGCCATGACGAACCGCTCTCGGCCGCGCAGATCGTCGAGACAGGCCTGCTGACGCAAGCGCAATGGGACGAGGTGTCGGGCTATGCGCTGGCGCTCTTCGCGCGCGGACAGGCGCTTGCCGCCGAACGCGGCCTGATCCTCGCCGACACGAAATATGA
>JBKJSB010000015.1:0-4139 GCA_046593015.1 Allobosea sp.
CGGCAAGGCTCGCGCTCACGGCCGCGCTCCCATGGCCCGCGCCGTGGCGCGCTCGCCGAGCGCCACGAGTTGCACGAGGACTGCCGCGATGATCGCGGCTGCAAACAGCGCCGCCCAGATCTGGATGGTCTGGCCGTAATAGGAGCCAGACAGCAACCGCGCCCCGATGCCGGCCGAGCCGCCGGTCGGCAATTCGCCGACGATCGCGCCAACGAGGCTGATCGCGACCGCGACCTTGAGCGAGGCGAAGAGATAAGGCAGCGCGGCGGGCAGCCTCAAGCGGAGCAAGGTCTGCAGACGCCCGGCGGAATAGGTCCGCATCAGGTCGAGCAGCATCGGCTCCGGCGAGGTCAGCCCTTTCACCATCCCGATCGCGACCGGGAAGAACGAAAGATACATCGAGATCAGCGCTTTTGGCACAAGCCCGGTGACGCCGACCGCGCCGAGCGCCACGACCACGATCGGCGCGATCGCAAGGATCGGGATGGTCTGCGAGGCGACGAGCCAGGGCACGAGGCTGGCCGCCAGCACACGCGAATGGACGATGCCGATGGCGAGCGCGACGCCCAGCACCGCGCCGAGCGCGAAACCCAGCAGCGTCGAGGAGACCGTGATCGCGCCGTGGAAGACGAGGCTGCGCGGCGAGGAGACCGGCGTCTCGACCGTCGAGGTCCAGAGCGCTGCGACGATCTGGTGCGGGGCCGGCAGGACCGGGCGGTCCAGCGACCAGGCGGCGAGGAAGCGCTCGGCAAGCGAGCCGCCCTGCGGAAAGCTCGGCAGGGCCGAATTCATCGGCAGTGCAGCGCCGTACCAGAGCGCGAGCAGCACGGCCAGCACGGTCGCAACCGGCAGGATGCGGACGAGGCGGCCCTCACTCGTCATAGTCGCCCTCACTCGTCATAGGAATGCCCGGCGCGCAGGCCCTCGCGGACGCGATGGGCGACTTTCAGGAACTCCGGCGTCTCGCGGATGTCGAGCGTGCGGTCGCGCGGAAAATCGCAACGGATCACGTCGATGATCCGGCCCGGACGCGGCGACATCACCACGATCCGCGTCGACAGGAACACCGCCTCGGGGATGGAGTGCGTGACAAAGAGCACGGTCTTGCCCGTCCGTTCCCAGAGCCTGAGCAGTTGCAGGTTGAGATTGTCGCGGACGATCTCGTCGAGCGCCCCGAAAGGCTCGTCCATCAGCAGCAGCTTCGGCTCGAAGGAAAGCGCGCGCGCGATCGAGGCGCGCTGCTGCATGCCGCCCGAGAGCTGCCAGGGATACTTGCCGGCGAAATCCGTCAGCCCGACGAGATCGAGATAAAACCGCGCCCGCTCCTCGCGCTCCGCCTTGGGCAGCTTGAAAACCTCCAGCGGCAGCGTGACGTTGCGCGCGATCGTCCGCCACGGATAGAGCGCCGGCGCCTGGAAGACATAGCCGTATTGCCGCGCCAGACGTGCAGCCTCCGCCGACATCCCGTTGACGGCGAGATGCCCGCCTGTCGGCTGCTCCAGATCGGCGATGACGCGCAAAAGCGTGGTCTTGCCGCAGCCGGACGGGCCGATGAAGGAGACGAACTCGCCGGCCTCGACCGCGAGATCGACATTCGACAGCGCGTGGACAGGCCCATCGCCGGTCTCGAAGACAAGCGACAGGCCGGCGATATCGACGACGCGCGCCGCTTTGGAGGAGGTCGTCCCGCCCGGAAGGGTCATGCTTTCGTCCATGGCCACGTCCCTCGCCGCATCCCGTTCGACGCCGCTGGCCGGCCTCGCGATATCGGCAACAGAATCCATGACCCGTCAATCGCTCCCATGGCCTGCCCCCGGCTCGGGCGGCTTATCCATCGCCGAATTTGACCAAATGGAAAAACCCGGCGCAAGCCCAGCTTTGCGCCAGCCCCATTGCCGAAAAGCGCCATCCGGCGCCGGCCTTGCGGGCGGGACAGGCTGCGCTGCCTGCGTTTTGAGCCGCCGCCGCCGAGAGAACAGGCGCAGCCCCATTGACCTTATGGCGTCTGGTTTGATCAGATGGTCAAACTTGGAATGCGTCCAGGTTGAAGGCACTATCGAGTGCGACGGCGTGAGCGCGGCCGTCCTGAAGCGGGAGCTGCCCCATGTCGCAGGACCATGTCGCCATCGCTGTCGCAGAGCCCGACATCGCGGCGCGGCGCCTGCCGCCGGCAACGCTCGATGCCAATTTCAGCGACCTGCACCCGCCGCTCGATCGCCATGAGGCGCGCGTCGCCGCCGATCGCTGCCTGTTCTGCTGGGATGCGCCTTGCGTGACCGCCTGCCCGACCGGCATCGACATCCCGCTCTTCATCCGCCAGATCGCGGCCGGCAATCCGCTGGTCGCGGCGAAGACCATCCTCGACGCCAATATCATGGGCGGCATGTGCGCCCGCGTCTGCCCGACCGAGACGCTCTGCGAGCAGGCCTGCGTGCGCGAGGCGGCCGAAGGCGCGCCGGTGAAGATCGGCCTGCTCCAGCGCCACGCCACCGACGCGCTGATGGAGTCGGGCCGCCAGCCTTACAGGCAGGGAACGCCCACAGGTCGCAAGGTCGCGGTCGTCGGGGCGGGGCCGGCGGGGCTGGCTTGTGCTCACAGGCTGGCGACGCTCGGCCATGAGGTCACGCTCTACGAGGCGCGCGAAAAACCGGCCGGCCTCAACGAATACGGCATCGCCGCCTACAAGACGCCGAATGACTTCGCCGCGCGCGAGGCCGATTTCATCCTGGGCGTCGGCGGAATCGCGCTGAAGACCGGCGTCGCGCTCGGCCGCGACGTCACGCTGGCCGAGTTGCAGGCTGACCATGACGCCGTCTTCCTCGCCCTGGGCCTGAGCGCGGTGAACGCGCTCGGCCTCGCCAATGAGGCGCTCGACGGCGTCGAGGACGCGGTCGCCTTCATCGCGCGGCTGCGGCAGGCGAAAGACCCCGGCGAGATCGCCATCGGCCGGCGCATCGTGGTGATCGGCGGCGGCATGACAGCGATCGACATGGCGACGCAGGCCAAACGGCTGGGGGCTGAGGAGGTCACCATCGTCTATCGGCGCGGGCCGGAGTCGATGGCAGCCTCGCGCTACGAGCAGGAACTGGCGCAGACGAACGGCGTGCTGATCCGCCACTGGCTGCAGCCCAAGGCGCTGGTCGCAAGCGCCGGGCGCGTGACCCGCGTCACCTTCGAATACACGCAAGCCCGAGACGGCCGCCTCGGCGGCACGGGCGAGACGCTGACCTTGCCCTGCGACCAGGCCTTCAAGGCGATCGGCCAGAGCCCGGGCGGGATGCCGGCGCTCGTGCTGGAAAGCGGGCGCATCAAGGTCGACGCCGAGCGCCGCACCTCGCTCGATGGCGTCTGGGCCGGTGGCGACTGCATCGCGGGCGGGCAGGATCTGACCGTCGCCGCCGTCGAGGACGGCAAGCAGGCGGCGTTGTCGATCGACCGGGCGCTCGCCGCCCGCACCACGGCTTGAGGAGATAAGACGATGGCAGATCTCTCCGTCTCCTTCTGCGGCGTTAGGGCCCCCAACCCGTTCTGGCTCGCCTCCGCGCCGCCGACCGACAAGGCCTATAATGTCGAGCGCGCCTTCCGCGCCGGCTGGGGCGGCGTGGTCTGGAAGACACTGGGCGAGGACGGGCCGCCGATCGTGAATGTCTCAGGCGCGCGTTACGGGGCCTGGCATGGGCCCGACCGGCGCGTGCTCGGCCTCAACAACATCGAGCTGATCACCGACCGGCCGCTGGAGACCAATCTGCGCGAGATCGCGCAGGTCAAGCGCGACTGGCCCGACCGGGCCATGATCGTCTCGCTGATGGTGCCCTGCGTCGAGGACGCCTGGAAGGCGATCCTGCCCCGCGTCGAGGCGACCGGGGCGGACGGGATCGAGCTCAATTTCGGCTGCCCGCACGGCATGTCGGAGCGCGGCATGGGCGCCGCTGTCGGCCAAGTGCCCGAGTATATCGAAATGGTCGTGCGCTGGTGCAAGCAATACACGCGCATGCCGGTGATCACCAAGCTGACGCCCAACATCACCGACATCCGAAAGCCCGCTAGGGCCGCTCACGCAGGCGGCACGGACGCCGTGTCGCTGATCAACACGATCAACTCGATCACTGGCGTCAATCTCGACAATTTTTCGCCTGAAC
>JBKJSB010000183.1:0-4541 GCA_046593015.1 Allobosea sp.
CGGCGATAGCGCGCGGGGCTGGTCACAGCGCGGGGGTCTAAGATCGTCAGGCGGTTGGGGCCGATGCGGCGGACGAGATCGACATCCTCCATCAGCGGGATCGACGCAAAACCGCCGAGTCCGTCGTAGAGCTTTCGCGAGATCAGCAGGCCCTGGTCGCCATAGGGGAGCGCCAGCCGGCGACAGCGCCAGGCGACCATGCGTTCGAGACGGCGGGCGGCGGGCGCGTCGTCGTCGAGGGCGAAGGTGAACGCGGCGGCGTGGTTCTCGCCTTTCGCGGCGATGAAGTCGGTCACGGCCGCCTCCCAACCGGGATCGAGGTGGGTGTCGGCGTGGAGGAAGAGCAGCCAGTCGCCTTGGCCTGCCTGCGCGCCGAGCGCGAGTTGGTGGCCGCGGCCCGGTGGGCCGGTGACGATATTCGCGCCAGCGGTTCTCGCGAGAGCGACGGTGTCGTCTAGCGAGCCGCCGTCGCTGACGATGATGTCGGCGACAAGGCCGCCAGTCTTGGCTGCGTCGAATTGAGCGATGGCCGCAGGTAGCGCGGGGGCGGCGTTCAGCATCGGGATGACGATGCTGAGACTGGGCGGCGGGGACGAGATCACGAGGAGCGGAAAACAGAACCCTCAGGCTGAGGAGCCGCGAAGCGGCGTCTCGAAGGATCCTCCAGCGCGCTCTGGAGCATCCTTCGAGACGCGGCCTGACGGCCGCTCCTCAGGATGAGGGCTGAGGGTGGTCGAAGGCCGATACGCTCACCGCACATAGCGCTTTTCCCATTCCATCGTGATCCGGGTCATCCAGCCGGGATGCGGCTCGGGCAGGACAGCGCCCAATTCGGCATTGGTCGGCAGCGCCGGCACGCCGTCGGGCCGCGCGAACAAAGCGCGGCTGGCGGCTGGCACCTTGTCGAGATCGAGCACGGTGAAATTGCCCATGTTGCGCGGGTCCTGCGCGCGGGCTTGCGTCGCCGGCTCCAGCAGGCAGTTCGAGACCACCATCGCGGCCTCGGCATTGGCGGCGTTGTAAGGGATCGCCACGAAGGAGGTGTTGCCGATGGTGCCGCGCTCCAGCACGAAGACGCGGGCCGTCTGCGGCAATTGCCGGTTGGCGATGCCGGTCGCGGCCTCGGCCGGGCTGAAGGAGATGTAGAAGTCGATCTCGCCATCGACCAGGAGCTGGCGCTGGGCCGGGCCGGTCTCGGGAAACTCCCTGCCCTGCCGCCAGAGGTTGGGGCGCAACTCGTCATACCAGGCCCAGAGCGGCGCGGTCGTCGCTGCAAAGCCGGTATCGTCGGGCGTGGCATCGAGAATTTCGGGATTGGGCGCGAGTTCGTAGAGCGCCTGCTTCATGAACGTCGAGCCGAGGAAGTTACGGATCGTCGGATGGGTCAGGCGGCCGGGATTGGCTTTTGCCCAGCCGATCATCGCAGGGACCGAGCGCGGCAGGCTGGCGGCTTGCGTGCGGGCGCTGTCATAAAGGAACACCACCTGCGCCATGCGCCACGGCGTGGCGAAGCCCTCCACCGGCACGGTGAAATCGACGATGTTGGAGCGCTTCTTGGTGGTATCGACGAAGGCCCAGTTCGGCAGCGCCTCGACATAGGGGCCGTAGAGCAGCTTCTGGTTCTTCATTGCGAGGAAGTTCGGGCCGTTGATCCAGATCAGGTCGACGCTGCCGCCGCTCTCGCGCCCGGCCTGCTTTTCGGCCACCACGCGGGTGACGGCCTCGGCCGTATCGCGCAGGCGGACATGGTTGATCGTCACCCCATAGGCCTTGCTCACCTCCTGCCCGACCCAGGCGATGAAGCTGTTGGTGCGCTCGTCGCCGGCCCAGGCGTTCCAGTAGACGGTCTGTCCCTTCGCCCTGGCGACGATGGCCGGCCAGTCGGCGGCGGTAATCGCCTTGCCCTGCGCGAAGGAGGGACCGAGGAGGCCCGAGGCGCCGGCAGCGGCGGCAAGGCGAAGCGTGTCGCGGCGGGTGATCATGTCCTCGTCCTTCTGTCTATCCATCCGCCCTCATCCTGAGGAGCCGCGCAGCGGCGTCTCGAAGGATGCTCAAGATGTCTCCGGCGTGAACTGAGGCATCCTTCGAGACGCAGCCTTCGGCTGCTCCTCAGGATGAGGGCTGAGTTAGCCGATCGAAGCGTTATCACTCCGCAGCCACCCGGCGCACACCGCCCAGCCGCTCCTCGCGGATGCGGGCGATCACCGGGCCGAGCACCTCCTCGTGGAACCTGTCGCAGCCGATGCAGAGGTTGCGGTATTCGCCGCCCTTGGGCTGCACGGTCTGCGCCTTGGCGATGTAGGTGTCCAGGTCCCAGCCATGCTTGAGCCCCATCCGCTCGGGATGGCCGGAGTTGATCGCCTCGTAGACCGGGTGGCCGACCAGCGAATCGAGGATGCCGATGAGCGGCTCCTGCGTCAGGTTTCCGATTGGCAGCCTGGTCTTCATGCAGCAGGGATAGACGTCGCCGCCTGCGTCGATCGCGACCTCGGAGCCGGAATAGCGGTGGTTCAGGAAGCCCAGGCCCCCCGACCAGCGGTTGCAGAAATTGTCGGCCATGGTCGCGGTAGACAGCCCGTTCTTCCAGGCCCGGCCGCGTGGCCAGAGCCGGCCGATCCAGGCGTCCGGCGTCGCCCCGAAGAAGGAGAAGATCGGCCCCTCCTCCTCGTGCCATTTGCGTGTCTGGTGCTGAAGCCCGGAGCGCTGCATGCCGGCGGCCTCGAACCAGTCGATCAGCCGCGCCTGCAGCGGATCGCGCTTGGCCCCCTCAAGCCCGACATGGAAATCGTCCATGCCGGCGACGGAGATCATCCACACGCCGCGCTCGACAAGTTCACGGATGATCTGTTCGGTCAGGAGGTCGCCGGTGGTCTGGACCACGACATTGACGCCGCCGCGATCGGCATAGCGGTCCCGCAGCGCCTCCAGCAGCGGATAAAGCGCCGGCTCGCGGATGGCGTCGATCAGCACTTCGCCGCCCGACAGGATGATCCGGCCCCGCCGCTCCTGCCAGCCGCCGCCGGGGATGGCCTGCTCCAGATCGAGATAGGTCATGGCCTCGGGCAGGTTCTCGAGCACGCGCGGCCAGTTCTGCATCGTCTGGCCGACGACGTCGCCGAGCGCATTGCGCACATAGGGACGGAACTTGTCCTCGTAGCAATGCACGCATTTGCGGTGGCAGGCGTAGGTGATCGACCAGTAGATGGATTCCATGCCCGTCCGTAACCTTGCCTCATTGCGCCGGCGCGATCGCGGGTGCGGCGCAGCATTCCTGTCGCGCACCATCTGAGCACAGGCGCGGAGGAAGTCGCTAGGGTTTCACGCCATCGTTATGCGGCGCGATCAGAGCCGTGAATTCGCGCGCCAGTTCGGCGGCGTCGAAGCGGCCCGGCCGCTGCCAGTCGATCGAGCCGTTGAGGGCTCCCAGCAGGAAATAGCGCAAGGTTTCGGCGGAACGCTCGGGAGACAGCACGCCGGCCGCCTGCATCTCCGCGATCAATCCACGCCAGACCTCCTCATAGGCGCGGCGGACCCGGCGCACGCTTTCGGGCGCGGGAATCGCTCCGAAACTGAAGGCCTTGATGCTGGCGGAGGTGTAGTCGCCATGGCCGTGCAACGCGGTGAGATGAGCCGCGACCGCCGCCTCCAGCCGCTTGCGCGGCGGTGCGTCGGCGGTGTCCTCAAGCGCCTGCGAGACCGCATCATGGACGAAGCGCACGCCGTCATTGGCGACCGCTTCTACGATCTCCTCCTTGGAGGCAAAGTGATAGTAGAGGCTCGCCTTGCGGATTCCGACCGCCTCGGCGACCTCGCGCAATGTCGTCTGATGATAGCCACCCGAGCGCAGCAGTCGCGCGGCCGTGTCGAGGATGAGGCGGCGCGAACCGGATTCGACGGGGTCACGAGAGTTTCGTTCGACCGTGGCACTCACCGCGCGTCATCCCGGACAAGCGGCAAAGCCGCGCCGATCCGGGACCCATTCCGGACCATCTCCGGGGAGCGTTCCGGAATGGGTTCCGGGTCTGTGCGCTGCGCCCGGGACGACAACGCAGAAATGGGAAAGGTGGAACAACCGCTCACAGCCGCTTCGCGACCTCTTCCAGCATGACCTCCGTCGCGCCGCCGCCGATCGACTGGACGCGGGCGTCGCGGGTCATGCGCTCGATCGTGCTTTCGCGCATGAAACCCATACCGCCATGGAACTGCAGGCAGGCATACATCACCTCGTTGACCAGTTCGCCGCAGTAAGCCTTGACCATCGAGACCTCGCGGGTGGCGTCGAAACCCTGCGCATCGAGCCAGGCCGCATGGTAGACGAGCTGCCGGCCGGCCTCGACCTTGCTCGCCAGCGTCGCCAGCTTCTGGCGGATGACCTGCTTGTCCCAAAGCGGCGCGCCGAAGGCCTTCCGCGTGCGGACGTAGTCCAGCGTCAGCTCGATCGCGGCCTGCGCCTCGCCGATCGCCATCGCGCCGATCACGGTGCGCTCGTTCTGGAAATTGCTCATGATCGCGTAGAAGCCGCGCCCCTCCTGCCCGAGGAT
>JBKJSB010000247.1:0-15615 GCA_046593015.1 Allobosea sp.
GGACTGCATCCGCAAGGTCGAGGTGCTGGAATACCCCGAACTCGGCATGGAGGCGGTCTGGCGCATCGAGGTCGAGGATTTCCCCGCCTTCATCGTCATCGACGACAAGGGCAACGACTTCTTCAAGGAGTTGAACCTCGGATGAGGACGCTCTTTCTCGCAGGGCTGGGTCTGCTCGCCGCAAACCTCGCGCAAGCACAGCAGCCCGTGCCGGCGACCTGCTCGCGCGACCTGTTCCAGAACGAGGGCGGCATGCAGCGCGAGCTGACGCGGCTGCGCGCGGTCGGGACGGCGTCGCTGCCTGAGCAGTGCCGCGTCTGGCGCGAGCATGTCGGCTTCCTGCAGAAGGCGCGCGGCGTCTTCGCAACCTGCCTTACGGGTGCGCGGCGCGAGCAGAATGTCCGCCAGATGGACGAATCGCTGGCGGAATACCGCGTGCTGCTGGCGGATCGCTGCCGGCGGTAACGCGTTGCCGCTTAAACAAGCCCTCATCCTGAGGAGCAAGCGCGGCTTGCGTCTCGAAGGATGCTCCAGCAGGCTCCGGACACATCTGGAGCATCCTTCGAGACGCGCCTTCGGCGCTCCTCAGGATGAGGGCGTTTGACAGGAATCGAAGATGACCGACCAGCCAAAGTCCCCGCTCGGCATCGCCGTCGTGCCCGTCACCCTGTTCGAGCAGAACTGTTCGATCGTCTGGTGCACCAGGACCATGCAGGCCGCGATCGTCGATCCCGGCGGCGATATCGACCGCATCCAGGGGGCGCTGATGGAACTCGGCGTGACGCCGGCCGCGATCTGGCTGACCCATGGCCATATCGACCATGCCGGCGGCGCGACCGACCTCGCCGAGGCGCTGTCGCTGCCGGTCATCGGTCCCCATGAGGCGGAAAAGCCGCTGCTCGATTCGCTGCCGCAGCAGGGACTGCGTTTCGACATGGCCGGCTTGCGTCCGGTGACGCCGACGCGCTGGCTGAACGAGGGCGACACGGTCTCGGTCGGCGACGTGGCTTTCCTCGTGCATCACGTGCCCGGCCACAGTCCGGGCCACGTCACCTTCTTCCAGAAGGATGTGCGCTTCCTGCTCGCGGGAGACACGGTCTTCGCAGGCTCCGTCGGCCGCACCGACCTGCCCGGCGGCGACCATGAGCTGCTGATCTCGGGGATCAAGACCAAGCTCCTGCCGCTCGGCGATGACGTGCAGTTCCTGCCGGGCCATGGGCCTGCCAGCACGCTGGGCGCGGAGCGGCTGGGGAACCAGTTTTTGCAGGATTGACAAGGCGCGGGATCAGCCCTCGCCGTCATGCTCGGTCTTGTGCCGAGCATCCACGTCCTGGACGTAGCGCTCGACAGCTCAAGACGTGGATGGTCGGGACAGGCCCGACCATGACGGGTATGGGCAGCGACCGAGAGCCAAGAAACGAAAAGACCCGCAGCGGATGTCCGCTACGGGCCTCGGAATGAACCAACGGCCATGTCCTGAACGGGTGCGCGTACATCCGGCGTCAAACGTTCGGCTCATGGCCGTCTTCACCGGCGCCGGAGGACTTTGGACCGTCCTCGACATCGCCGTGACACTCATATGGACACAGGGTGTGTCCGTTTCAAGGCCGCGTCTCAGCTATCGAGCACGCCGTGCAGGAAATCGCTCTTGCCGATCTGGATGCCGTTCTGGCGCAGGATCGCGTAGGCGGTCGCGGCGTGGAAATAGAAATTCGGGACCGCGAACAGGGTGAGATAGCGCTCGCCCTGCATCGTCACGGTCGCCGAGGGGCCGCGCGGGAAGGTGACGTCCCGGCCAAGACCCGCGTCGAGCGTGGCCTCGTCGGCGCCCTCGACGAAGCCCAGCGTCTTGCCGATCCGCGCCTTCAGCTCCTCGAAGCTCGTCTCCACGTCGGGCATCTTCGGGTTCTCGGCTCCGGAGAGGCGGAAGACCGCATTCTTGGCGAAATCGCAGGTGAGCTGGATCTGGCGCGTGAAGGGCAGCATGTCGGGCGCGATCCGCGCGTTCAGCAGCACCTCGGGCGCGATCTTGCGTGCGGTGGCCTGTTCGAGGGCCTTGTCGAGGATGGCGTCGAGCGCCTTTAGCGTCTGGGCGAAACCGGCAAGCGCGGCGGAGCGGGCAGTAATCGGCATGGGAGCATCCTTGGAAACGAAAACGGGCCCGGACGGGCCCGTCGCGTTGGCGATATAGGTGCTCGCAAGCGCTTTACAGCAGGGCGGCCTGCTCAGTCCTTGGCGCGCTCGACATAGGCGCCCGTCTCGGTCATCACCACGATGCGCACGCCGGGGCCGATATGGGGCGGCACGGAGGTGCGCACGCCATTGGTCAGGATCGCCGGCTTGTAGGAGGACGAGGCCGTCTGGCCTTTGGTCACCGGTTCGGTCTCCGCCACCTCGCAGGTGACGCGCTGCGGCAGCTCGATCGAGACCGCCTTCTCCTCGAAGACCGAGAGCGTGACCTTCATGCCTTCCTGGAGATAGGGGGCCATGTCGCCGACCACGTCGCCGTCGACATTGATCTGGTCGAAGCTCTCCGGGTTCATGAAGACGTATTGCTCGCCGTCCTGATAGAGATAGGTGAAATCGCGGTCCTCGACATAGGCGCGCTCGACCTGTTCGGTCGTCTTGTAGCGCTGCGTCATCTTGGTGCCGTCATGGATGCGGCGCATGTCGATCTGCGTCGTCGGCGTGCCCTTGCCGGGGAAGAAGCTCTCGGCCGAGAGCACCGAGCAGAGATGCCCGTCGAGCTCGAGCACATTGCCCTTGCGGACGGAGGAGGCGATGACCTTGACCACGATGCGGTGTCCCTGACCTGAACGCGGCTCCGGCCGCGCGAAAATTCATTGCCGCGCAACTACTCCATCATGACCGAAAACGGAAGCCAGCCGATCGCCAGAGCTTGACTTTCTGCGTCTGTAGATACAATTAAAGTGTGAAGCTCGATTTCGATCCTGCAAAGAATGAGCGGAACATCCGCGAGCGGGGATTGTCTTTCCGGCTCGTCGATGGCTTCGCCTGGGAAACGGCCGAAACGCATGAGGACACCCGGTTCCCGTATCCGGAACCGCGTTTCGTTTCGTCCGGTTTGATCGGCGACCGCGTGTTCGCCCCGATTCCGGGCGGCATTCGTGTGATCAGCTTTCGCAAGGCCAATGCAAGGGAAGTGGCGAAATATGAGCAAGCAGCAGCCTAAGCCGATCATCGACCTGCCGCCTTTGACCAATGAAGATGGAGAAGTGCGCGAACTCACTGACGCTGATTTCGCGCTGATGCGTCCCGCCTACGAGGTTCTGCCGCCTTATCTCGTCGAACTGATGCGCGAGCATCGCCGTCGCCAGGGCGAGCGCGGGCCGCAGAAGACCCCGACCAAGAAGCTGGTTTCGCTGCGGCTCGACCAGGACGTGCTGGAGCGCGCCAAGGCGGGTGGGCCGGGCTGGCAGACGCGCATCAACGACATCCTGCGCGATGCGCTGTTGAAACAAGCGGGCTGACCGGCCGATCATGTCCGACCAGAACCCGCCCTTCTGGCGGCCCGACATCCATGCCGACCGGCGGCCGGCTTTGCTGGCGCGCGGACGCATCAAGGCGGCGTTGCGACGCTGGTTCGAGGCGCGCGATTTCGTCGAGGTCGAGGCGGCGATCCTCCAGGTCTCGCCCGGAAACGAGACGCATCTGCACGGCTTTGGGACGACGCTGATCGACGATGCTGGGCGAGGCCATCCCTATTACCTGCACACCTCGCCGGAGTTCGCGGCCAAGAAGCTGCTGGCGGCCGGCGAGCCGCGCATCTTCGATTTCGCCCGCGTCTTCCGCAACCGCGAGCGCACGGCGCTGCACCACCCCGAATTCACGATGCTGGAATGGTATCGGGCTGGGGAAACCTACGGCGTGCTGATGGCCGATTGTGCAGCGCTGCTGGGCGAGGCGGCAAGGGCGGCGGGCGTAACCACGTTGCGCTGGCGCGACGCCGAGGCCGACCCCTTCGCCGAGCCGGAACGCCTGACCGTGCAGGAGGCCTTCCTGCGCCATGCCGGAATCGACCTGCTGCGCACGGTGGCGGCCGATCTCCATCTCGATCGCCCGGCGCTCGCGGCGGATGCCGCCGAGGCCGGCATCCGCGTCGCCGCCGACGACAGCTGGTCGGACATCTACAGCCGCATCCTGTCGGAGCGCGTCGAGCCGCATCTGGGCCGGGGCTGCGCCACGATCCTGTGCGAATACCCGATTTCGGAAGCGGCGCTGGCCCGCCCGAAGCCCGGCGATCCGCGCGTGGCCGAGCGCTTCGAACTATACGCCTGCGGCGTCGAACTCGCCAACGCCTTCGGCGAATTGACCGACCCTGACGAGCAAAGGCGGCGCTTCGAGGCCGACATGGACGAGAAGGCGCGCATCCATGGCGAGCGCTACCCGATAGACGAGGATTTTCTCGCCGCCTTGGGCCAGATGCCGCAGGCCTCGGGCATCGCGCTCGGCTTCGACCGGCTGGTTATGCTCTGCACCAATGCGCGCAGCATCGAGGACGTGCTCTGGACGCCGGTCGCGCAACCGTGCAGGGGAGGGGCATGACGGTCCACACCCCGCTCCGCAGCATCGATGCGCTGATCGCGCAGGGCCTGGTCGCACCCTCGCGACGCGACGCCTTGCAGCAGGTCGCGTCGTGCTATGCGGTGTCGGTGACGCCGGCGATGGCGGCGCTGATCGATGCGAGCGACCCGGCCGACCCGATCGCTCGGCAGTTCATTCCCGACGCCGCCGAACTCGTGACGCTGCCGCAGGAACGGGCCGATCCGATCGGCGACGCGGCGCATTCTCCCGTCGAGGGCGTGGTGCATCGCTACCCCGACCGCGCTTTGCTCAAGCTCGTTCATGCCTGCCCGGTCTATTGCCGCTTCTGCTTCCGCCGCGAGATGGTCGGCCCCGGGGGCGACGCGCTGACCGGCGAAAAGCTCGACGCGGCATTGGCTTATCTCGCTGCGCAGCCGGAGATCTGGGAAGTCATCATGACAGGCGGCGACCCGCTGATCCTGTCGGGCCGCCGCATCCGTGAGGTGGCGCGCCGGCTGGCGGCGATCCCGCATATCAGGGTGGCGCGCTGGCATACCCGCGTGCCGATGGTCCAGCCCGAGCGCATCACCGCCGATTATGCCCGTGCGCTGCGCGTCCCCGGCAAGGCGAGCTACATCGCCATCCACGCCAACCACCCGCGCGAGTTCACGGCGGAAGCCTGCGCGGCGCTGGCCCGGCTGGCGGATGCAGGCCATGTCCTGATCAGCCAGAGCGTGCTCCTGAGGGGCGTCAACACCGATGTCGAGACGCTTGGCGCGCTGATGCGGGCTTTCGTCGAGAACCGGGTCAAGCCCTATTACCTGCACCATCCCGACCTCGCGCCCGGCACCGGCCATTTCCGGCTATCGCTGGCGGAGGGGCAGGCCCTCGTCAAACGCCTGCGCGGCCATCTTTCAGGGCTGTGCCAGCCGACTTATATCCTCGATATCCCCGGCGGGGCCGGGAAGGTTCCGGTCGCGGCCTCGTCGTTCGGATGTGGCCCGGCAGCGGGAGCCAGTGTCGAGGATCGGCATGGCGTTCTGCACGCCTACCCGCCCGCCTGAACCGCCATCATCGCGAAGGAGCGATCATGCAAGACAAACTCCCCATCGCGATCGTCTCCGACATCGTCTGTCCGTGGTGCTTCATCGGCAAGGCGCGGCTCGAGACGGCGCTGGCACAGCACGGCCTGACCGACAAGGTCGCCATCACCTGGCTGCCCTACGAACTCAATCCCGACATGCCGCCAGAAGGCATGGACCGCACCGCCTATCTCGACGCCAAGTTCGGCCCGGGCAAGCGCAAGGAAATCGAGATCAGGCTCTCGGAGGCCGCGCTGGAAAGCGGCGTCACCTTCAACTGGGGCAAGGTGACGAAGAGCGTCAACACCCGCATGGCCCATATGCTGGTCGCCGCGGCGTCGACCGTGCAGCGCGGCAGCGACATGAAGGCAGCCCTGTTCAGGGCCTATTTCCAGGAGGGCCGCGACATCGGCGATCTGGAGACGTTGGTCGCGATCGCCGTCGAGCAGGGTTTCGACGAGCAGGCGGCGCGCGAGGAGCTGACCAATGACGAGTTGCGCGAGACCGTCATCGGGCTGGAGGCGCATGCCCAACAGGTCGGCGTCACCGGCGTGCCCTTCTTCATCGTCGACGGCAAGCTCGCGGTCTCGGGCGCGCAGACGGCCGAGGTCTGGGCGCAGGTGTTCGAGCAGGTGATGAAGGACGCGGCCTGAGCGCTTGCGTCCCGTGTCGAATCATGGCCCATCGCCGCAAATGACGGAGGGCCAAATGACGAGCAACGACATCCGCGACCGGCTGATCGTCGCGCTCGACGTGCCCACGATCTGGGACGCCTACCGCATCGTCGGTGCGCTCGGCGACGAGGCGAGCTTCTACAAGATCGGATATCGCCTCGCCTTCGCCGGCGGCCTCGACCTCGCCCGCCAGCTCCTCAGTGAGGGCAAGAAGGTCTTCCTCGACCTGAAGCTGCACGACATCGGCAATACGGTGACCGAAGGCGTCGATTCGCTGACCAGCCTCGGCGTCACCTTCCTGACCGTGCATGCCTATCCGCAGACCATGCGCGGCGCGGTCGAGGGGCGGGGCGACAGCCCCCTCAAGCTGCTCGCGGTCACGGCGCTGACCTCCTATGACGATGGCGATCTGCGCGACGCCGGCTACAGCCTCGCCGTGCGCGATCTCGTTCGCCTGCGCGCCGAGCAGGCCCGCACCATAGGCATCGACGGCATCGTCTGCTCGGCCGCCGAGACCGAGATCGTTCGCGACGTGATCGGCCGCGACATGCTGATCGTGACGCCGGGAATCCGCCCCGCGGGCGGCGCCGCCGGCGATCAGAAGCGCACGCTCACGCCTGGCGAGGCGATCCGCGCCGGCGTCGATCATCTCGTCGTCGGGCGTCCCATCATCCGCGCGGCAGACCCGCGTGGCGCGACGGCCGCGATCATGGACGAGATCGCTGCCGCCTCATAAGCTTGGCGCTGCCAATCGAAGCCAATCAGAAACGGATGCCGACATGCCCAAGGGATATGTGATCGCGCGCGCGAAGGTGACCAACGCGACGCAATGGGGGGCTTACGCCGCCAAGGCCGGCGAGGCGATGAAGATCTATGGCGGCACGCCGATCGTGCGCGGCGGCGCGATGACGGTGGCAGAAGGCGTCGGCTGCGCCCGCAACGTCGTCATCGAGTTCGCCGATTTCGACTCGGCCAGGGCCTATGCCAACTCGCCGGAATACGCGGCTGCCCGGAAGCTCCGCGAGGGCGCGGGCGAGATCGACATCGTCGTGGTCGAGGGGGTCTGACGCCATGGCGAAGGGCTATTGGATCGCGCGGCTCGATGTCCAGAATCAGGGTGAATACGACGCCTATCGCGCGCTGAACGCGGTCGCCTTCGCCAAATATGGCGGGCGCTTCGCGGTGCGCGGCGGCGATTACAAGCTCGCCCGCGGCGAGGGCCGCAAGCACAACGTCGTCGTCGAGTTCAAGGACGTCGAGACGGCGCGCGCCTGCTACGATTCGCCGGAATACCAGGCGGCGGTAAAGCACCTCGCCAATGTCGGCCCGGTCGATCTCGTCATCATCGCCGGCTATGACGGCCCGCAGCCGGGAGAATGAGCGTCCGTATTCGGGTGATCCAACTGCGCCGTCATCCCGGACGTAGCGAAGCGGAGCTCCGGGATCCATCCTAGAGTGCCGACTTCGCCCTATGATGGATCCCGGATCTGCGCGACTTCTCCGCTTGTCCGGGATGACGGCGCGGGTGGTGCGAACGGAGTATTTCTGCCTTGAAGGCATCTCTGGACAAGCCCAGCCTCACCGCCATCGGCGTCATCAGCGGCACCTCGATGGACGGCATCGACGTCTCGCTGGTCACCAGCGACGGGCGCGACGCGGTCTCGTTCGGGGCCGGCGCGTCCTATCCCTATCGGCCCGGGACCAAGGCCGCATTGCAGGCGCTGGTCGCGCAGGCAGAGCGCGCGCTGACCGAGCCGCTGATCGAACTGGAAGCGGCCGTCACCGCAGACCATCTTGCGGCGATCGAGACCTTCATCGCGGAGCAAAAACGCGATCCCGCCGGTATCGACCTCGTCGGCCTGCACGGCCAGACGGTCTATCACCGGCCCGACCTGCGCTTCACCCGCCAGCTCATCGACGGGCCGGCGGTGGCGGATGCGCTGGGCATCCCGACCATCGACCGCTTCCGCTACGCCGATGTCGCGGCCGGCGGCGAGGGCGCGCCGTTTGCGCCGCTCTATCATCGGGCGCTGGCGCAGAGGCTGCCGCAGCCGGTGATGGTGCTGAACCTCGGCGGCGTCGGCAACGTGACTTACATCGACGGCGAGAGCGTGGTCGCCTTCGACACCGGCCCCGCCAGCGCGATCCTCGACGATTTCGTGCTGCGCCGGCGCGGCCTTAGTTTCGACGTTGACGGCGCTCTCGCGGCCAGCGGCCGCGTCCATGCCGATCTCGTCGCCGGCTTCATGGACAATCCGTATTTCGACCGGCCTGCCCCGAAATCGCTCGACCGCAACGATTTCCACCGCCGCGCGCAGGTCGTCGAGCCGCTCTCGGACGAGGACGGCGCGGCGACGCTGGCAGCTTTCACCATCGAGAGCCTCGTCGCCGCTTTGCGCCATGTCCCGCGCGCGCCCGCGCGCTGGCTCGTCGGCGGCGGCGGCCGGCTGAACCGACACTTCATGGCGCGATTGGCCGACCGGCTCGGCGTCCCCGTCGAGCCGGTCGAGGCGGCCGGCTGGGACGGCGACGCGCTGGAGGCGCAGACCTTCGCCTATCTGGCGATCCGCTCGGTCAAGGGCCTGCCGCTGAGCCTGCCATCGACGACGGGCGTGCCGGAGCCGCTGATGGGCGGGCGGCTGAGCCGGCCATCATAAGAGGTCTGGTTGAACAGGCGGCAGAACCACCATGTCATCCCGAAGCTGCGCCGCTACGCGGCTTGTCCGGGATGACGGGGAGGGTGAGTCAACTGGCAATGAGGTTCGACGAGGTCTACCCCCGGAACGCCCCGCCCCCATCGACATCCAGCACCGTGCCGCTGACATAGCCGCAGGCCGGGGAGGCCAGGAAGGCGGCGGCGTTGGCGATCTCGTCGGGCTCGATCAGCCGGTCGAGGGGCAGGTTCTTGAGCATCTCCTCCCAGCGCGATTCGTCGCCGAGCGAGGTCGCAGCGCGCTTCTTGCTGAGCGAAATGATCCGGTCGGTGCGGGTCTGCGACGGGTTGATGCCCATAACGCGCACCCCCCAGTCGACCGATTTTCCGCCGACGGCCGAGGTGAAGGCCATCAGCGCCGCGTTGCCGGTGCCGCCGCAGACATAGTCGTAGCGTGGGCTGCGGCCGGCCCCGCCGATGATGTTGACGATAATGCCGGCCCGCCGCTCCTTCATCTGCGTCAGATAGAGCTTGGTCAGGTGGATGTAGCCCATCACCTTGAGGGCCCAGGCGGCCTCCCAGGTCTCCATCGAGAGGTCGAGCAGCCCGCCGCCGGGGATCGCGCCGGCATTGTTCACCAATATGTCGATGTCGGGGAAGGCCGTCGCCACGCGCTCGCGCTCGGCCCCCTGCGAAAGGTCGGCCGCACACGTCGCGACCCGGTTGGCCTCGCCGAGCGCGGCGGCCGTCGCCGCGAGCCGGTCGGCATCGCGCGCGACGAGCACGACCGAGCAGCCCTCACTGAGGAAGACGCGGGCGCAGGCCTCGCCGATGCCTTTCGAGCCGCCGGTGATCAGGACGCGGCGGCCGGTCAGTTTCAGGTCCATCTGATGTCCTTTTTTGACTGATTTCGCGTTGTCGTCCCGGGCGCAGCGCAGCGGAGACCCGGGATCCATTCCGGAACGCCTTTCGGAGATGGTCTGGAATGGGTCCCGGATCGGCGCGGCTTCGCCGCTTGTCCGGGACGACGGGATGAAGTTTGAAACCTCATGCCCTCAAAGGTTCGGCGGCCATGTACCAGTCGCAGATCTCGCTGCCGGTCACGAAGGCGACCTCGCTGGAGGCCTGCAGCATCTCGACCATCTGGACGAGTTCGTGAAAGCGATGCGGCACGGAGATCAGATGCGGATGGAGCCCGATGGCGAGCACGCGCGGGTTCTCACTCGTTTCCTCCTCGAACAGCCGCAGCGTATGCGCCAGCCGTTTGGCCATCTCGCCGGTGGCGTGGCGCTCGATCGCGTAGACGATCGAGTCGTTGATCTCGAGATTGTAGGGCATCGCCACCATCGGGCCGTGTGTCGTCGCCATCCAGCTCGGCAGATCGTCGACGCACCAGTCGCAGAGATAATCGATGCCGTTCCTGCGCAGCAGGTCCGGCGTATCGACAGTTTCGCGCAGGCCGGGCGAGAGCCAGCCGCGCGGTCGA
The DNA here is from genome assembly GCA_046593015.1 of Allobosea sp. Classification (GTDB taxonomy): domain Bacteria; phylum Pseudomonadota; class Alphaproteobacteria; order Rhizobiales; family Beijerinckiaceae; genus Allobosea. Next base: position 10,441 of record JBKJSB010000247.1, read on the forward strand.
TGCCCGGTGAAGCGCTGGATGCGCTCCAGCGCGCCCACGATCAACGCCTCCTCGCCGCCGTCGATATGGTTCATCGCCTTCTGGTGGATACCGTGGCCGATGAACTCCCAGCCGGCTTCCAGCATCGCCTCGCTGGCTGCCGGATAGGCCTCGATCACGCCGGCGTTGAAGCTGGCCGAGGCCGGCAGCTTGCGGTCGGAAAACAGCTTCAGGATGCGCGGCAGGCCGGCGCGCATGCCGTAATCGGCCCAGGAGAAATTCGGCACGTCGGGCACCGTCTCGCGGCCATGCGGCGGCGTGATGATGGTGCGCGGCATGGGCTGGTCGAACTGCCAGTGCTCGACGTTGACGACGAGGTGGACGAGGATGCGCTTCCCCTTCAGCGGCGGCAGTTGCGCGCGCTGCGAGGACAGCCGGTAGGGGATGCGGGGATTGGCCATCGTCGGTCCTCAGTGCGCGACGCCGCGCATCTGCGCCATGATCATCGCCTTGAAACGGGTGAAGTCGGACGTCGTCAGGTCGTCGAGCGAACGTGGCCTTGGCAGGGAGATCGGGATGTCGCGCGTGATCCGACCCGGTCGCGCGGTCATCACGCAGACCCGGTCGGCGAGCAGGATCGCCTCGTCGATGTCGTGGGTGACGAAGAGCACGGTGGTCTTCAGCCGCTGCCAGACCTCCAGCAGCAATTGCTGCATCGAAAGCCGGGTCTGCGCGTCGAGCGCCCCGAACGGCTCGTCCATCAGGAGCGCGCGCGGCTCCATCACCAGCACGCGGGCGATGCCGACGCGCTGGCGCATGCCGCCCGAAAGCTGCACCGGCAGCGCCTCGTGGAATTTTTCAAGCCCTACCACCTGCAAAATCTCGCGCGCCTTGGCCTCATATTCCGCCTTGGGCGTGCCCTGCACCTTGGGGCCGAAGACGACATTCTCCCAGACGCTGAGCCAGGGCAGCAGCGCGGCCTCCTGGAAAACGACGCCACGATCCGGCCCCGGCTTGCCGATCGTCTTGCCGTCGAAGGTGAGCACGCCCTCGCTGAGCGGCTCGAAGCCGGCGAGCAGGTTCAGCAGGGTCGATTTCCCGCATCCCGATGGTCCGAGCAGCGCAACGAACTCGCCCTCGCCGATGGTGAAATCGACGGCATCGAGCGCTCGGACGCCACCCGGCCCGCCATAGGTCTTCGAGACCGCGTCGAAGGTGATCATGCCCATCGTCTCGCTCAACTGTTGAAGCTCTGGAGACGGCGCCATTTCAGCACCCACATCTCCAGCCGGACGATCAGCCAGTCCGACAGGAAGCCGACAAGGCCGATAGAGACCATGTCGGCGATGACGATGTCCATGCGCCCGACATAATAGGCGTCCCACAGCACGTAGCCGAGGCCCGACTTCACCGCGACCATCTCGGAGACGATCACGGCCGTCCAGCCGATGCCGAGCCCGATCCTAAGCCCGGTGAAGATCGAGGGCAGGGCGGCCGGCAGCACGATCCGGCGCAGGATGTCGAGCTTGCCCGCCCCCATCATCTGCGCGGCGCGGATCCAGTTCTTCTCGACATCGCGCGCGCCCTGCGTGGTGTTGATCACGATCGGGTAGAACGCGCCGATGGTGATCAGGAACACCGCACCGAAATCGGCAATGCCAAAGATCGCGATCGAGATCGGCAGCCAGGCCGTGATCGGCACCGGCCGCAGCCACTGGATCGTCGGATCGACCATGGCTTGCGCCAGCTTCGACCAGCCGATCAGGATGCCAAGCGGCACGCCGACGACGATCGCCAGCGCAAAGCCCTTGGCGACGCGCTGCGCAGAGAACACAACGCTCTCCACCCAGGTCCCGACATAGGGCGACAGGCTCATGGCGTTGGGCGTGCCGAACGCCCAGATCTTCCACGCCGCCCAGACACGGTCAGGCGTCGGCAGCGCGCCGCCGGCCAGCGAGCCGTCCTTGCCGGCGAGCTGCCACAGGATGACGAGCGTCAGCGGCAACAGGATCGCGGCGGCGTATTGGCGCAGGCGCGCGGAGAGATAGCGCGCCGTGTCGCCCGAGGGGGCGGCGGCGGGTTGTCTGGCTTCGGCCGTGGTGACGGTCATGATTTTCGTCCCAGATCGGTCTCTGCCCGAAAGGCGAGCCGCAACCTAACTCCCTCTCCCCTTGCGGGAGAGGGCTGGGTGAGGGGTCGGGCTGCGCTGGCCGCGTTTGCCTGTTACAGACCACGCCTCGACAGGTAGCGCGACCCCTCATCCGTCAGCGCTGCGCGCTGCGACCTTCTCCCGCAACGGAGAAGGAAGGGTGCTAGCTCTTCGCCGCCGTCTCCAGGAAGCTCGCATCCCAATAAGCCTCGATCTCGCCCGAAACATCCTTCGGAATCACCCCGAGTTCGTTGAAGGCCTTGGCCTGCGCCTTGATCTGCGCCGGGGTGATCACCGGCCCGAGCTTGATCACTTTGGCAATCTCGGCGGAGACCTCGGCGTCCAGCCCGGTCAGCTTGGCGATGGCCGTGCCGAAGGCGGCCGGCGAAGCCTCCAACTCCTTCATCTTCTTCACATAGGCCGTGACGACGCGCTGCACCGCCTCGCGCTTGCCCGTCGCCGCAGCCTTCGAGGCCGCGAGCATGCCGAGTTCCGCGCCGACCGATTTCGAGGTCGAGTAGTCGAGGTTCTTGGCGAAGTAGCCATAGCCCTTCATCACGGGAATCGACTCGAAGGGCTCCCAGGTCACGATCGCATCGACCTCGCCCTTCTCCAGCGCCTGATTGAAGTTAGCGCCGCCGCCCTGGATGTTGATCGCGCTGAAGGAGTTGTAGGGAATGCCCTTCTCGATCAGCGTCGCGGCATACTGGAACCAGACGGCCGAGCCCGGCGCGATCGCGATCTTCTTGCCCTTGATATCGTCCCAAGAGTCGAACTTCGTGCCCTTGCGGGCGATGACGTATTTCGGCGAGGCGCCGACGCCCATGATGCCGACCATGCTGGTCGAGCCGTTGGCGAGCGCGATCGCAAGGTCGGCCGGGCCGACCGAGGCGACATCGAGCGAGCCGGCGAGCAGCGCGGTCCGCGCATCGGCATAGCGGGCGAACTCGACCAGCTTGATCTCGACGCCCTGCTTCTTGAGCTCCTCCTCGATCAGCGTGATCGGCGCGAGATGGCCGACCTTCTGGTAGCCGACGGTGAGCTGCACCGGCGGGCTGAGCGGGGCCTGCGCGAAGGCGGGGAACGCCATGGCGACGGTGAAGGCGGCAAGTCCCGAAGAGACGATGCCTGCGCAGAATATCCGACGCTTCATATCCAAATCCTCCACGATGGCGGGATGAGCCCCGCAAGATTGATGCCTTGGTCCCCGATTGCGGGCTACGCGCCTGTGAAGGCGGGCTCCCGCTTTTCCTTGAAGGCTCTCTGGCCCTCCTTGTAGTCGTCGCTCGAAAAGCAGGCAGCGACAGCCGCATCCGCCGCACCCGTGTCGCGTGTCGCTTCCGGCTGGCCGAGCGCCACCAGCGCCTGCTTGACCGCCCGCAGCGTCAGCGGCGCATTGGTCGCGACCCGGCGCAGATAGTCGCCGGCCTCCCGCTCGAAATCCTCCTGTCCGCACAGGACGTTGACCACGCCCATGCGCAAAGCCTCCCGCGCATCGACGATGCGGGCGCTGAACAGCAGGTCTGCGGTCGCGCCGAATCCGAGCCGCGCCACCATCGCCGCCACGCCGTCATAGGCGTAGCCGAGCCCGAGCCGCGCGGCGGGCACGCGAAAGCGCGCATCCGCCCGCGCCAGCCTGATGTCGCAGGCCATGGCAAGGCCTACACCGCCGCCGAAGCAGACGCCGCGTATCACGGCAATGACTGGCTTCGCGGCATTGGAGAGCGCAGCGCAACCGCTGAGATAGGCGTTGTCATAGGCGTGCGTCGCGGCCTCGCCGTCGCGGACTTCGCCGAATTGCGAAATGTCGGCCCCGGCGCAGAAAGCGCGCTCGCCTTCGCCGGTCACGACGATCGCGCGCACGGTCGCGTCGGCTTCGGCCCGCGCCACATGGCCGGCAAGGCTCGCCCACATCGCGTAGGTCATCGCGTTGCGCTTCTCCGGCTGGTCGACGACCAGCCGGGCGATGCCGTTTTCCACTTCGTATCGAACCTGCGCCATTATCCGCCTCAGATCACGTTCAGCGCCCGCAGGCGCGCGATGTCGGCGGCAGAATAGCCCGTTTCCTCAAGGATGGCGTCGGAATGCGCGCCCTTCTCCGGCAGGGACGAGACCAGAGCGGCGGGTGTCCGCGACAGCGTCACCGGTTGGCCGACGAGGCTGACGCTGCCGCGCTCGCGATGCGGCACATCCTGAGCGACGCGCAGATGCTGCACCTGAGGATCGGCAAAAACCTCGTCCATGCGGTAGATCGGCCCGGCCGGCACGCCATGCGCCTCCAACAGAGCGAGCCACTCGGCCGAGGATGCGGAGGCGAAAACCTGCGCCAGCAGGCCCATCAGAGCCGGCCGGTGGCGCAGCCGCTCGTCCTGCGTGGCGTAGTCGGGATGGGCCGCGAGATCGGGCCGGCCGAGAGCCTCGCAGAGCTTGAGCCACTGGCCCTGACCGCCGACGCCGATATTGATGTAGCCGTCCGAGGTGGCGAGCACACCCATCGGCGTCGAATAGGGATGGTCGTTGCCGGCCTGCTCGGGTGAGACGCCATCGACCAGCCAGCGTGCCGCCTGAAAGTCGCAAAGCGCGATCTGCGCCTCCAGCAGCGAGGTGTGGACCCATTGCCCCTCGCCGGAGCGCTCGCGCTCGGCCAGCGCCACCATGATGCCGGTTGCGGCATAAAGGCCCGCCGTCGAATCCGCGACCGCAGCGCCAGCGCGCACCGGCCCCTGACCCGGCATCCCGGTGACCCACATCAGCCCGCCCATGCCCTGCGCGATCTGGTCGAAGCCGGCCCGGTCGCGATAGGGGCCGTCCTGTCCGAAGCCCGAGATCGAGGCCAGGATGATGCGTGGATTGACCTCGCGTAGTTCGTCATAGGCGATGCCCAGCCGCTCCTTCACGTCGGGCCGGAAATTCTCGACGACGACATCGGCGCTCTCGACCAGCCGCATGAAGACGCACAGACCCTGCGGCGTCTTCAGGTTCAGCGTCAGCGAGCGCTTGTTGCGGTGCAGGTTGAGCATATCGTAGCCGTCGCGCGCGCCCGACAT
>JBKJSB010000284.1:0-5370 GCA_046593015.1 Allobosea sp.
GCGGCGTTGGCCCGGAACATCGGGAAGACATAGTCGCGCACGAACTCCTCGCGCAGGTCCTCGATGAAGATGTTCTCGGGCTTGATGCCGAGCAACAGCGCCTTGTCGCGCGCGGGCCCGAGTTCCTCGCCCTGGCCGAGATCGGCGGTGAAGGTCACGACCTCGCAGCCATAGGTGATCTGCAGCCATTTCAGGATGATCGAGGTGTCCAGCCCGCCGGAATAGGCGAGAACGACCTTCTTGACGCGCTTCTCGGACATAAACGGGCTTCCTGCGGCAGTGGCATGGCGATCATGCCGGGATAACATCACAGCCCGGCGGGGCCGTGTTTTGACCATCATGGCGCACTATCGCAGGCCGATAGTGGGCGCAATCGGAACCTTCTGATCGAATTTGCGTCTCACCCTGATGGATCGGCTGTTGACGACGCCCGATCACGACCTGGCGAGCCCCGTCGCCAGCCTTGCGGTCGCGCAGCGGGAGGCCGAAACTCGGCTTTGCGCGACTCAAATCTCTAGACGACCGACTCGGAGGCTGAATGCCGAATCGTCCTGTGCTGGACTTCTGGTATGAGTTCGCATCGACCTATTCCTGCCTGAGCGCGCTGCGGATCGAGGCTCTGGCCGAGGAGGCCGGCGTCGATCTGCGCTGGCGTCCGTTTTTGCTCGGGCCGATCTTCGCCGCGCAGGGCTGGACCACCTCGCCCTTCAATCTCTACCCCAACAAGGGCCGCTATATGTGGCGCGACATGGCCCGTCGCGGCGGGCGCAACGGGCTGACATTCGTCAAGCCCGAGACCTTTCCGCAGAACTCGCTGATCGCGGCGCGCGTCGCGCTGGCTGGGCGCGAGGCCGGCTGGATGCCGGCCTTCTCGAAGGCGCTGTTCACGGCCCAGTTCTGCGAAGGCAAGAACATCGCCGAGGAGGCCGTGCTCCACGCTGCGCTGAAGCAGGCCGGAGCCGACCCCGGCGTTGCGATCCCCGCCTCCCGCAGCGAAGAGGTCAAGGGCCGGCTCAAGGCCGAGACGGAATACGCCAAGTCGCTCGGCATCTTCGGCGCGCCGACCTTCGTCACCGGCGATGGCGAAGTGTTCTGGGGCGACGACCGGCTCGAAGAGGCGCTGGACTGGTGCAGGAACGGGCGGTGAGGGCGGCGCGCGTCAATTTGAACTACCTCTACTCCGATCCACTGCCCTCATCCCGGACAAGCCGCAAAGCGGCGCCGATCCGGGATCCATCATAGGGCACGACGGCGCTTTACGATGGATCCGGGGCAAGCCCGGGATGACGGTGATTGTTTCCTCGCGATCTGGAAAGCGAGCTACGGGCTCGCACTCCCGCCCCCGGTCATCTGGCGCGCCCAGGGGCCGCGGGCGGTCGATTCCTCGACCATGTGCGGCAGCGTCTGGCGCTCGGCCATCTTCGGCGGCCCAAGCGGAGCCAGCGGCTCGCGCCCGCCCGCCGTCTGCACCAGCGCCTGCACGCGCTTGGTCACCGACGGATGGGTCGAGAACAGATCGGCGAAATCGTCGGGGTCGTTCTCGAAGCACATGTCCATGACGCCGGAGGGCACACCGTCGATATCGGCGCGGCCGGCGATCTTGAGCAAAGCCGAGATCATCGCATCGGGGTTCTTGGTCAGTTCGACCGCGCCGGCATCGGCGAGGTATTCGCGCGAGCGCGACAGCGAGAGCCGGATCACGATCGCCAGGAACCACGAAATCGCGATCACCACCACGCCGACCAGAATGGCGACGCCGCCCTTCTTGGCGTCGTCGGACGAGACCCTGACGCGGCCGGCATTGCGGAAGATGATCTCGCCGATCAGCGAGATCACGCCGGCGATGACGATGGCGATGATCATCAGCTTGACGTCGCCGTTGCGGATATGGGTCAGCTCATGGGCGAGCACCGCCTCGACCTCGGCGTCGTCGAGATGGGCCAGCAGGCCGGTCGTCACCGTCACGGTGAACTGCTTGTCGTTGACGCCGCTGGCAAAGGCGTTCAACGCCTCGCTCTCGACGATGGCGAGCTTCGGCACGGTCATGCCGCGCGAGATGCAGAGATTCTCCAGCATCCGGTAGAGTTTCGGATTGTCCTCGCGCGCGACGTCCTTGGCGCCGGAGACCGACGCGATCAGCCCGACATTGATGCGGTAGCCGATGACGATCCAGGCGCCTGTGCCGATGGTGATGAAAGGCAGCCAGCTCCAGAACAGCCGGCCGGCTTCGCCGAAGGCGGTGCGCCCGCGCGGCACGCCGCTATAGCCCAGCCCCATCAGCAGCAGGCCCCAGGTCGTGAGGTAGACGAGCGCGAACAGCCCGACGAGCAGGAAGCCGGAGCGGATCCGGTTGTTGCGCTGATGCGTGTAGAGCCCGAAGGCCTGTCCCACCATCGCGGCTGCCCTGTCTGCGCAAGCGGGCTAAAAGCCCCTCAGAACTTCACGGTCGGCGCGACGTCGAGCTGGGCCCGCGCCGTCTCGCCGACATCGAAGAACTCGCGTTCCTTGAAGCCCATCTGCGGGGCGAACAGCATCGCCGGAAAAGCCTGGATCGCGGCGTTGAACTCGCCGACCGCGTTGTTGAAGAAGCGACGCGCGGCGGCGAGCTTGTCCTCGACATTGCCAAGATCGATCTGGAGCTGCTGGAAATTCGCGCTGGCCTTGAGGTCCGGATAAGCCTCGCCCAGCGCCAGCAGCCGGCCGACCGCGCCCGACAATTGCTGCTCGGCTGCGGCCTGCGCCTGCACGCCATGCGCTCCCTGAGCGGCGTTGCGCGCCGCAATCACGGCGTCGAGCGTGGATTTCTCATGGGCGGCATAGCCCTTCACGGTCTCGATCAGGTTCGGGATCAGGTCGTGGCGCTGCTTGAGCTGCACGTCGATGTCGGCGAAGGCCTGGCCGACGCGCTGCCGCATCGCGACCAGCCCGTTATAGACCATGACCCCGTAAATCACGATGGCTGCGAGCAGCCCCAAGACGACCCAGCCCATGCGATGCCCTCCGCGCGACAGCCAACCGCGCGCAGCCTTGCATGAAGGGCGACGCAGGGGAAGCGGGCGCGAACCCGCCTCCCCATTGGCTCAGGGCCGCGCCGGGATCTCCAGCCCGCGCTGCACGGCCGGGCGCGCGAGGCCGCGCTCAAGCCAGGCGGGGACCTCCTTCAACTCGTCATAGGCGACGAGGTCGCCCGCGCCGTAGAAGCCGACGAGATTGCGGACCCAGCCCAGCAAGGCGATGTCGGCGATCGTATACGCGTCGCCCATGATCCATTGACGCCCGGCAAGACGCGTCTCCAGCACGCGGATCAGGCGCTTGCTCTCGGCGGCGTATCGGTCGCGCGGACGCTTGTCCTCGAAATCCTTGCCGGCGAATTTGTGGAAGAAGCCGAGCTGGCCGAACATCGGGCCGACGGCGGCCATCTGGAACATCACCCACTGGATCGTCTCGATGCGCGCGACCGGGTCGCTCGGCAGCAGCTTGCCGGTCTTCTCGGCGAGATAGATCAGGATCGCGCCCGACTCGAACAGCCCGAGCGGCTTGCCGCCCGGTCCGTCGGGATCGATGATCGCCGGAATCTTGCCATTGGGATTGAGCGAGAGGAATTCCGGCCCCCAGGTCTCGTTCTGGCCGATATTGATCGCGTGCGGCTCATAGGGCAGCCCAAGCTCCTCCAGCGCGATCGAGACCTTCACGCCATTGGGCGTCGGCAACGAGTAGAGCTGGATGCGGTCGGGATGTTTTGCGGGCCAGCGGGTCGTGATCGGGAAAGCGGACAGGTCAGGCATGGTGAGGCTCCTGGCGGAAGGCAGAGGCGGGAAGATAGACACGATCGGGCGTGGGGCAATCGGCGGAGGTGCAAGGCGGCGTTTGCCGGATGGCCCTGCGCCTTTACCAGTTCCGGCGCCTCGTATATACTAGGATTGACGTCGACATCGAAAGTCCGTTCTGCCGATTCAAGGGAAAAGATCATGGCCACCACGCGCGCCTTCCGATCCGGAAACAGCCAAGCGGTGCGGCTTCCGGCTGAGATGGCCTTTGATGACGGACAGGAACTGATTGTGACGCGCAGCGGCGACGTGGTGACGATCTGTCCGGCCGACAAGCTCGCGCGGATGCGTGAAGCGATCGAACTGCTCAGGACATTGCCGCGGCCGGACGCCATCGAGACTTACGAGCCGATGCAGCTGCCGGATCGCGAGATGCTGTGACGTGGCGTTTCTCATAGACACCAGCGTTGCTATCCATGCGCGCGACGGCCACGAGGGCGTGCTGCGCCACTTCGCCAGACAGGTCGGCAAGATGTCGCTTTCGGCCATCAGCCTGGCGGAGTTGCAGCGCGGTCTTCATGCACCCGACGGCAGGGGCCCACTGCGCTTTGCTCGGCTGAACGCTCTGCTCCAGACGATGACGATCGCTGAATTCGGTGCGGATGCCGCCGCAACGTATGGCAGCATTCTCGCGGCGCGTGGCTGGTCGCGGAGCCGCGATTTCGATTGCCTGATAGCCGGCCATGCCATCAGCCTTGGCGCCACGCTCGTCACAGCAAACGAGCACGATGTCCGCGACATTCCCGGGCTCAAGGTCGAGAACTGGCTCGACGCCGCCTGACGCCTCTCTCCGCGCCCTTGCCCTCGCCGCCCGTTTCCACTACATCGCGCCTGTCCGATAAGGCCGTGATCGATCACAGCCGGGGGCGGTCTTCCAGGCCGGCTCCCGTTTCGTGTTTGGGGCGGGCCATTCGGATGCGGATTTGCAGTCGATGGCCAAGCGCCGCCCGGTGAGCCGGGCTTAAGTCTCGCAAGAGGCTCCGTCGGACGAATTCGGATCGCGACACCAACCCAAGCGGCGCTTTGGCCGGATACCGCAAAGAGACGCGGCCGGCCTCCAGGAGTTCACATGTCAGCAGTCGAAAGCTATTCGGGCCGCGAGGATTTCGCCGCCCTGCTCGAGGAATCGTTCGGCCAGAACGAAGCCCTCGAAGGTTCCGTCATCAAGGGCATCGTCGTCGCCATCGAAAAGGATATGGCGATCATCGATGTCGGCCTGAAGACGGAAGGGCGCGTCGCGCTCAAGGAATTCAACGGCCCCGGCCGTGACCAGGACATCAAGGTCGGCGACGAGGTCGAGGTCTATCTGGACCGGATCGAGAACGCGCTAGGCGAAGCCGTCATCTCGCGCGACAAGGCGCGCCGCGAGGAGAGCTGGGTCAAGCTCGAGAAGGCTTTCGAAGCCCGCGAGAAGGTCTCGGGCGTCATCTTCAACACCGTCAAGGGCGGCTACACCGTCGATCTCGACGGCGCCGTGGCCTTCCTGCCGCGTTCGCAGGTCGACATCCGTCCGATCCGCGACGTCGGCCCGCTGATGGGCCAG
>JBKJSB010000356.1:0-15544 GCA_046593015.1 Allobosea sp.
GGTCAAGGCCGGTAGCTGCGACACCGAGTTCGGTTTTGCGGCGATGCAGGACATCCTGGCGCAGCCCAGACGGCCGACCGCCGTCGTTACCGCCGGCGCGCGCATGAGCATCGGCGCCTATGATTGCGCGCGCGCAGCCGGCGTCGCGATTCCCGCGGAATTGTCCTTCATCGGCTTCAGCGACAGCCCGACCCTGCGCTGGTGCGGCGACGGCTTGACCACCATCGCGCTGCCGGTCCGCGAACTGGCGCTGACCTCGACGGATTTCCTGTTTCGAAGGGCGAGCCCGGACTGGAAGACCGAGCGGCCTTGTCGGGTCATGCTGAAACCGAGCCTTCTGCAGCGCGGCTCGACGGCCGCGCCGCACGACGCGCTCGAACCCGCATGAGGCGGCGAGTCTGCCTGCTGGGCGCCACCGGAACCATCGGCCGCGCGACGACCCGCGTCCTCATCCGGCGCGGATATGAGGTGGTCTGTTTCGCGCGGGCCCCGACGGATAGTGCCCCGGCGCGGTCGCGACAGGCGGGGGCCGGCGATCTGGAAGGAGCCATCATCAAGGTGGTGGATATCGGCGATCCCGTGGCGCTGGCCAAGCACGAGTTTGCAGGCGAGCCATTCGACGCTGTGGTGTCCTGCATGGCCTCGCCACCGGCTCGCCCAGGGACGCCTGGGCCATCGATTATCGTGCCCATCTCACCGTGTTGGAGGCGGCACAGGGGGCCGGTGTCCAGCACTTCGTGCTGCTTTCGGCGATCTGCGTGCAGAAACCCCGGCTCGCCTATCAGCAGGCCAAGCTGGCGTTCGAAGCGGCCCTGATCAACTCGGGATTACGCTATTCGATCGTGAGGCCGACCGCATTCTTCAAATCGCTGTCGGGACAGATCGAGCGCGTGCGCAAGGGCCGGCCATTCCTGATCTTCGGCGACGGCACCTTGACCGCCTGCAAGCCGATCAGCGACGGCGATCTGGCCGACTTCATCGCAGACTGCCTCGAAGACGAAAGCCGGTGGAACCGCATTCTGCCGATCGGCGGACCGGGCGAAGCGATCACGCCCCACCAGCAGGGCGAAGCTCTGTTTGCGCTGCTCGGGCCGCAGGCGACGGCCATGAGCAGCGTCATGTCGCGTGTGATTATTGACCGCCCTGCGCGAGCGGACACTTTCAGATGCTGGAGATCATCCCGCCCTCGACACGGATGACGGAGCCGTCAACGCAGGAGGCGTCGTCGCTGGCCAGAAAAGCGACGACGTTCGCGGTGACGCCATAGCGCCCAACCGCGCCGGCGAGCGCTTTCGACCAGCCGACCAGCAGCAGCGCGGTCCTGTTCTTCCGGCCAAAATCCATATCGGCCTCAGCCGTTGCGGCGATGCTGAACGCGCTCGCTCCCGTCTTCGTTCGCAGCCGCGACGCGCCGCAGATAGTCGGCCTTGCTGGTCTGCATGTGATCGACACAGAGCTGTGCGAAAGCCCAGACGTCGCGGCCGCGCAGGAGCTCGATCATGAGGTCGTGCTGGCTGATCGAGAGCTGCAGACCGTCGGGATCGGCCAGATTCTTGGCCCGCATGGTCAAGGTCAGGTCCATGTAGTCCTGCAGCGTGCGGACCAGGTAGGGATTGCCGCAGGCGGCGAAGAGAGCGATGTGAAACGCGTCGTTGGCGTCGTGAACGCCGCGCAGATCGCCCGCTTCGGCGCGCTGCCGGTAGATCGCCTGCAGTCGTCGCAATTCGTCGAGCAGGGACCGCGACGCCGGCAACTGGACCATCAGCGCGGCCTGTCGCGTCAGCATCTCGCGAACCTCGTAGATCTGACGGACTTCGGCCTGCGAGTAGGAGCGCACGGTGGCCCCGATATTCTTCTCGCGCCGGACGATGCCGCGCCGTTCCATTTCGACCAGCGCCTGGCGCACGAAATGCCGCGAGGCGTCGTAGCGCGCCATCAGCATGTCTTCGGTGAGACGCAGGCCCGGCTCGAGCCGCCCGAAGATGATGTCCTCTTCGAGATGGGCGATCGCCTTGTCGACGTCGTCCCGGGGCTGGCGGGCAAGGTCGTGGGTTGCACCAGGGGTTGCGCTGTGCGTCATCGATGCGCCTCCATGCGGCCGGCCAGCCGATAGCATTCCTCGACCAGGAAAAGCGTCCGGAGATTGTCCTGCGGCGCAGTTTCGAAAGGCTCCCCATCACTGAGCCGATCGACGAAATGGGCGATCGCCGCGTCGTAGGAGCCCTGATACGTCGCGCCGGGATCGAAGCGCCGCGTCACGGGGTCGGCGCCGACGAGCGAGAGATCGCCGCCTTCCAGCCTGATCGCGCCAGTCGAACCCAGAATTTCCAGCTGGTCGGCCGCGACCGCCGCATGCCCATGGGCCGCGAAGGTGGCGAAGATCTGGATTGCGACATCGCCCGCTCCACGCATCTGGATGATGGCTGTGTCCTCGCCCATGATCTCGGCGCAGATGCGGTTCATCGAACAGGCCGCGACCTCCAGCGGACCAAACAGCATACGCAGCGTGTCGATCTGGTGGATCAGGATCTCGGAGACGAGCATGCGGGTCTCGCCCGCGATGAAGGGCTGGCGCTCCAGCGCCGGATAACGACCATCGGCGTCCGGGAGCATGCCGCTGGTGACGAAGGATAGCCTGGCGGCGAAGGGGCTGCCGATCCGCCCTGCTGCGAGCCATGCCGCAATCTCGCGATACCAGGCCCGGAAGCGCCAGTTCTCGTGGACCATCAGGCGGATGCGGCCCCCGACCGCGTCGACGAGCTGCTGTGCCTCGCGGAAGTTCGGGGCGAGCGGCTTCTGGCAGATCGCCGGTACGCCATGTTGTGCCGCCAGGAGCACCAGCCCGGCGTGAACGGCGCGCGGGGCGGCGATGTCGATGGCATCCAGCGTTTCCGCCGCGAGCATCGCCTCGGCATTGTCATATGTGTTGGCGATATTGAAAGCTGCTGCGCGCTCGCCGCGACGCGTGCTCGAAGGGTCGGCGATCGCGACCACCCCGGCGCGCCCGGCAAGACGCTGCCAGCCAAGCAAATGATGCTGCGCGACCCAGCCGGCCCCGACCAGCCCGACGCGCAACGGCTTCTTCAATGGGCTGCTCCCGACTGGCGGCGGCGCGCATCCTCGACCAGGCCGGCGCGCATCGGCGCAATCGCCTTGCCGGTGCCGGCGTCGAAGAGATAGGCGGCATCGGGCTGGAAGAAGAGGTCGACGACATCGCCGATATTGCCCCGGGTATCGCGCGGCAGCCGGGCCGTGACCTCGGCCCCGCCCTCGACCTCGAGACCGAGCAGGGTCTCGGCGCCGAGCGGCTCCACCGTGAAGACCTTGCCACGGATGCGGCCATGGCCCGGCCCGGCAGTCTCCGCCCGCAGATGCAGGTCCTCGGCGCGCACGCCCAGCACGACCTCCTTGCCGGCAAGCGAAGCCAGCACCTCCGGCGCCCAGCGCGACAGGCGGGCGTTTACGGCTTCGCTGGCAACCACCGCGCCGGTCTCAGTGCGAATGGTCAGAAGGTTCATCGGAGGAGAGCCGAGAAACCGGGCGACGAAGGTATCGGCCGGCTGCCAGTAGACCTCGAGAGGCTCCCCGATCTGGGCGACCCTGCCGCCGTTCATCACGCAGATCCGCGTGCCCATCGTCATGGCCTCGACCTGATCATGCGTGACGTAGATCATCGTCGAGCCGAGCCGGTGATGCTGCTTGATCAGTTCGTTGCGCGTGTTGACGCGCAACGCCGCGTCGAGATTGGAGAGCGGCTCGTCGAACAGGAAGACCATCGGCTCGCGGACCATGGCGCGGCCGAGCGCGACACGCTGGCGCTGCCCGCCCGAGAGCGCATGCGGCTTGCGCTCCAGCAGCGCGCTCAGGCCCAGCATGGCAGCCGCCTCCTTGACCCGCCGGTCGATTTCGGCGCGCTCGATCCTGCGGCGGCGCAGTCCGAACGAGAGGTTCTCGGCGACGCTCATATGCGGATAGAGCGCATAGGACTGGAACACCATGGCGATGTCGCGATCCCTGGCCGCGACCTCGTTGACGACGCGGCCGTCGATCGAGAGCGTGCCCGAGGAAATCGTCTCGAGCCCAGCGATCATGCGCAGGGTCGTCGACTTGCCGCAGCCCGATGGGCCCAGCAGCACCATGAACTCGCCGTCGCCGATGGTGAGGTCGACATTGTCGACCGCCACGGGGCCGCCGCCGCCATAGCGCTTGCAGATCTTGTCGAGCCGTACGACTGCCATCGAAAACCTCTACTTCACCGCACCGGCGGTCATGCCGCGGATGAGCTTTTCCGAGAAAAATGCGTAGGCCAGGATCACGGGGATGACCGAGATCATCACGCCGGCGGCGATCATGCCGATATCCTGGAAGTGGTCGCCCATGAAGGCGCGGATGCCGATGGGCAGGGTGCGCTTCTCGGGATCGGTGATCAGCACGACCGCGAACAGGAACTCGTTCCAGAGCTGGATGAAGTTCAGGATCAGCGTGGTCGCGATCGCCGGCATGCCGATCGGCAGCACGATGCGGCGGAAGATCTCGATGTCGCCGTAGCCGTCCATTTTGGCGGCGTCGAACAGATCCTGCGGAATGCGTGAGAAGAAGCCCTCCAGCAGGTAGACGGTCAAGGGGAGTTGAAGGGAGATGTAGACCAGCGTCAGCCCGATCAGGCTGTTGTAGAGATTGTAGTCGACCAGGATCTGGTAGAGCGAGATCAGCGTGATCTGCGGCGGGAAGATGATCGACGAGAACAGGATGAAGTAGATCACCCGGTTGCCGCGGAACCGGTAGCGCGCCAGCGCATGCGCGGCGGCTGCCCCCACCAGCGTGACCACCGCAACCGCGCTGACCACGACGATCGCCGAATTCCAGAAATAGCTGGCAAAATTGGAATCGACCCAGGCGACCCGGAACTGCTCCCAGCGGAACGGGCTGGGCCAGGCGTAGTGGTCGGCCGAGATTTCGCCGGTGTTCCGCACCGACATGGTGGCGAGCCAGAGGAACGGACCGAGCGTGTAGACGGTGTAGGCGCCGATCACGAGGGTCAGCGCCCCACGCCCGAACAGGCGCGGCATCGCGGATGAGGCGCGCATGCTCAGTACTCCAGGCGGTCTTTGGACCGGAATATCCGGTTCAGCAGGATCACGGCGGCGCAGACGACGCCGAACCAGACGGTCGCGATCGCCGACGGATAGCCGAGATCGAAGGTGTTCCAGTTGAAGGCGCGCTTGTAGACATAGGTCGACACGGTCTCGGTCGCCCAGAGCGGGCCGCCGGCGGTCATGATCCAGACCAGGTCGAACACCTTCATCTTGCCGATGAACGCCAGGACATAGAGGTTGAGCAGCGTCGGCTTCAGCATCGGCACGATGATGAAGCGCAGCTTCGCCGCCCAGCCGCAATTGTCGAGTTCGCTCGCCTCGAGCACCTCCGATGGCAGCGAGTGGATCGCCGCCAGGCAGACGACCATGTTGAAGCCGGCCCATTTCCAGGCATGGGTGACGATGACGGCGGCGAGCGCGAAATTCGGATCGCCAAGCCAGGATTTCGTCCAGCCGTCGAGCCCGACGGCGCGCAGCGCGACGTTCACCACGCCCCAGTCGTAATTGTAGATCCACATCCACAGGATCGCGACGACGACGTAGGACAGAAGCACCGGCGTGAACCAGGCGATCCGCAGGAAGCGCGCAAAGGGTACGCCGGCATAGAGCGCCAGCGCCAGCAGGAGCCCGGTCGCGACGTCGAGGACCGGTGCGATGAAGGCCCAGACGAAGGTGTTGCGCACCGCGACCCAGAAGGTCTCGTCCTGCATCAGGGCCTTGTAGTTGGCGAGCCCGACGGGGATCCGCTCCAGCCCCTCGATCGTGAAGAAGCTGTCATAGATCGTCCGGAAGGCGGGATAGGCGGTCAGCCCGGCATAGATGAGCAGGGCTGGCGCGACGAAGACGACCAGGACGGGCCAACTCGTACGCCTTGGGTCGGAGGCTCGTCCTCCCGACGGCGCGCTGTCCGGGCGCGCCGCTGCCTGAGCCTCGATGGTGGCCGCGTTGGTCATAGTCGCATTCAGCTCTTGAGGCAGGCCTGGTCCATCTTGTCGGCGGCGTCCTTCACGCTGATCAGCCCCGCCGGGAAGGCGCTGTTCATCACCTGGGTGAAGGTCTCGGCGCATTTTGCGCGGTAGTGGAACAGCGGCGTGCCGAAGAAGTAGTCGACCCCTTCATTGCGAGCGTTCAGCTCCCTGAAATAGGCTTCGCGGGGCGACTTGATCTTGGCCGGGTCGGATTTCAGCCCGGTCTGCAGCGAGACCTGCTCCATCCATTTCGTACCGTTCTCGACGGTGGCCATCGACTTCAGCAGGGCGCCGGCGCAGTCCTTGTTCTTGCCCTTGGAGTAGATGACGTAGCTGCCGGCGACCGCGAGCGTCTTGCAGGTCGGGCAGGCGCCCTTGTCCATGGCCGGGAACTGCATGATGCCGAGGGGGAAGTCGGTCGGCATGCCGCCGCTCTCGGGCGGAGCGAAGGCGCGGCCGGTGAACCAGCTCGGATCGGGGAAGGTCAGCGCGCCGGGCTTCTGGTAGAAATAATAATGCGACTCGCCGAGCTTCAGCGTCGCGAAGCTCTTCGGATAGGCGCCGGCATCGACCAGTTCCTTGACCCAACTCATCACCTCGACGATCCGCGGGTCCTTGTAGGACAGTTCGCCGGCCATCAGCTTGCCGTAGTCGGCCTTGCCGAGCTTGCGCAGCAGCGATTCATAGGTCAGCAGCGCGCCCGGAAACGGACGATCGCCGACGCCCTGCGACACGGGGGTGATGCCGGCGGCGGCACCTTTCCTGACGAGGTCGAGGAAGCCGGCCTGGGTGAGTTGTGCTGAAGCCGGCACCTCGACGCCGACCTTCTTGACCTGGTCCTTGTTGTAGTAGAGTTCGACCGTATAAGCCTCGACGGGCAGGCCATAGACCTTGCCCTTCAATGTCCAGGCCGGCTTTGCCCAGTCTTCGAGCCCCTTCAGGTCGATATAGGCGTCGAGCGGTTCGAGGAAGCCGCCGGCCAGGAACTCCGGCTGGTCCGGTTCCATGTAGAAGATGTCGGGCGCCTGCCCGGTGCGGACCGCGGATTTGGCCTGCGTGTAGATATCGGCCTTGGGAATGAAGCTCAGCTTGACCGAGCAGGCCTTGTTTGCCGTCTCGAACTCCTTCACGCGGGCCGAGACCCAGTCCTTCTTGGCCGGCTCGTCGGGCCAGTTCGACCACATGGTGATCTGCTTGGGCTCCTGCGCGATTGCGCCGCCGGCGGCCAGCAACACGGCTCCCAGCACGATGGCAGACAGACGTCCTCTCGTCATGGCGATCCTCCTCCGGTTTCGTTTTTTATTGCGGCGGAATGAAACAGTCACATTTATGATTGTCAATAACGATTGCGCCACGATCCGGAGATGGGCGGTAATTCGCCTCGATCGGCGGGTCAAATGCGTCAGTTATTGACAATATTGCTGAGCATGGTCACGAAGGAGGGGCTGGCACGAACAGGCGACGGAAGAGACGGGACATGGCCCAGGGTTGCGCAAGGGGCTGACATGCTAGGGCGACGCCGGGTTTTCCCTGTTCCTGCGCAAGGCCTTCATCAAGGCGATGGGCTGTTGCGACGACGCGGTGGAGCGGCCGATCGTCGGCATCACCATACCCACAGCGACGACAACCCCTGCCGCGGCACCGCTTCGTCGCTGATCGAGGCGGCCATGCAGGGCGACCAGGGTTGCGATTTCGACTTCATGATACCAGAGGACCAGCAGAGCTGAATCTTCGGAGACCGATCGCGATGAGCTGGCAGCAGGCGGAGCGCTATCCCGATGCCCGGATCGAAAGCCTCGATCCGTCTTTCGACCGCTATCGTCTGTTCAACGCCGCCGTCGAGCGCCTCGCGACCGGCTGTCGCTGGAGCGAGGGGCCGGTCTGGTTCGGCGATGCGCGCCATCTTTTGTGGAGCGACATTCCCAACAACCGCATCCTGAAATGGGAGGACGAGACCGGCGCGGTCTCGACCTTCCGAAAGCCGTCGAACTTCGCCAACGGCAACACGCGCGACGGCCAAGGCCGGCTCGTGACCTGCGAGCATGGCGGGCGACGCGTCACCCGCACGGAATTCGACGGCGGGATCACCGTGCTGGCCGATCGGTTCGAGGGCAAGCGCCTGAGCTCGCCCAATGACGTGGTGGTGAAATCGGACGGGTCGATCTGGTTCAGCGATCCGGTCTTCGGCATCGCCGGCGACTATGAGGGTTGCCGCGCCGAGCCCGAACTGCTCCAGAACGTCTACCGCATCGACGGCGCTACGGGCGCGTTGACCGTCGTCGCCGCCGACCTCCGCGGGCCCAACGGGCTCGCCTTCTCGCGCGACGAGACGATCCTGTATGTCGTCGAATCCCGCGCCGCGCCCAACCGCCTGATTCTCGCCTTCGACGTCGCAGGCGACAGGCTCGGCAATCAACGCGTCTTCATCGACGCCGGTCCGGGCACCCCAGACGGCTTCCGGCTCGACGTCGATGGCAATCTCTGGTGCGGCTGGGGCATGGGACGAGAGGAGCTCGACGGGGTCATGGTGTTCAACCCCGCCGGCACGCCGATCGGCCGGATACGCCTTCCGGAGCGCTGCGCCAACCTCTGCTTCGGAGGGGCGCAACGCAACCGCCTGTTCATGGCCGCAGGCCAGTCGCTCTACGCGGTCTATGTCAACGCACGCGGTGTCGCCCAACCGGGATGAGGACGCCAGCTTGACGAGCCGCGCGCTTAATGTGGCTCGATGCCGAACTCCTTGATCAGGCTGCCCATCGCGTCGATCTCCTTCTTCAGGAAGCCTGCAGCGCCGGCCGGGGTCGCGAGCGGACCGACAACAACATCGAAACCCAGCGTCGGCGCCCGCTCCCTGACATCGGGCTGCTGCTGCGCCTCGGCGATCTTTTGGCTCAGCATCTGGATGATCTCTGGCGGCGTGCCGGCCGGCGCCATCACCATGAACCAGCCGCCGATATCGGCGTTCGCCAGCGACTCGCCGATCGCGGGAATGCCCGGCAGCGAGGTCAGCCGCCTAGTGCCGGCAACCGCCAGCGGCCGGAGCTGGCCTGCCTTGATGAACGGGTCGGCGACGGAGGCCGACTGGATCGTCGCCTGGACGCGGCCCGCAATCGTGTCCTGGATCGAATTTCCGGCCGAGGCATAGGGCGCCAGCACCATCCCGAACCCTAGTCGGGCAGCAGGAAGGCGATGTGATTGAGCCCGCTCGCCTGCGCTTGCGCGAGGACAACGGCATGATGGTCGCTGTTGCAGCGCCGAAAGGCCATCAGCTTCGAGCGATCCGTCAGGGCAAAGCCGAGCGCGTTTGCGTAGAACGCGGCCTGCGCCTCGACATCGACGCTGTTGAGGTTGACATGAGCCAGCCGCGACGGCCGGTCGCGCATCTCGGCGGCATCGGCATGTCGCCGGTCGCCCTGAACGAAGCGGTAGATCCCGCCTTGCGGCTCGGCGATCGCGACGATGGTTCCGCCGTCCGGCTCGGGGTCGGGATGGGGCTGCGCCAGCAGCCTGACGATGACGCGCTGCTGGATCGAAGCACTGGCATTGCGCAAGTCAATCGAGGCGGCCACCCCGCCTGGGAGGAGGCGCTGGTCGTCGCCCATCACCGGCTCAGCCGCACGCCGCGCTCGCTCAACCCCGTGGAGTTCGAGGACAATCCGGAGTGGGAGCGTCTGCACCGCATCTTCCATCGCACGCTGATAAGCCAGTGCGGCTCGAACCCACTGATGGGCTTCTGCGATCATCTCGCCGATCAGCTCTATCGCTATCGGCGGGTCTCGATCCGTCATGCGTTCCCGACACGGAAGGTCGGGGCCGAGCATCAGGCCATCGTATCCGCCGTGCTGGATCGGGAGATTGATCGCGCCGTCGGATTGCTGGAGCGCCACTACCTACAAGCCGCGAATGTGATTCTCGAAGATCCGTCGCTTTGAAAGGAGCGGCTTTCCGCGACGCCGCGCTCGATCTCCAGCGCATGCTCCGTTCCGCTATCAGCCCAGGAGTCCGGCGGCGATCGGCGGCAGCGCCATTGCGCCGGCCCACCACGCCGGAAAGCACCGATAAAGCCATTGTCGATTGATCAATGCCGGTCGTTGGGTGTCCCGGCGGCCTCTTCGCACAGGTCGTTGCCAGGCGGCTTGGCCTTGCCGAGACGCTTCCCCGATGGGGCCTGATTTGCGCCCGATTCCGCAAGGTCAGCCAGGATCGGGCAATCCGGCCGCTGGTCGCCATGGCAGGTCCGGGCCAGATGCCTGAGCGTGCGCGACATCGCCTGAAGTTCCGCGATCTTGGTTTCGAGATCGCGGACATGCCTCATGGCGAACGCCTTGACGTCGGCGCTGGCGCGGCTCTTGTCGTGCCAGAGAGCCAGCAACTCGCGCGCCTCCTCGATCGAGAACCCGAGAGTGCGAGCCCGCTTGATGATGGTCCATCCGGCCTCAGCCGTCATCAAGGTCGACGCTACGCAGCCGGGCATCGCCGAGGGGGGCGCGGCCGGCTGCGTCACGGTCGGCCTGACCCTGTCGGGCAACGAGGCGGGCCTGACGCCGGGCGAACTCGCTGCGCTTTCGCCCGCCGAGCGCCAGGCGCTGCATGAGCGCGTCGCGGCCAGGCTGATCGCGGCAGGGGCGGACCATGTCATCGGCACGGTCGCGGAGTTGCCGGCGCTGATCGAGCGGCTCGAGCCCGAGCGCTGACGGGCTACCCTCCGCCGCTCACCCGCCCAGGCGGCGATCATGGGCCAGCACGGCCTCCAGCAGCACCTGCGCTCCCGCCGCGCATTCGTCGAAGCTCGACGATTCCGCCTCGTTGTGGCTGACGCCGCCGGCGCAGGGCACGAAGATCATCGTGGTCGGCGCGACGCGCGCGATATAGGCTGCGTCATGGCCCGCGCCCGAGACGAGATCGCGCGTCTCGTAGCCGGCCACTGCTGCGCCCTCGCGCACGCAGGCGATCAGTTCCGGCGCGAAGGCGACCGCCGGCGAACTCCAGATCATCGCCTCCTGCCAGGTCAGGTCGAGCGGCGTCAGGCAGCGCTCGAGCGCGGCCCGGAACTCCGCCTCCATGACATCGACCACCGCCTCGTCCTTGTGGCGCAGATCGACGGTGAAGAAGACCTCGCCGGGGATGACGTTGCGGCTGTTGGGCCGGTTCTCGATCAGCCCGACCGTGCCGACCGCGTCCGGCGCATGCGCATGGGCGATGGCGTCCACCGCCTCGATGACGCGGGCCGCGCCCAGCAGCGCGTTCTTGCGTAGATACATCGGCGTCGCGCCGGTATGGGCGTCCTGGCCGGTGACGGTCACCTCGTACCAGCGGATGCCCTGCACGCCGGTGACGACGCCGATCATCCTGTTCTCGTTTTCCAGGATCGGCCCCTGTTCGATATGCAGTTCGAACATCGCCCCGAACCTGCGCTGGCCGACAGGCTCCGGCCCGCGATAGCCGATCGAATCGAGCGCCTCGGCGAAGCTGACGCCGTCGCGGTCGCGCTTGCCATAGGCCTCCTCGCGCGTGAAAGCGCCGGCATAGACGCCCGAGGCCAGCATGGCGGGCGCGAAGCGGCTGCCTTCCTCATTGGTCCAGTTGACCAGCTCCAGCGGCGCGTTTGTCTGGTACTCCATCGCGTGCAGCGTGCGCAGCACTTCGAGCCCGGCCAGCACGCCGAGCACCCCGTCGAACTTGCCGCCGGTCGGCTGCGTGTCGAGATGCGAGCCCATCGCGATCGGCAATGCGTCCGGGTCTTTGCCGGGCCGGCGCGCGAACATGGTCCCGACATCGTCGATCGCAACCGTGCAGCCCAGCGCCTCGCATTGCGTCCTGAACCAGTCGCGGACCTGCCGGTCCTCTTCCGTCAGCGTCAGCCGCCTTATGCCGCCCTTGGCCGTGCCGCCGATCCTGGCGGTCTCCATCAGCGTGTCCCAGAGACGCTGCGGGTCGATCTTCAGATTGGTTTCGGTCACGGCGTCACCTCGGTGCGGGCGACCCCGCGGGCTGTGTTGAGCGATCGCCAGGTCGTATTGGCGACATGGGCGGCGGGGAAGGCGGGGCGCCTGACATAGGCGCCGCCGCCCGCCTGTGCGCGCAGTTCGCCGGGCCGCCAGGCGAGCGTGCCGCCGGCGATGGTCGCGACCGGCGCGCCCAGGCAGGCCTTGCCCTCGAAGACATTGTATTCGATCCGGCTGGTCTGGGCGGCGGCTGCGATCGTTTTGGTCGCGGCCGGGTCGATGATGACGAGGTCGGCGTCAGAGCCGACCGCGACCGCGCCCTTGCGCGGGTAGATGTTGAGGATCCGCGCGATATTGGCCGAGGTCGCGGCGACGAACTCCTCGCGCGTCAGCCTGCCCGTCGAGACGCCCTCGCTCCAGAGCACGGGCAGCCGGTCCTCCAGCCCGCCGGTGCCGTTGGGGATGATGCGGAAATCATGGCGGCCGAGGCGCTTCTGCGCATCGGTGAAGGCGCAATGGTCGGTGGCGACCACCTGCAGCGAGCCCGATTGCAGCCCGGCCCAGAGCGACTCCTGATGCGCCTTCGGCCGGAACGGCGGCGACATGACGCGCCGCGCGGCATGGTCCCAGTCGGGGTGGTAATACTCAGCGTCGTCGAGCACGAGATGCTGGATCAGCGGCTCGCCATAGACGCGTTGGCCCCTGGCGCGGGCGCGCGAAATCGCCTCATGCGCCTCGCGGCAGCTGACATGGACAATGTAGAGCTGCGAGCCCGCCATGTCGGCGATCATGATGGCGCGGTTTGCGGCCTCGCCCTCGACCACCGGCGGGCGCGACAGCGCATGCCCCTCCGGCCCGGTAACGCCGTCCGCGATGTATTTCTCCTGCAGTTGCGCGACGACGTCGCCGTTCTCGGCATGGACCATCGGCATGGCCCCGAGCGCGGCGCAGCGCTGGAACGAGCGCAACAGCACCTCGTCATCGACCATCAGCGCGCCCTTATAGGCCATGAAGTGCTTGAACGAGTTGATGCCGTACTCCTCCACGACGGTCGCCATCTCGTCGAAGATGGCCTCCGACCAGCTCGTCACCGCCATGTGGAAGCCGTAGTCGCAGGCAGCCTTCGCCGAACGTGCGCGCCAGTCGGCATAGGCCGCCTTCATCGAGCCGCCGGGCGCGGGGATGCAGAAATCGACGATCATGGTGGTACCGCCCGTCAGCGCCGCCTTGGTCGCCCATTCGAAATCGTCGGCCGAGACCGAGCCCATGAAGGCGAGCTCGCAATGGGTGTGCGGGTCGATGCCGCCGGGCAGGACGAAGGCCCCGCCGGCGTCGACGATGTCGCAGCCGGCCGGAGCCTCCAGCCCCTCGCCGATCGCGACGATGGAGCCGCCCTCGACCAGCACGTCGGCCCGGCGCGAGGCGTCGTGGTTGACGATGGTTCCGCCGCGGATGAGGAGGGTCATGGGCAGGCTCCGGCTTTGCGATTCTCAAGGCATCTTGTCTTGGCGCTTCCCGCCATCACAAGCACCGCGTCATCCCGGACGCAGCGAAGCGGAGCTCCGGGATCCATCCTAAAGCGCCGTCGTGCCCTATGATGGATCCCGGAGTTGCGCGGCTTCGCCGCTTGTCCGGGATGACGTCGCGCTTTACCGACGCCGCGTGGTGCTTCCTCACTTCAGCGCGGCGTCAATCACCGCATGCGTCCAGGCCCCAACCGGAGCCTTCGAGATCACCGGCGTCTCGCCGCCGCCGCCGAGCAGGGTCTTGACCGTGCGCTCGTAATCGGCGGTATCGAGCTTCCCGTTCGAGCCGTCGGTCAGCTTGTTGATCTCGCCGAGCATGCGGGCCTGGTGCTTCTCCGTCTGCGCGCCGGTGGAATCGTTGTTGAGCACGATCTTGACGGCCTCGGCCGGGTTGGCGCGGGCATACTCCCAGCCCTTCAGCGAGGCCTTGACGAACTTCGCCATGCGGGCGGAGAAGGCCGGGTCGGCGAGCTTGGACTCCAGCGCGTAGAGCCCGTCCTCCATCGTCGCGACGCCCTGGTCCTCGTATTTGAAGGCGACCAGCTTGTCGGCCGTAAGCCCGCCGTCGATGACCTGCCAGTACTCGTTATAGGTCATGGTCGAGACGCAATCGGCCTGCTTCTGCAGCAGCGGATCGACGTTGAAGCCCTGCTTCAGCACCTTGACGCCCCCAGTCGAGCCGTCGGTCTTGTAGCCGAGCTTGGCCATCCACGACATGAACGGGTATTCGTTGCCGAAGAACCAGACGCCGAGCGTGCGGTCCTTCAGGTCGGTCGGGGCCTTGATCCCGGTTTCGGCCCGGCAGGTCAGCATCATGCCCGAGCGCTTGAAGGGCTGGGCGATGTTGACGAGCGCGACGCCCTTCTCGCGGGCGGCGAGCGCGGCCGGCATCCACTCGACGACCACGTCCGCGCCGCCGCCGGCGATGACCTGCGGCGGGGCGATGTCGGGACCGCCCGGCTTGATCGTGACGTCGAGCCCGGCCTCCTTGTAGAAGCCCTTGTCCTTGGCGACGAGATAGCCGGCGAACTGGGCCTGCACGACCCATTTCAGTTGCAGCGTGACTTTCTCCTGCGCCTGGGCGGCGGTGCCGAGCAGGAGCGCGGCGGCGGTGGCGATTATGGTCGTTTTCATGGTCTTGTCCCCGGTTGCCGTCATGGTTGGTCGGTCGGTTTCAGCGTGCTCTGAACGAAGGATGCCAGAAGGTCGCCGCGCGCTCCAGCAGCGTGAGCGCGCCGTAGAACAACGAGCCGGCGAGCGCGGCGACCACGATCTCGGCCCAGACCATGTCGAGGCCCATGCGGCCGATCTCGGTCGAGATCCGAAAGCCCATGCCGACGGTCGGCGTGCCGAAGAATTCGGCCACGATCGCGCCGATCAGCGCCAGAGTGGCATTGATCTTGAGCGCGTTGAAGATGAAGGGCAGCGCCATGGGCAGCCGCAGGCGCAGCAGCGTGGCTCCCCAGTCCGCGCCGTAGCTGCGCATCAGGTCGCGCTCCTGATGGCCGGCCGCCGAAAGCCCCGCCAGCGTGTTGATCAGCATCGGGAAGAAGGTCATCGCCACCACGACGGCGACCTTGGACTGCCAGTCGAAACCGAACCACATCACCATGATCGGCGCGATGCCGATGATCGGCAGCGCCGAGACGAAATCGGCGATCGGCAGGACGCCCCGGCGCAGGAACGGGCTGCGGTCGCAGGCCAGCGCCACCGCGAAGCCCGCAAGCCCGCCCAGCGCCCAGCCGGGCAGCGCCGACTTCAGCACCGTCTGGACGAAGTCCGGCAGCAATGTGCCGCCGCTGGCGAACAGCTTCGCCAGGATCGCCGAGGGCGGCGGCATCAGCACGAAGGGGATGCCGCCGCCGACGCAGGCGATTTCCCACAACGCGAACAGGACGAGGCCGAAGATCAGCGGCGGCAGCATGCTGCGCCGGCCGCGCAGCCGCTCCGCGACGGAATGGTTGAGCCACCAACTTCCAGCCCAAGCGAGGAATGTCACAAACCAGAAC
>JBKJSB010000026.1:0-8365 GCA_046593015.1 Allobosea sp.
ACCTTCATGGAACTCTCCTCGTCCCGATCGCGGGATCATAAGTGGAAAATTCCAGCTCAGACTGGCCGGGTTTTCGGGGAGCACGTCACCGACCATGGGATCCTGCGCGGCTTGCCGTAGGACATCCTCAAGCTGCGACCGGGAGTAATTCGTGCTTTCCCGGTCGTAGGCGTAATCGAGGACATTGCCCCGAGAGGGCCAGGTGAACAGGATCGGCGCGACGTCGGCGCGGGAGTCGTGCACGATCTGGGCGAAACGGTACACCGCGTCTTCGTAGCGATTGTTGAAACCGTGAACGAAGATCAGGACACGACGACTACGCGGCAGATGCTGCTTCATCCATCCGCGAATTTCGCCGAGACTGGACAAGTCCCTGACCTTTGTCGTCGCGAAGTCCGTCGCAGGATCGGGAGGCAGCTGCTTCGGCCATTGCACCTGTCCGACCTGCCGGTTTTCTGGTGGCGGGATCGAAACCGTGAGCTCGGTCGATTGCAACGCCTCCCCTCGCTCGCCTGAGAACAACACCGCGCGATCCGGGCTTGGCGCCCGCGTGGTCGCGACGAGAAGGTTGACCCGCGAGGTGCGTGGAACCGTTACCTCGACCGGCGTCAGGACGCCTTTGGGTAGGCCCGCACATCCCATCAAGCCCAGTCCGAGCGGAAGGACGGCGGTAAGGAGCAGCGGCTGGCGCAGAATGCGAGGTCGTCGCACCCGTCTGAGCGTTTTGGACATGCGTCTTCATTTGCCTGGACCTATCCGATCATCCGATCATCCGATCATCCGATCATCCGATCATCCGACCGTTCGAACGGCGCGGTTATCGATGGTCGCGTTGGCAAATTCGCTGGCTGAAAGTCGGCTGGACGTCTAATATATTGATCTTTGGCTATTGATATCGAGATCATATCAATAGCCAGATGCGAAGGCGGCCGCGACCTTTTGATGGGTCACCAGATTTCCCGGCACGTGTGGGGAGCGGAAAGCAGACAGCAGGCGCCAAGGGCTGCTTCTGGGCCACAGGCCAGTGTCGGCTGCTGGCGCTGACATGCGCGTCGCCGTTCGCGCGCGTCTCTGGCGTTTACTCCCGCAGCACGCGGAAGCCTGCGACCTGGTCGCGGATCGCGGGCGGGCTGACGATCCTGGCGTCGAGCAGCCGCATCGAGGGCGCGTCCGCAAACGAGCCGCCGCGCAGGATGCGCGAGGCGGAGGCCGCGCAGCTCGGCGCGGGAAAGACGGCGTCGGGCCGTGGTTCGGGCGCGCAGGTCGAGACCCATTCCCAGGCGTTGCCGTTGAGATCGTGCAGGCCCCACAGGCTTTTCGCGAAGCGACCGACCGGGGCTGTGCCGACATAGCCGTCGCGGCAGGCGGTGCCGCTCCATTGCGGGTTCGCCTCCATGGCGGTGCGGTCCGCCCCGTTGCCGATGACGCAGAGCTGGTCGGCTCCGGCCCGGTCCCAGTCCTCCGAGGCCGCCAGATAATGCCATTCCGCGTCGGTCGGCAGGCGGTAGCGCTGGCCGGTCTTGCGCGACAGCCATGTGGCATAGGCCTGCGCATCCTCCAGGCTGACGCAGACGACGGGGTGCTCGTCGGTCTGGGCGAAGCCGGGGTTCTGCCAGCTCAGCGCCGGGTCGAGCCGCCAGGCCGGCGCGCGCAGATGGCAGCCTGGCTCGATCCGGCGTTTCGAATCGGCGATGAACGCCGCGAACTGGCCGCGCGTCACCTCGTAGCGACCGATCGTGAAGGCCTTCGGCAGATCGATCGCGAACTCGCGCTGGGCGTTGGCGATGGTCAGCTTCATGCTGACGCGCCCGGCTGGAACCAGCAGCAGCTCCGGGCAATCCGAGCAGTCGCGCAAGGCTTCGCCGTCGCCGGGCTTGCGGAAGACTTTTGCCGAGCCGGCGGCCAATCCGACATAGCCCAGCGCGGCGAAACGCTCCTCGACGCGGGCCCGGTCGGCCCCGATCCCGGCGAGCGCCAGCAAGGTTTCGCGTGTCCCGGCCGCATCGACCTGGGCTGCGAGTTCGGCAGCCGGGTCGGGCGGCGGCGTCGCCGGCGACAGCGAGAGCGACGGCGATTGGGCAGGCGGGGCGACGGGCGGAGCGGCGGCGGCGACCTGCGCCGGCGCGGCGGGCGGGGCCGCGACGGGGGCGGCCGGAGCGATCGGCGCGGCCGGAGCCGAGGGAGCGGCAGGCGGCGGAGGCACCGCGGGGGCTGCTGGTGGTTCGGCCGGGCGTTGCGCGAGCTGCGTCGGCGGCGGGGCCGGGGCAGGCGTAGGGCTCAGCAGGTTGCTGGCGAGCCAGCCCGCCGCGCCGAGCAGCACGACCACGGTCGCGGCCAGCACGGGGACCATGCTCCGTTTGCGCGACGCGGGCGGTACGACGGGTGCGTCCGGAGCAGGCTGCCGGACCGGCTTGGGGCTCGTCGCCGCAGGCGCTGCCTGCGCGGCCGCGCGCGCAGGCTCCGGCGCGGCCTTGGCGGGAGCGAGAACGGTGGCCGCCGCCTCTCCCGGCGTCGCCGCCAGCGCGGCAAGCCAGACACCGGGCTCGATCGTCGCTTCGCCGCCATCGAGACGCAGCGCCGCGTCGATCGCAGCCAGAAGCTCGTCGGGATAGTCGCCGGCGGCGATGTGGGCGGCGGCATGGCGGGCGTCGAGCCCGCGATCCCGCTCGACTGGGGGCGGGGCGCGACCCGTGACGATGCCGTAAAGCACGCCGGCCAGCCCCTGCGCGTCGGCCGGGGCCGCGCTCGCATCGGCATCGCCGAGCATGAAACCGCCGAGCGTGGCGTCGCCCGGTCGCGACAGCCGGATGGCTCGCGCCTCGACCGCGCCATGGCTTAAGCCCGCGCCATGCGCCGCGATCAGCGCCTTGGCGATGCGGCCGGCGATCGTGACGATATCGGCCGGGCTCGGCCGGCGCAGCAGCTCGGTGCTCCAGACGTCGAGACCCGCGCCTGCGGGCATCGACTGGACGGCGACGAGCGTGCCCGAGGCGCGCAACAGCTCCCCGGCAGGCTCGATCGCGGACTGGCCGATCCCGCGCAAGGCCGCAAGCCTCGCCTCGAAACGCGCCTGCCGCGCCGCAAACTCCGCTTCCCAGCCCCGGATCGCCGTCACCGCGCCGCCTTCGCCGCGCATGGCGAGTCCGGCCGGACAGCATTCGACGATCGCGACATTGCTCTGGTCGGCGAGGCGCAGGCCCTCATAGGCGTAACCTGCCGGCCCGACGCCGGAGACGCGCAGCACGAGCAGCGCGTCTCCGATCCGGGCTCCGGGGTCGAGCGGCCGGCGGTCGTCGGCGCTCCTTGACTGGCCCATGCTGCCCGGCTCGCCAGCGCTCATGCGCAGCTCGCCGGCTTGAACTCGACGCGCCGGTCGAGCGCCGTGCTGGCGTCGTCGCGCGGCAGGCCGACGAGGACCTCGCGCGAGCCGGAGCCGGCTGGCTTCAGCCGTGCCGCGAGCGCGGGCATGCGCTCGGCCAGCAGCGTGACGATGCGCTGCGCCCGGTCGAGCGAGAGGCGCTCGTTGAAGCTATCGGTGCCGGTGCGGCTGGCATGGCCGACGACCTGCAGGCAGGCATTGGCCTCTCCGGCACGGCGTGCGATCTCGCTCAGCCAGTCGGGATACTGCGCCGAGACGCGGGCGTCGCCGTTGAAATCGGTTGTGCCGCTCTCGAACAGGAAGAGCACGCCGAGCCGACCGAGCTTGAGCCCGCCCTCGACGAGCTGGGCGAAGGCCTTGGACGCCTCCTCCTTCTCGCCCAGCGCGGTGTAGGCCAGATAGACGCCGTTCAGCGTCCTGAGCTGGTCGCCGGGCGAGAGAGTCTGCGCCTCGCGATAGAGATCCAGCGCGCGTCTGGCGTCGCCGGCCTCATAGGCGACGGTCGCCTCGCGGATGCGCGCGGCTGCCGGCAACTGGTCGAGATAGACGGTGCTGACCGGGTCGCCCGGCTTGGCGCGCTGGCAGGTCTCGATATAGGCCGTGGTCGCGGAATCGAGGCCCCAGACCGGCGTGTCGGCGAAGAAGCTCGCCGGCGCGATATCGACATCCGAGAGCGTGGCGCGGGCGACGGACCGCGCATGCACCGTCTTCGACTGCTGGTCGACGAGCGCAAAGCAGATCCAGAAGGCGTCGCGCGGGCCGGTCGCCTGGCCGGCATTGTTGATCGTGTTGAAGGTTCCGATGAAGACGTAGCGCGCGCGGGCGACGTTTTCGGGCGTCAGCGGCGCGATCTCGATATGCTTGTAACGTTCGGCGACGAGTTGGGCGATGCGCCGGTCGAAGCCGCGCGTCGCGCGCGACTGGATGCCGGTAACGCCATCGACCAGCGGATCGATCACGACGACCGTCTTCTGCCCGGCCGGAATCGATTCAAACAGCGTCGTCGCCGCTTTCAGGAAGGCCTGTTCCAGCGGCACGAGCGGCGGCGGCTTGACCGCGGCGGCCGGCTGGCCGGGAGCGGGTTGCGCGCCCGCGGGCTGCGCCAGCGTCAGCAGCGCGGCGAAAGCGGCCGCGAGAAAGGACAGCATGGTCACGCGGCTCTTTCGGTGGTTGCGGCGGTTCATGGCCAGGTTGGTCAGCATAACGTCAACTCCTTCAGGCGGGCAATGCGACAGGTGGTTCAGATGTCCGGTGTTTCATGCTCTCAGGCCGCGCTGATCGCGCGGGTCTGTTCGACGGCGGCGACCCTGTTGCCGCGCATCCGGGCGATGACGTCGTCGCGCTCGCCGAAGGCCAGCGCCGTACCGAAGGACATCACCAGCACCTTTTCGACATGGGCGAGCAGTTGCGGGCGATGCGTCACCACGATGACGGTGCGGCCGGCGGCCTTCATCTGGGCCAGCGCCAAGCCTAGCGCCCGCTCGCCATCCTCGTCGAGATTGGAATTGGGCTCGTCGAGCACGATCAGCCTCGGGTCGCCATAGAGCGCCCGCGCCAGGCCGACCCGCTGGCGCATGCCGCCCGACAGCGAGAGCCCGCCTTCGCCGATCGGCGTGTCGTAGCCCTGCGGCAGCCGCAGGATCACGTCATGCGCGCCGGCCGCCTTTGAGGCCGCCACGACCGCGCGGCTGTCGACGTCCGAGAGGCGGGCGATGTTGTCGGCGACCGTGCCGGCGAAGAGTTCGACATCCTGCGGCAGGTAGCCGACGCTCTTTCCCAGCTTGTTGCGGTCCCATTGCGTCAGCGCCGCTCCGTCGATGCGGATCTCGCCGCCGCGCAGCTCCCAGACGCCGGCCAGCGCCCGCGACAGGCTTGATTTGCCCGAGCCCGATGCCCCGACGATGGCGAGGCTGTCGCCGGGCTGCAGGCTGAAGGAGACGCCGCGCACGGAGGGGCGGCTGGCCGAGGGCGGCAGGATGACGACGTTCTCGACCTCGATCTGGCCGACCGGCACCGGCAGGCTGACAGGCGTCTTCGCCTGCGGGAACTCGCTCATCAGCGTGCTCAGGCGGCGATAGGCGCCCCGGCAGGCGACGATGCGCTTCCACTGGCCGACGATCTGCTCGACGGGCGCGAGCGCCCGGCCGATGATGATCGAGGCCGCCATCATCGAGCCCGGCGAGATCTGCTTCTCGATGGCGAGCCAGGCGCCGGCCGCGAGCACGCCGGTCTGCACCGCGATGCGGGCGAACTTCGACATCGCGATGAGGGCCGAGCTGAGCTCCTGCGAGGCGACATTGGCGGCCACGGCCGCGCTCTGCTGGCCGCACCAGCGCTCCAGCACCGTGTCCCCCATGCCAAGCCCGCGCACGACCTCGCCATTGCGCAGCGCCGACGCCGCGAAGACCGAGGCGTCGTTGGAGAGCCGCGAAACCTTGTCGACGCCCTGCTTCGTCAGAATCTCGGTCAACAGCGCCAGGCCGAACAGCACGATCGCGCCCACGGCCGCGATCGTGCCCAGCACCGGATGCATGAAGTAGCACAGCAGCACGAAGAGCGGCGTCCAGGGCAGGTCGCACAGCACCGCGACGGTGCCGCTCGCCAGCGATTCGCGGATGATCTCGGCGTCGCGGATGACCTGCTGGCCCTGCCGGCGCTCGGGGTCGAGTTCGGCGCGCATCATCGCGTCGAAGAGCGGTCGGCGCAGCACCTTCTCGAAGGCGACGCTGGAGCGCACCAGCACGCCGGAGCGGGCGTATTCGAGAATGCCGTAGAGGATCAGGAAGATCAGCACGATCAACGTCAGCATGACGAGCGTGGTCTCGTTGCGGCTCGACAGGACGCGGTCGTAGATCTGCATCGAATAGATCGGCATCGCCAGCATCGTGGCGTTGATGAACATGCTGATGATTACGGCGGCGACGGTACCTGGGATGCAGGCGCGCATCGCAAGGCTCAACGGATTTCGTACCGCATTCCCTTTCGTCGTGCTCATGATCAGCTCCCGTCTTCCTCTGCGTCAGAAACAGACAAGATGCTTTGTCAGCGACCGACACAGCCGATTACCATGACTATTGCGCGCGGCGGAAATCGCTGCTGTTCCATGGGGAACAGCAACAGACGGGCAGCCCCGTCATGGTGAGGGCGTCGCGGGACCGGGCAGCCATGCCGAGGCGATGCGATCCGAGCACAAGCGGCCCGCTCCCTGCGGCCGCACGGACCAGATGGAGCGTATCATGGGCAATCCCTTCCAGTTCTTGGTTGATGTCGCAGAGGAAGCAGTCGAGACCAGCGGCGAAATCCTGAACGCCGCCGGTGAAGCGGCCGGCGATGTCGCCGAGGAAATCACCGAGACCGCCGAGGACGCCTACAACGCTGTCACCGGTTCCGGCGAAGCCCCGCAGAGCAGCGCCGGCCGCGCCTTGGCCGGCGCGTTCGAGAGCGCGCAGGATCTGGCGGCCACGGCGCGTGACGCTGTCGGCAGCGGCGCGCAGGCGATCCAGCGCGGTGCGCAGGGCTTCGTCGACAACCCGGGCCAGGCGATCGAGGGCGCGGCGCGCGCCGGGGCTGCCGGCTTCGAGGCAGCCGGCACGGCTGCGATAGGCGCCGTGGGCGGGGCGATCGTCGGCGGCGGCAAGTTCGTCGGCGGCCTTGCCGATGGCGCCAAGAAGGGCGGCGAGCAGGCGGCCGAGGCGGTCGGCGGTGCTCTGGCCGAAGCTGGCAAGGTTGGCGGCGCGATCGTTGAGGCCGGTAAGGGCGCGGCCGACGAATTCGGCAAGAACCTGGGCAAGGCCGGTGAGGCGGCCGGCGAAGCCGTGGCTGGAGCCGGCCGGGCCATTGGCGGGGCGGCCGAACAGATCGGCAAGGGTCTCACTGAGGGCGCCGAGAAAGCCGGCGAGATCGCGGGCGGCATCGGCCGCGTCGGCGGCAAGATCGTCGAGACCGGGATCGACGCAGCCAAGGAGCTCGGCGAGGGCGCGGGCAAGGCGGCGGGCGCGGCCGGTGAGGCCTTGCTCGACGCCGCCGGAAAGACCATCGACGGTGCGGCCAGGAACCTCGGGACCGCTGCCGAAACAGCCGGCAAGGTCGTTGGCACGGGTGTGGACGGCGCGCTCAACGCGGGCAAAAATGCGCTCGAAACCATCGGGAAGAACGTCAACGACGGCCTCGACGGGGCGAAGGAAGCCGGCAAGGCGGCTCTGGAGACAGGTGGCGACATCGTCGACAACCTGATCGACGGCGCGACCAGGAACCTCGAAACCGCTGCCGAGACGGCTGGCGCGGTTGGCAAGGGCGCGCTCGACATCGCGAATAATACGCTCGAAACCATCGAGAAGAACGTCAACGACGGCATCGACGGGGCGAAGGAAGCCGGCAAGGCCGCGCTGGAGACAGGTGGCGACATCGCCGGCAATACGCTCGACGGTATCGGCAAAAATCTCGGCAACGCGTTGGAGACGGGCGGCAAGATTCTCGGCGCGGTTGGCGAGGGCGTCGCCGAGGCTGTCGGCAACACGGTCTCGACCGGAGCGGAGATCGCCGGGACGGTGGCGGGCGGCGTCGCCGCGGTCGCTGGCGAGACCGGGCGGACGGCCGGGCGCGTCGGCGACATCCTCGCCGACGGCGCTGCCGAGACCGCCGCAATCGTCGAGGAAGAGTTCGGCGACGAGGCCCGCGCCATAGCGAGCCTGGTTACGGAGACGGCGAAGACCGCGGGAGAGGCGATCACCGACGGTACGAGCAACACCATCGCCTTCGTCGAGGAGAAGGCGGCCGAGGTCGGCGCATCGGTGACGGACTTTGCTGACGGCTCGGTTCGCTTCATCGGCGAAAAGGTCGAGCAGGCGGGCGAAGCGATTGCTGACGGTACGAGCAACACGGTCGCTTTCGTCGAGGAGAAGGCCAAGGAGGCCGGCGCATCGGTGACGGACTTCGCCGATGGCTCGGTGCGCTTCATCGGCGAAAAGGTCGAGCAGGCGGGCGAGG
>JBKJSB010000121.1:0-6344 GCA_046593015.1 Allobosea sp.
GTGCTGGGCGAGATCGGCGTGGCGCTGAAGGGCAGGGGGATCGGGTAGCGGTCGGTCCGCTGCAAGAAAAACACTGCGTCATCCCGGACAAGCCGCGTAGCGGCGCAGCTCCGGGATCCATCGTAAGACTCGTCGGCGCTCTATGATGGATCCCGGAGCTCCGCTTCGCTGCGTCCGGGATGACGGCGTGTTTCGGCGTGGTGGTGTTGCTTTTTAAAACCCCACCGTCGCGCCGTTCCAGCCCAACATCCGCTCAGGCAGCGTCACCCGCATCAAATCCTCCCCGACGATCAGCGGGCCGCTAAAGCCTGCCGCCCTGATCTCGCGGGCGAGCGCGCCTGTGTCTGCGGCCGGCGGCACGAGATGCGTCAGCGCCAGCGCCTTCGCGCCCGAGCGCACAGCCAGCCCGGCCACGATCGAAGGCGTCATGTGGTAGCTC
This sequence comes from Allobosea sp., assembly GCA_046593015.1. Taxonomy (GTDB): domain Bacteria; phylum Pseudomonadota; class Alphaproteobacteria; order Rhizobiales; family Beijerinckiaceae; genus Allobosea. The sequence goes on from JBKJSB010000121.1 coordinate 440, forward strand.
GCGACGGATGCCACCGTCTCCGCCGAGCGGACGCCGGCGACGACCGGCATCTGGGCGTCGATGAAGACCTCGCAGACGAGCAGGTCGCAGTCCTGCGCCGCCCTTTCGAGCGACGGCGTCAGGCGGGTGTCGCCGGAGAAGACGATGCGGCCGCCCCCGCAGGACAGCGTGAGCCCGAAGGCGGGCTCGACCGGCTTGTGATCGACCAGGAAAGCCTCCACGGCGAGACCGCCCGTACCGGCCACCAGACCTCCGCGGAGTTCCTCGAACACCACCTCGAGCCCCGTCGCATCGGGCCGCTTTTCGAAGGCGATGCGAAGCGCTCGCTCTCGGGCGAAAGCCTCGTATTGCGCCTGCATGTTGGCCAGCGCCGGCTCGGGCGCGAGCACGCGCCAGGGTTTGCTTCGGCCCTGATGCCAGGACGAGATCACGAGTTGGTAGAAATCGACCAGATGGTCGGAATGCTCATGGGTGACGATGAGCGCGTCGATGTCGGCCCCGGGCGTTCCCGCCGCGACAAGCCGCTGGCTGACGCCCGAGCCGCAATCGATCAGCAGCTTGCAGCCCGCCGCCTCGACGAGATGGGCGGGGCCGGCGCGGCGCGGGCTGACCGGCGGCGCGCCGGTGCCGAGAAAGGTGAAGGCGAGCGTGTCTGTCCGGGACATCGCGTTGTCTCAACGAAAAAGGGCCGCTGCAGGGAGCGGCCCTTCGATCCTCAATCCTCATCCTCGGCGGCGGGGCGCTTCGTCTGCTTGAGCTTGGAGAACACCGAATCGACGTCGATCGTGGTCTCTTCCTCGCGCTTGGGCTTGCCCATGTCGGCGAAGGTCTGGTTCAGCGCGGGAGCGGCCGGCGCGGTCGTCTCCTCGGCCGAAAGCAGCGTCGAGCCGATCTCGGCGGCCACGGCGGGGCGGTCCTTGGCGGCGCGGCCGACCTCGAAATCGAGGTCGATCTGCGAGCACAGGCCGAGGCTCACCGGATCGATCGGCGAGAGCGTCTGGGCGTTCCAGTGGGTGCGGTCGCGGATCTGGGCGATGGTCGATTTGGTCGTGCCGATCAGGCGGATGACTTGCGCATCCTTCAGTTCCGGGTGGTTGCGCAGCAGCCAGAGGATGGCGTTGGGCCGGTCCTGGCGCTTGGAGACCGGCGTATAGCGCGGGCCCTTGGACTTCTTCATCTCGGGCACCTTCACCTTGCGCTCTGCGAGCCTGAGGTGGTGGGCCGGGTTGGCGGCGGCGCGCTCGAGTTCCTCGCGGGTGAGCTGTCCGGAATTGATCGGGTCCATGCCCTTGATGCCGGCTGCGACTTCGCCGTCGGCGATGCCGCGCACTTCCAGCGGGTGCAGTTTGCAGAACTCGGCGATCTGCTCGAAGGTCAGGGAGGTGTTCTCGACGAGCCAGACCGCGGTGGCCTTCGGCATCAGCGGGGGATTTGACACGGAATTCTCTCCTGAAATTCGAAGGCCGGTCTCTCACCGGGGCGGTGTCGCGGACAATAGCTCTCGGGCGCAGACCAGCCTCCCCGGCCGGCCATCCAAATCATCGGTGATGAGTGGGATGGCCGCCTTATAGGCGAGGGTGTGTGCGCTGTCCATGGAAAGCGTCGTCAGGTTCACACCGTCAGCACGATCTTGCCGATATGGGCGTTGCTTTCCATCAGCGCGTGGCCGGCCGCCGCTTCCGCCAGCGGGAAGGTCCTGAACATCACAGGCCGGCACGCGCCTGCCTCGATCAACGGCCAGACCTTTGCGCGAAGCTCGTCGGCGATCGCGGCCTTTTCGGCGATGGTGCGGGGGCGAAGGGTCGAGCCGGTATGGGTCAGGCGCTTCATCATCAGGCGGCGGAAATCGACTTCGGCCTTCGGGCCGTTGAGGAAGGCGATCTGGACAATGCGGCCGCTTTCGGCAGCGGCTTCGTAGTTGCGGTTGATGTAGTCGCCGCCGACCATGTCGAGGATGAGATCGACGCCGCGCCCGCCGGTCGCCTCGCGGCTGGCGGCGACGAAATCCAGTTCGCGATAGTTGATCGCGTGGTCGGCGCCGAGATCGAGGCAGGCCTTGCACTTCTCGGACGAGCCGGCGGTCGCGATCACCATCGCGCCAAAAGCCTTGGCGAGCTGGATCGCCGTGGTGCCTATGCCCGAGGTGCCGCCATGGACCATCAGGCTCTCGCCGGCCTGGAGCCGGCCGCGCTGGAAGACGTTGGTCCAGACGGTGAAGTAGGTCTCGGGGATTGCAGCCGCCTCGATCGACGAGAGGCCGGCCGGCACGGGCAGCGCGTTGCTCTCATGCACGGTGGCGTATTCCGCATAGCCGCCGCCGGCGACGAGGCCACAAAGCGGGTCGCCGAGCCTGAAGCGGCTCACGCCGTCGCCAAGCGCCACGACCGTACCGGCGATCTCGAGGCCGGGAATGTCGGATGCGCCCGGCGGCGGGGCGTAGCCGCCCGTGCGCTGCAGCACGTCGGGGCGGTTGATGCCGGCGGCCGCGACCTTGACCAGCACTTCGCCAGCCCCCGGCTGAGGCACCGGCCGCGTCTGCGGATGCAGGACGTCGGGTCCGCCCGGCTTGTCGAAGCCGATCGCTGTCATGGTGGTCGGTAGAGCGCTCATGTCGGGCTGGTCCTGTCGGGGCGTCGGGTGGAGTTGCCGGCGACAAGGGGATACGACTTGCCGACAAGCGATGCATGCAAATGTGAGGCAGCCATGTCGATCTTTCCAGAGGACGACCGCCCCAAGCTCAAATCGGTCCACGAGATCGGGCAGGATCTGTCGATGCTTTCGCTGGGCGAGATCGACGAGCGGGTCGCGGCGCTGCAGGCCGAGATCGAGCGGCTGATGGCGGCGCGCGCGAAGAAGGACGCCTCGCGCTCCGCGGCGGACGCCTTCTTCCGGAAACCTGACTGAAAAAGCTGCGCTGACCCAGCGTCGTTAACGCGGCCTTAACCATTCCAAAGTATGAATCCCATCATCCAGTTTGTCTGGATGTCGAGTGGCTCCTGCCCACTCTGTTTGACGCCTCCCTGTTGACCTTCGAGCCGCCTTCGGGCGGCTCTTTTTTTCGTTCCTAGCTGCGTTAAGGTTAACCCGACCTTACCGCAGCCCGCGCCGCGCATCGGCGCTATCCTTGCGGTGTTGGCGGCATGTGCCGTGTTCGCGTCCCAGACGCGCACGCATCCGTGCCGAAGGGAGACACCGCGATGAACGATGTGCTGATGCTGGACCGTGGACTGGACGAGGGCGCGATCTCGTTCACGCGCGGCTTCGTCAAATCCGAGGCCTTCATGGTCCTGTTCCGCGAGGGCATGGGGCTTGTCGAGCAGACGGCGTCCTATCTCGACGGCGACGGGCGGGTGGAATCGGCTGCGCTGCCGCGCGATGTCTCGCTGACCTACGCCACCGAGAGCATGCGCCTGACCACCCGGCTGATGCAGATCGCCTCCTGGCTGCTGGTGCAGCGGGCCGTGGCCGAAGGCGAGATGACGGCCGAGCAGGCCCGCGCCGAGAACAACAAGGTCCGGATATCGGAGTCGATGATTCAGCCGGCGCATCAGGATTTCGCCCGGCTGCCCCAACGCCTGCGCGACCTGATGGAGCATTCGGTGCGCCTGCAGGACCGAATTCGCCATCTCGAGGGCCAGATGTCTGGGGCAGCGCCCGCCCGCGAGAAGGCCAATCCGGTGCAGGACCAGCTCGCCAGCCTGCAGGCGCGGCTCGGCCTCGGGCGCTGAACACATTTTCGCGGCGCGACCAAACGCCGCCAGACAGCAAAAGGCCCGGCCATTCCTGGCCGGGCCTTTTAGTAAGGTCAGCGGGCGATCGTCGCCGATCGCCGCGATTTCACTTCTTGCCGAGCGCGCCGAAGGCGCCGAAACGCGAATTGAAGCGCGAAACGCGGCCGCCGCGATCGAGCATATGCTGCGAACCGCCGGTCCAGGCCGGGTGCGTGGTCGGGTCGATGTCGAGGTTGAGGGTGTCGCCCTCCTTGCCGAGCGTCGAACGGGTGAAGTATTCGGTGCCATTGGTCATGACGACCTTGATGGTGTGGTAGTCGGGATGGATGCCGGTCTTCATGGCGAAATCCTCAGTAGCGAAAAACGGGCCTGCGATGATCCGCGGGCATGGGTGGCCGGCCCGTCGAAGAATTCGTATGAGCCTGTCTGTGAAGTCGCGTGCCCATAACGCAGACGTAGCCGTAGCGCAAGCATGACAGGACGAAGACGCGTGGCCCAAGCCGACAAAGACGACAAGAAGCCGCGGCCCGATTTCCGTTCGCTGTCCTCCTTCTGGCCCTATGCGCTGCGGCAGAAGGGCCGCATCGGGCTGGCCTTGCTTGCGTTGGTCGCGGCGTCGGCCGCGACGCTGGTGCTGCCGCTGGCGGTGCGCCGCGTCATCGATGTCGGCTTCTCCGGCGGCGAGCAGCAGATGGCCAACAGCTATTTCATCCTTCTGATCGGCGTCGTCGCGGTGCTGGCGCTGGCGAGTTCGGCCAGGTTCTACCTCGTGATGACGGTCGGCGAGCGCATCGTCGCCGATTTGCGCGCCGATGTCTTCGCGCATCTGACGAAGCTGGAGCCGGCCTTCTTCGATTCGAGCCGCGCGGGCGATCTCGTCTCGCGGCTCACCGCCGACACCACCCAGATCAAATCGACCTTCGGCTCGACCGCCTCGATCGCGCTGCGCAACGGCATCATGGTGATCGGCGCGCTGACGCTGATGGTGATCACCAGTCCGCAGCTTTCGGCGATCGTGATCGGCGCGATCCCGCTGATCGTGCTGCCGCTCGTATTGTCGGGTCGCTCGGTGCGCAGGCGGGCGCGCGCCGCGCAGGACCGGCTCGCCGACGCGTCCGCTTTCGCTTCGGAGGCCGTCGGCGCCATCCGGACCATGCAGTCCTTCGGGGCGGCGCGGCAAACGGCGCAGCGCTTCGCCTCGGCCTCGGACGAAGCCTATGGCGCGTCGCGCGCCGCCACCGCCTCACGGGCGCTGCTCTCGGGCGTCGCGATCTTCCTCGTCAGCGCCAGCGTCGTCTGGGTGCTCTGGACCGGCGCGACCGAGGTGTTCGAGGGCCGCATGACCGGCGGCAGGCTGTCGCAGTTCATCCTCTACGCCGTGCTGGCGGCGAGCTCGCTCGGCCAGCTTTCGGAGGTCTATGGCGAGATTTCCGCAGCGGCCGGGGCGGCCGGTCGGCTGGGTGAGATCCTGGCGACAAAGCCCGCCATCGCCGCGCCGCCGAACCCCAGACCGATGCCGCAGCCCCCGCGCGGCGAACTCGCTTTCGAGAACGTCTCGTTCTCGTATCCCGGCCGCAGCATCTCCGCGCTCAACGGCCTGAACCTGACGATCCGCCCGGGCGAACGGGTCGCGCTGGTCGGCCCCTCGGGGGCCGGCAAGAGCACCGTGCTGCAACTGGCGTTGCGCTTCTACGATGCGGCGTCCGGCCGCGTCGTGGTTGATGGCGTCTCCGCGCCCGAGGCCGATCCGGAAGCCTGGCGCGAGCGCTTCGCGCTGGTGCCCCAGGAGCCGACGGTGTTCGGCGTCTCGGTGCGCGACAACATCGCCTATGGACGGCCGGGCGCATCGCAATCCGCGATCGAGGAGGCCGCGAAACTGGCCGCCGCAGACGGCTTCATCCGCGCCCTTCCGGACGGCTACGAGACGATCATCGGCGAGCGCGGCGTCACGCTCTCGGGCGGCCAGCGCCAGCGTCTTGGGATCGCGCGCGCCGTGCTGAAGGACGCCCCCATCCTGCTGCTCGACGAGGCGACGAGCGCGCTCGATTCCGAGAGCGAGCGCGCCGTGCAGGACGCGCTCGACGCGCTGATGAAAGGACGCACCACGCTGGTCGTGGCGCACCGGCTGGCGACGATCCTCTCGGCCGACCGCATCCTGGTGATGGAGGACGGCC
>JBKJSB010000223.1:0-9607 GCA_046593015.1 Allobosea sp.
CCGGAAGTATTTCGAGCGATTCCCGGGCATCCGCGACTATATGGACCAGACCAAGACCTTCGTGAGGGCCAACGGCCATGTCACGACGATCTTCGGCCGGGTCTGCCATTTTCCCGCCGTCGTCTCGAAGAACCCCTCCGAGCGCGCCTTCGTCGAGCGCCAGGCGATCAACGCGCCGATCCAGGGCTCGGCCGCCGACATCATCCGCCGCGCCATGATCCGGATGGACGCAGCGCTGGCGACGGCGAAGCTTGATGCGCGCATGCTGCTGCAGGTCCATGACGAACTCGTCTTCGAGGTTCCGGACGCGCAGGTCGAGGCGGCGCTGCCGGTGATTACGAGGGTGATGGTGGATGCGCCCCATCCGGCGCTGGCGCTGCGCGTGCCGTTGCAGGTCGATGCGAGGGCGGCCAGGAACTGGGACGAGGCGCACTAAAGCGAGCGGAACTTTCCCTTCCAACACAACGTTCTATCTCCCGACGCGCCGGGGGGCGCGGTTCGCGCGCGTTGGAACCGTCGATCATGGTCAGCTCATCTGTCTGGAAGCCGTTTCCGCGCTATCGGGACGAGCCCGAGATCGTCGCCGAGACGCATGAGGACGTCACGCCGCAAGAGCATGACCTCATCGTCCGCTATGCCATCATCGGCATCTTCGTCATCCTGGCGACGGCGGCGCTCTATCTGACCAAGGTCATCGCCGTGCCGATCGTGGCGGGCGTGATCTTCGGGCTCGTGCTGGGGCCGTTGGTCGACTGGCTGGTGCGTCGCAATGTTCCGCAGCATCTGGCGGCGGCGCTGGTCGTCCTGTTCGGGCTCGGCGTGATCATTTTCGCGCTGACGCTTCTGGCGGTGCCGATCGCGGCCTGGAGCGACCAGGGCCCGAGGATGGCGGCGGCGCTTCAGAACAAGCTGAAGCCTGTCATGGACCTGATCGATCAACTCCAGAGCGCGGCCGCAACGATGACCGGCAAGAGCGGCGCGGAGCTCGAAGTTTCGCAAGGCGATCCGCTGCTGGCGATCGCCTTGTCATCCTCGGCTGCGGCCGGAGGCCTGCTGATTTTCGTCGCGACGGTCTATTTCTGGCTGGCGACCCGGCGGCATTTCAAGGCCCGCATCTTGCGGCTCTGCCTCGGTCGAGATGCGCGCAAATCGGCCGGCTCCTTCTTCGAGAAGATCGAGAACCGGACCGCGCGCTATTTCGGCCTCGTGACGCTGATCAATCTCGGCATGGGCTTGGTCACCGCGATCATTGCCTGGCTTGCGGGCATGCCCTATCCGGTGTTCTGGGGGGCGCTCGCCTTCGTAATGAACTATCTCGCCTTCATCGGGCCGATCATCGTCACGGTGACGATATTCGCAGGCTCGCTGCTCGAAGCGCCGACCTTGCTGGCCGCGATAGCGCCTGCGGCTGCCTATTTCATCGTGCATCTGATCGAGGGCAATGCGGTCACGCCGGTCTATGTCGGCCGCAGCCTGACCGTGTCCCCCTTCCTCGTCTTCATCGGCTTCATCTTCTGGCTCTGGCTCTGGGGCCCGGTCGGGGCGGTGCTCTCGACTCCGATCCTGCTGGTCGCGATAGTGGCTCGGGAGGAGTTCGTCGCCTATCGCGCGGCGCAGCTCGAAGAGGAGACCAGCGAGCCGGCGCTTCGCAAGGCGGCCTGAACGGCGTGCAGGGCAGAGGAAGCGGAACCGCCAAGCCGCCAGATGCGTTCAACCCGAGCATTGCCGGCGTCTTGGGCGAAAGCCCTCCGCCAGATCCACGCCCCGACATCGAGACGAGCGACAAGGAACGAAACGACATGGCCACCACCACCGATTCCGCGAAGAGCCAGGCCTCCTCGGCTGCGAAGCGCGCCAGGGACGAGATCGAGACGGGAGCCGAGCAGGTCGCGACGAAGGCCAAATCGACCGCCCGCACGGCGGCGCGGAGCGTCAAGCGTGAGGCCGGCGAGATCGAGGCGAGCCTGACGCGCGGGGCCGAGGAACTGGCCGCCACCGTCTCCGGCAGGCTGCGCTCCGCCGGGGTCGATACCGACAAGCTGGTCGAGGTCGCCCGCGAACAGGCCACCGACCTGCAGAAGCTGCTCGAGGATGAGATCCGCGAGCGGCCGTTGCGCGCGCTGGGCGTCGCCGCCGCGATCGGCCTGTTCGTCGGCTTCCTGTCGGCGCGATAAGTGATGTTCGCGGGGATCGCAGCCTTCATAGCCTCGGAGATTTCCGGCGTGGTGAAGCGCAACCTGACGGTGCTGGGGCTCTACGGCTTCGGTGCCTTCCTCGTCCTGTGCGCCGGCGGCTATGCGCTCGCTGCGCTCCATACCGTGCTGATGCTGCGCTACGGCGCGGTCGCCGCCAGCCTGTGGATTGCGGGCGGTTTGTTCGCGGCGGGTCTGATCAGCTTCGGCGTCGCGGCTTACGTCAAGAACCGACGCCGGCCTGCGCGTCCGATGGCGCAGACCGCACTGGTCGCTGCCCCGGTCGCCGCCAGGCTGCTGGGCTCGCGTTTCGGCTGGAAGGCGGGGCTGGCGGGCGCGGCTGTGGTCCTTGCGGCCGTGCTGGGCAAGCAGATCTTCAGCGGCGGCGGAGATGACGGCGACAAGGCCTGACAGCCGCCATCCGACATGTCGGCAGGCGTCGTCCGGCACGGGAGGGCGCCTGTCTTTTTACATTTGGATTGTGGGTTGCGTCCTGTAACACGGTCGCCATGTCCGCTCAGATCAGGTCCCGCAGCCGCTTCGCTCTGCCCAGCATACCGGTTCTCGGCGCCAGGGTTCGCTCCGCCGCCTCCACGATCACCGCCATCGCCGTCGTTGGCATCGCCATCCTGCTGGCGGTCTGGATCAATGCGCGCGCCCGCGATGCGGCGAGCGCAGTGTCCCATTCGATCGAGATTCGCGAGCGCGCGGAGCGCTTCCTCGGCCATATGCGCGACGCCGAAACCGGCCAGCGCGGTTATCTTCTCTCGGGCGATCCGGCCTATCTCGGACCCTTCACCTCCGGCCGGGCGGCGGCGATGCCGGAACTCGACGCGCTGGAGCGGCTCGCATCGGACGATCCGGAGCAGCGCAGGCGGATCGTCGAGGCGCGCAATGAGGCGCGCGGCAAGCTGCAGGAACTCGACGTGACGGTCGCCATGGCGCGGGACGGCAGGCGCAATCAGGCCATCGCCAACGTCGGCGAAGGCCTTGGCGCCGTGACGATGAATGCGCTGCGGGAAACGGTCCAGGACATCCAGCTCGCCGAGAATCTCCGCCTCATCGCGCTGAACCGCAGCGAGGAACAGCGCCGCCTGCTCGCCAGCGCCGGCATCGTCGTGGCGCTCGCGGGCCTGGCCTTCGCCGCCTGGTCGCAGTTGCGCCAGCGCCAGCGGCGCAGCGCCACATTGGCCATCTCGAACGCCCAGCTCGAACGCATCGTCGGCGAGCGCACCCAGGAACTGGAGAACGAGCGCCTCCGGATCGAGGCGTTGCTGCGGGACGTCAATCACCGCGTCGGCAACAACTTGGCCATGATCTCGGCGCTGCTGAACGTGCAGAGCCGCCAGAGCAAGGAGCCCGGCGTCGCAGCCGCTCTGATGCGGGCGCAGTCCCGAATCCAGGCGATCGCGGCCGGCCAGAGGCGTCTGCGCCTCGACATCGAGACCGACGAGATCGACGCCCGCCCCTATATGGAGGATCTGCTCGAGGAGATCGGCAAGGCCACCGAGGGCCGGCCGATCGACATCGAGCTGGCGATGGACGACATCAGGCTGCCCGGCCGCGACGCGATCTCCTATGTGGTAATCGTCAACGAACTCGTGACAAACGCGATCAAGCATGCCTTTCCCGGCGATATGGTGGGCCGGATCGTCGTCCGCTTCGACGCCTGCGAACTCGATGGCGTCCCCGCTCTGGCGCTCTCCGTCGAGGATGACGGCGTCGGCATGCCTGCCACGGCCGGCGCGAAGGGGCTGGGCCAGACCGTTATCGCCAGCCTGATCCGCAGCATGCGCGCCGTCATGGCCTCAAACGCGCTCGTGCCCGGCCACGTGGAGCGGCCGGGCACGAAGGTAACGGTGACGTTCCCGAAGAGGACTGAGCGCGCTCACGCAGCCTGAACGGCGTTTGCAACAAAGCTCGCGATATCGCGCGTCGAGAACGGCTTGCGCAGGAATCGGGCATCGCGCAGCGGACGCGGCACATCGTTGGGGGTCGAGCCGGATACGAAAGCGAAGGGCGTACCGCTGGCGAGCAACCTCTCGGCGACCTCGAAGGTCTTGCCGCCGACGACGTCGATATCGAGCAGCGCGCAGGAGAGGCGCATCGATGCGGCGCGCCGGGCGTCCTCGACAGATTCGACGATGATCAGTTCGGCCTTGTCGCCGAATTGTTCGGCGACGGCCGATTCGATGTCCATCGCGATGAACGGGTCGTCTTCCACGATCAGGATGCGGATATTTGACATCTATCAGCCTCCCTTTCCTCAACTGTGACGGGTGTGATGTAACTGGGTAACGTCACGCTTTGCCGATGGTTCCCGAAATTGCATTAAATCTGCCGGCGATTTCCTCGCATTCGATCCAACCTGCAGAAGCAGGGTTAGCGGAACGTGATCGTTCCGGCCTTGGCGAGCGTTACCGCCGCCCCCGCGACGGCGCGAGCGTCAGCTCGAATCCGGTCACGCCGAGCGCCACATTGATGCCCCGCGAGGATTGCAGCGATAGCGGCTGGAGCCTGACCTCGTTGTCGATGCCGCCGATCAGAGCCGTCGCCGCCGCCCCGGTCCCGACGGAGGCTCCGGCGCTCGCGCCGGCGTAACGCCCGTTGAGGGCGCCGAGCGGCGCGCGTGCGTAGGGGCCATAGACGCGCCAGGACATTGCGCTGCCGCGGATCGAGCCCAGATCCAGTCCGAAGCTGCGAACCGTGCCGACATAGCGCTGCGTCGGTCCCCGCCGCGGCGTGAAGCGGCAATCCATCGAACGCTGCGAGGTCACCACCAGGCCGATCGCGCTGCCGACGGCGCAGTTGAGTCGGCCGGCCGGCGCATCCGACTGCGCATAGGCGGCGCCGGATGCCAGAACGACCGTCGCGATAGAGAGCGCTGCAAGGCCTGTCTTGGCGAGAAGGCTCGCCTTGGCGCCGCCAGTTTGGGTCGGCCGTTTCGACATCTCGATTCTCCTGTCTCGGTGGTTTCCAGAATACGCCGCAATCGCTCCACAGTTCCTGTCATAACTTGGAACCCGACCGGATATGTGGCGTTGATGATCACAAAACCGGATGGAAGGCCGAAAAATGCTCCTTGCGCGCAGCCGAGACCGTCATACGCGGCATCAGTTTTGGGCGGCAACACTGACGGGCGGCAACCATGCAAGCGTTGCGCCCCAGCTCTGGGAACTGGAGGCGTTGATTTCGGCTGGCTGCGACCTGACCGAGGCATTGATCGTGATCTCCGACCGTAGGGAGGTCTCCGGCGGGGAGCGCATGCGCCCCGCGATGGCGGCAGCGTATCAGGTCCGCGTCTCGTAGCGGCTTCATCGATATCATTGGCAGAACCGGCTCGTGCCGGAGCGGCGCGCCTGTATGTCGAGATGCAGATGGTTGGCGTGGGCCGCATCGGAGCCTGGCCCAAGTACGGTCATGAAGGCTCCGCAAGCCGATTGTCTCACAGCCTCGATGAAGGCGAGTTGCCGTGGCCCCTCCGGCCGCTCGACGCTGATCGTGTTCGCTGCGGTGTCTTGCGAAGGCTTGGCTCCGCTTGCGCGTTTGCCGACATCGGGGATCTGCTCGCCTTCCAGTACGAAGCCGAAGATGTCGAGCGCGCGCCCGGTCGCATGTTCGCTGAGCGGGCCGGTCTTCGACCGGTTGCGCCGCCGGCACTCATGCCCGCCGCCGACACGCAGTCGCGTGATGCGCTGCGAGAAGTGACCCTTCGCCAAAGGTTGCAATCCGGTCTGCGCCCACCGCGCCAGGGTTGCGGCCAGATCGCAGGCCATGGTTGCGGGCGGGTCGAGCACGAGCGTTTCCGATGCTTCGCCCTGACGAAGCGTCAGACTGCGCACGAGAACGGGTTCATCGACGTGACAGCCCGTCTCCAGCCCGGCATGGAGCTTTGCCGGATCGATCGGCGAGACGCCGTCGCCATGGCTCGCCGAGAGCCCGACCGTGCATGACAGCGAAGCGGGCGGAGGCGGCAGCGCGCTCTCGATCGCGCCGCCCGGCCTGGCCGCTTCGGCCGGCGCGGTTCTCGGCTGGATCACGGAAGGCGCGACGGATGCAGGCGGTTCGAGAGGCCTGCTGCGCGGCAGGCTGGCCGGGCGTCGCGGTGGTAATGGCGCGGGCGAAGCGTTCACGGCGTCCGGACGTGCGCCCTGCGCGACGGCGGGAAGCGGCATCGCGATCATGATAACCGCCAGCCAGCGGAAAAACGGCTTCACGCGTCGTGTCCGTCCGGAATTGTCTCAGCCATCGAGCGCGGATACGCCGGCAACCGCTGCGGTGGCTGTCGCGGCCAGAACCAGCGACAGCGCCTCGCCCGCCAGAACGTCGCTGCGACCGAGCCCACCGAACAGAGCGATTGCGATCAACGCGCCGGCGACGACGGTCGCCATGAAAGTCATCACCATGGACGTTGCTCCTCCGCAAGACATCCCTGCCAGCCCTTTTCAGGCTCGGAGGTCAACATGGTTGACGCGTAATTGTTCCCTGATCGCGCCCGCACGCGAAAAGGCCCGCAACGCGCATGCGTCGCGGGCCTTCGAGCAAATCGGATCGCTCATCAGGCGGCCTTGCGGCCAGCGCGACGGTCGAAGAACAGCGCCTGGCTGATCGCGGCCTTCACCGCCTCGGGCTGGAACGGCTTGGTGATCAGGAAGGCGGGTTCCGGCCGGTCTCCGGTCAGCAGGCGCTCGGGATAGGCGGTGATGAAGATCACCGGCACGTCGATGGAGGCCAGGATCTCGTTGACGGCGTCGAGGCCCGAGCTGCCGTCGGCGAGCTGGATGTCGGCCAGCACGAGTCCGGGGCGCTTCTTGGCGACGAGCGCGATCGCCTCGCGATGGGTGCGGGCGACGCCGGTGACGGTGTGGCCGAGTTCCTCGACCATGGTCTCGATGTCAAGCGCGATGATCGGCTCGTCCTCGATGATCAGGACGTCGGTCGCAACCTGTTCGGCGATCTCCTGCCCGGCGGTCTGGACGAGGCCGGCGGCTTCCGAGGGGCTGACATCGATGATCTGCGCGACCTCCTCGATCGAGAAGCCTTCGACGGTGCGCAACAGGAAGGCCTGGCGCGGCCGGGGCGTCAGCGCTTCGAGGTTGCGCTCGGCCGAGGAGCGGTCGAGTTCGGCCTGGCCGCCGGGTGCGATGTTGAGACCGACCGACGACCAGAGTTTCAGGAAGATGTTGTAGAGGCCGACACGCGGGTTGAGATCGCGCGGAAACGATGACGGATCGAGGATCAGCGCTTCCAGCATGGCGACGACATAGGCGTCTCCGCCAGCTTGCGTGCCGCTGAGGGCGCGTGCGAACCGGCGCAAATATGGCAGATGAGGCGCAATTTCTTTGGCGATCGACATAAAACCGTCCTTTGTCACGTGCGCGGAAAAGAGCACTGGGCGCGGCTCGCTGACAAGCGATTTATTTTGTATTTTCGTGGGAACCTTTGCCGGAACCGGCGGTTCCTGTGCCGTATGCGTGCATGCTTTGTGAGCGTTGGACTCTGGTGGGGCGGTCACCCATCGATGTGCGTTGAAGATGATCTTTGGTGCGACCTGCTGGAAGAGCGGGCGCGCCTCGGGCGCGAGGGCGATTATGAGTAATATCGAGACGAGGATGGCTTATATGGCCGGGGGGGCGGATGAAGCCGAGATTTTCCTGGATCCGAAAGTCCAGGAGTCGATCGGGCGCTCGCTGAAGGCGCATTACGACGACATCGTCAACGCGCCGGTGCCCGACAAGTTTCTGGTGCTGCTCGCGCAACTCGAAGCGCAGGAAAGCCGCGCCGCCGGGGACTCAGCCGATGAGCGCCACTGAGTTCAAGGACGGTCTGATCAAGGAGATCCCGAACCTGCGTGCATTCGCGGCGTCGCTGTCTGGCTCGATGCAGCTTGCTGACGATCTCGTCCAGGACACCTTGCTCAAGGCCTGGGGCACTTCGGAGAAGTTTGAGCCCGGCACCAGCCTGCGCGCCTGGCTCTTCACCATCCTGCGCAACACCTATTACTCGCTCTATCGCAAGCGCGGGCGGGAGGTGCAGGACAGCGAGGGCACCTATGCCGAGCGGCTCGCGGTTCGCGGCAATCAGGAAAGCCATCTCGACCTTGCCGATTTCCGCAAGGCGCTGGCCAAGCTCCCGGAGGAGCAGCGCGAGGTGCTGATCATGGTCGGCGCGACCGGCCTGTCCTATGAGGAGACCGCCGAGATCTGCGGCGTCGCCATCGGGACGATCAAGAGCCGGGTCAACCGGGCGCGGACCAAGCTCGCCGAGTTACTCTCGATCGGCGGTCTCGACGACCTCGGTCCCGATCGGCAAAGCGCCGCCGCGTTACAGCGCGCCGGCTCGGAGATCGTCAACATCTGATGCGCGTGGCCACACGATGAGACTGACGCGCTTCAGAACGGTCAGGGGTCGGTTGCTGGCGCTTCTCGTTGCGATCGCGCTGCCGATCGCCTGCCTGACCGCGATCGCAGCCTTCACCACCTATCGCACGGTCAATGCGGCGATCGCCCTGTCGCAGGCGCGCGCCGCCGATGATTTCGCCGTGCGCACCCGGCTCTGGTATCGCGGCGCGGTGCTTACCCTGCTCGCTTCCGGCGCCGCTGTCAGCAGGGGCGAAGGCCTGTCCGCGGATTGCGAAGCGTCGGCACGCTCCGTGCTCGACAGCATCAGGGGCTTCGAAGCGGTGCTTCTGACAGTGCCCGGCGCAACCTGCGCGGCGTCGCAGGTGGAGGGGGTTGGCGCGGACGATCTCGCCAGGGCTGCGGCGGAACTCCAGACGAGGCCGCCGATCAAGGCCTGGGGCGGATCCGAAACCGCCGATGTCCGCTATGGCCAGTCGGCGATCGGTGGGCGCCCCTATCTGGTCGTCGGCGTGCGCGCCGCGAATGGCGCAGGCGGCCTTTTCGCGGTCGATCCTGCCTTGCTCGACCAGGTTTACAATCTTGGGGCGGCCGGCGAAGGCATGAACGTCGCGCTCGTCTCGCGTTCGGGAAACATCGTCGTCGCGCGCGGAGCAGGCGAGGTGAACGCATCATGGCTGCCGTCGCAGACGCGGATTCCCGACCAGCAAGCCCAATGGTCGGCGTCCAGCCGCTCCGGCAAAACGCGCTCCTATATCGCGCGCATGGTCGCCGATCCCGACCTCTATGTCATCGCCAGCTTCGACGGCGCGCCGGAACGGGCCGCCTATATCCAGTTCCTGACGCTGCTGATCGCGCCGCTGCTGACGCTTGGTTTGCTTTGCCTGGTCTATCTCCGGGCGATCGACCGGCACTGCGTGCGCTGGCTGCGCGGCATCGAGGGCGCGGCGCGGGCGCGCTCGACCCTGCCGACGGCACGGGCCGTCATCGCCAGCGAGATGCCGTCGGAAATCCGCAGCGTCGCGGACGCTTTCAACACCATGGTCGACGAGCAGG
>JBKJSB010000364.1:0-3679 GCA_046593015.1 Allobosea sp.
TCGAGCGCTACGCCCGCCATCTGGTGCTGCCCGAGATCGGCGGGCCGGGCCAGAACCGGCTGAAGAATGCGCGCGTGCTGGTGGTCGGCGCCGGCGGGCTCGGCGCGCCGCTGCTCCAGTATCTGGCGGCGGCGGGCGTCGGCAAGATCGGCATCGTCGACGATGACGTCGTCTCGCTCTCGAACCTGCAGCGTCAGACCATCTTCGGCACGGCCGATATCGGCGCGCGCAAGGCCGTCGCGGCCGCGGCCTTCGTGGCGCGGCTGAACCCG
The DNA here is from genome assembly GCA_046593015.1 of Allobosea sp. GTDB lineage: Bacteria > Pseudomonadota > Alphaproteobacteria > Rhizobiales > Beijerinckiaceae > Allobosea. The sequence goes on from JBKJSB010000364.1 coordinate 273, forward strand.
AACGTCGTCGTCGAGGAGCACGTCACGCGCATCGACCCGCACAACGCCCGGGCGCTGATCGCCTTCTACGACGTCGTCGCCGAGGGCTCCGACAATTTCGCCACGCGCTATGCCGTCTCCGATGCCTGCTTCCATGAGCGCAAACCATTGGTCACCGCCGCGCTGGGACGCTTCGACGGCTCGCTGACGACGATCCGCGCCCATGAGCGGGCCGCGGACGGGACGCCGAACCCGAGCTATCGCTGCCTGTTTCCCGACGAGCCGCCGCCCGGCACGGTCGCGCCCTGCGCCGAGGCCGGCGTGCTCGGGGCGCTGGCCGGCGTGATGGGCTCGCTGGTGGCGCTGGAGGTGATCCGCGCCATCACCGGCTTCGGCGAACCGCTGGTCGGGAAGCTGCTGCTCGTCGATGCGATGACGATGCGCTTCGACACGATGCGCTATCGCTGGGACGCGGCAAACCCGTTGAGCGGAACGGCGACGTAGCATCCTCGCACGAGCAGCTTGTTTTGCTTGCGTATTCTGTCGGTTGCGGTCGCAAATCGACATGAAGACGCGGCCGCGTTGCTTTCGGCCGGGCGCCTTCCGAACGGACTATGCAGGTAAGCCTGTCTTTAACCTGATTGCGGTAGAGTGCCGTCGATAACAGGTCTTTCCGGTACGCGGGGCGAAGAATGTCGATGGCCGGGAGTCGGGGCGATCTCCGTCCGGATATGAACGCGATGCGCCGCTGGCTCGCCATCGCGGGTTCGCCGCTGGTCGTGCTCGGCTGCGCCGTCCTCGCCTGTGCAGCGCTTTTGACGCTGCCGGTCAGGCTGCCGCTCGGCGCGATGTACTGGGATCTGGTGGTCTATCTCGACGCCGCCAACCGCATCGAATCCGGCCAGACGCCTGCGCTCGACTTCTTCGCGCCGGTCGGCCCGCTCGGCTACTGGCTCTTTGCGGGCTTAGGCCGGCTCTTCCCGCAATCGCAGCCGCTGCTGCTGGTGCAGTGGTCGATCTTTCTGGTCACAGCCCCGGCGCTGGCGCTGGTGCTGCGCGAGGTCGATCGCCGGTCGCGGCTGACGGCGTTCGCACTGCTGCTGCCCTATCTGATTTTCCAGATCCTGCCGATCAATGTCGAGCAATACTCGTTCTTTCCGGGCGTCGATGGCTTCGGCATCTACAATCGCCAGGTCAGCATCGTGCTCTATGTGCTGGCGAGCGCGCTCGTCTTCATGCGCGACCGGCGCCTGCTCGCCCTCATCCTGCTCTGGACGCTGCTGGCGCTGCTTCTGATCAAGATCACCGGCTTCCTCGCCGGCGGGTTGCTCGCGGCTTTCGCGCTGGCTGCCGGCCGGCTCGACTGGCGCGGCAGCCTGATGGCGGCGGCCGGGGCGGCGCTGGCGCTGCTTGGCCTCGAACTCGCGACAGGCCTCGTCAGCGCCTATCTCGACAGCATCGTCACGCTGGTCGCGATCAACGCAAGCGGGATCCTGCCGCGCTTCCTGCAGGCAGGCTCGCTGCATCTCGACATCGTCGCCGCCGGCGGTGCGCTGATCGCGACGCTTCTGGTGCTCGAGCGCAAGGCGATCGCCACTGATGCGGCCGCGTTCCTGCGCGGGCGTTCCTGGCCGGCGCTGAACAGGCTCGCCGATCACGGCCCGTTCTGGCTCGCGGTCGCGGTTTTCGCCGGTCTGTTCTTCGAGACCCAGAACACCGGTGGGCAGGCCTTCGTCTTCGCATGGCCCGTCCTGCTGATGATCCTGCGCGACTGGATGGGTCGCCGCTCGCGCGGCGCCTTCCTCGTCATGGCGCTCGTCGCCGCCACGGCGATTCCTCCCGCCGAGACGGTCTTGCAAAGAGCCGGGCGCAGCCTGCTCGCCCAGACCGGCTATGTCGCCTTGCCGCACGAGCATCTCGGCCGTCTCGGCCTCGTCTCGCAGCACCGCGACGTCGTCGACCGGGCCCGCGCCATGCGCGACATCTACGCGACGCATCGCGCGACCTATCGCGAGATCGCCGACCGCAAGATGCTGCCGAGCCACACGCTCTATGCCGATCTCGATTTCCAGGCGCTCTGGCTGCTGGCGATCGATTCCGGCGTGGCGGCGATCCTCGCGCATGAGGCGGCGACCGGCGCGCGTTTCGAGACGATCATGAGCCTGAATTTCACCAACCCGTTCCCCTGGCTGATGCAGCGCAACGGCGTGCGCCATATCGCGATCGGGGCCGACCCCTTCCGGGCCGTGCCGGCGCTGGAGGCCGATACGCTAGCTGCCGTCGCCGCGGCCGACCTGATCCTTGAGCCGCTCTGCCCGATCACGGTCGCCAACGAGGCGCTGAAGGCGATCTACGCGCCGGCGATGACCGGCCGGCGCGAGCTCGCACTGGGGACGTGCTGGAAGGGTTATGTGAAGGACGCTCTCGGCATCAGGCGTTGAGCGTCCTGCTCAACGCTTGCTCTCGATCACGTCCCACAACTGCGCCGCCAGATCCGGCCCGCCGAGCTTCTTGATCGCGCGCACGCCGGTGGGAGCCGTCACGTTGATCTCGGTCAGATTGCCGCCGATCACGTCGATGCCGACCAGCAGCAGGCCTCGTTCGCGCAGGGTCGGGCCGATCGCCTCGCAGATCTCCAGTTCGCGCTTGGACAGGTCGGTCGGCTTCGCCGCGCCGCCGCGCACCATGTTGGCGCGCAGGTCGCCCTCGGCGGGAACGCGGTTGACCGCGCCTGCCGCCTTGCCGTCGATCAGGATGATGCGCTTGTCCCCGACCGAGACCTCCTTCATGAAGCGCTGCACCACCCAGGGCTCGCGAAAAATGCCGGCGAAGAGATCGTAGAGCGAGCCGAAATTCGGGTCGTTCTTGCCGGTCTTGAAGACCGTCGCACCGCCATGGCCGTAGAGCGGCTTCATCACGATCTCGCCGAACTCGTCGCGAAACGCCTCGATCTCGGCGCGGTCGCGCGTGATCAGCGTCTGCGGCATCAGTTCGGGGAAATGCGTCACCAAAATCTTTTCGGGCGCGTTGCGCACTTCCGTCGGATTGTTGACCACCAGCGTGCGCGGATGGATGCGCTCCAGCAGATGGGTGGTGGTGACGTAGCCCATGTCGAAGGGCGGGTCCTGCCGCAGCAGGACGACATCCAGCGTCGAAAGATCGGTCCTGACCTCGGCGCCGGCGCTGAAATGGTCGCCCTCGACATCGCGCACGGTGACGGGGCGGATGGGCGCGGTGACCTTGCCGTCGCGCATCGAGAGCTTGTCGGGCGTGTAGGTGAAGAGCGTATGCCCGCGCGCCTGCGCCTCCAGCATCAGCGCAAAGCCGGTATCGCCGGCGACCCGGAGGCGTTCGATCGGGTCCATCTGGATGGCGACGGTGAGAGTCATGGCTTCCGCTCCGGTTCTGGCGCGACCTTATGTGGCTGC
>JBKJSB010000368.1:0-5593 GCA_046593015.1 Allobosea sp.
GTCGGCGGCCTTTCGTTTTGCCGCATCGTGGATCGGTATCAGGAGCGGCTTGCCGAGCCGTAGCCCGCAGCGCGAAGGCTGGTGGGCGGTGACGGGCTCGAACCGCCGACCCTCTCCGTGTAAAGGAGACGCTCTACCAACTGAGCTAACCGCCCCGCTATCGCTGCCTATCAAATACGGGCGCGCGAGGCCAGTCCGGTTTCGCCATGCGCCCCGACTGCGTCGCGTTCAGGCGTGGCTGTCCCGGCAAAAACCTGCCGGCGCGTCGATTTGCCGGCGCTGCGCGCTTGACACTTACCTGCTCGCGCCATAATCCGAACCCCGCTGGGGGCCGAGGCCTCCACTGCCCTGCGCGGGCGTAGCTCAGTTGGTTAGAGTGCCGGCCTGTCACGCCGGAGGTCGCGGGTTCGAGCCCCGTCGCCCGCGCCACATATTTCAAGTGCTTAGATCAAAAAGCCCTCAGGCCATTACACTGCCGGCAACTCCGCCATGCTGGTGGTCCCGATCGCCATCCTGCTCGTCTTTCTCGTGCTGGCCGCGCAGTATGAGAGCCTGACTCTGCCGATCGCGATCATCATGATCATCCCGATGGGGCTGCTTGCGGCGATGGCCGGTGTCTGGTGGACCGGCGGCGACAACAACGTCTTCACGCAGATCGGTCTTGTCGTGCTGGTGGGACTATCGGCCAAGAATGCGATCCTGATCGTCGAATTCGCGCGCGAACTCGAATTCGAGGGCCGCACGCCGGTCGAGGCCGCAATCGAGGCCAGCCGCTTGCGGCTGCGGCCGATCCTGATGACCTCGCTCGCCTTCGTGATGGGTGTGGTGCCGCTGGTTATCTCGACCGGCGCGGGCGCAGAGATGCGGCAGGCCATGGGCATCGCGGTCTTCGCCGGCATGATCGGCGTCACCGCTTTCGGCATCTTCCTGACGCCGGTGTTCTACGTACTGATGCGCAAGCTTGCCGGCAATCGCCCGCTGGCGCGGCACGATGTCGAGATCCCCCAGTTGAAGGCTGCGGAATGATCGCGCCATGACGGCGCTTTGTATTGTGACCGGCGTCCTGCCGCACTGGAACCAGATTGGTTTCGTCCGTGAAAGGTCTCTTGATGATCGATCCCGAAATCAAACGCGTCGATGTCGTTGACCCGCTTAATTTGTGGTGTCTCACCCTGGCATGAAACGCTGTGGGTCGCTCATGCCGGTTGGCTCCGTCCCAGTTCTGCCTTCGAAGTCGGCTTGCCGGCCCGGACGCGCCGTATCGCGATGCCGCCTGATTGAGCCAGGCCGCCGCTAATTCGACCTTGGATCGTACCTGTTCGCGTGATTAGCTGGCTGCTCCCCGATCGGAGCCTCGCATGCCCCCTCGCATTGCTTTCGGCGGTTTCCTGCACGAAACCAATACTTTCGCTCCAAGCAAGGCGGGGATGGACGCCTTTCTCCAGGGCGGCGGCTGGCCCTCTCTGGCGCGCGGCGATGCGATCTATGGCGCCGTGAAGAACGTCAATGTCGGCGCGTCCGGCTTTGTCGAGACCGCACGCGCCCGCGGCTGGGACATGGCGCCCACGCTATGGTGCGCCGCCAGCCCCTCCGCCCACGTCACAGCGGATGCCTTCGAGACGCTGGCCGACGAACTCGCCGCGCGCATCGCCGCCGCCCTGCCGCTCGACGGGGTCTATCTCGATCTTCACGGCGCCATGGTCGCGCAGAACCATGATGACGGCGAGGGCGAGGTGCTGCGCCGCGTGCGCGCCGCGATCGGACCCGACATTCCCCTCGTCGCCAGCCTCGACCTGCACGGTAACGTCACGAAGCTGATGATGGAGATGGCCGACGCGCTCGTGGCTTATCGCACCTATCCCCATGTCGATATGGCGCTGACCGGCAGCCGCGCCGCCGATGTGCTGGCGGCGCTTCTGGGCAAGGCGGAACGGCCGGCCAAGGCCTTTCGCCAGATTCCCTATCTGATCCCGATCGCCTGGCAGGCCACCGCGATGGAGCCCTGCAGGACGATCTATGCCGAACTCGCCGCGCTCGAGGGCGAGGCGGTGCCGACGCTCTCCTTCCTGCCGGGCTTCCCGGCCGCCGATTTTCCCGATTGCGGCGCGACGGTGCTGGCCTATGGCGCGACGCAAGAGCATGCTGACCGTGCGGCTGATGCGGTGATGGCGCGCGTGATGGAAAGCGAGGCTGCCTTCAACGGCCGGGTCTTCGATCCCGACGCCGGCGTGCGCGAGGCGATGCGGCTGGCGGTCTCGGCGACGAAGCCGATCGTCATCTCCGATACGCAGGACAATCCGGGCGCGGGCGGGGATTCCGACACGATGGGAATGGCGCATGCGCTGGTGCGCAACGGCGCAAAGCGCGCCGCGATCGGCGTGATCGTCGATCCGGCGGCGGCGCAAATAGCCCATGCGGCAGGTGTCGGCGCCACGATCAACCTTTCGCTGGGAGCAAAATCGGGCATTCCCGGCGATCTCCCGCTTGAAGGCGAGTTCCTCGTCGAGCATCTTTCGGATGGGCGCTTCGTCGCGCCGGGGCCGTTTTACGGCGGCTCGCGGATGAATCTAGGGCCGAGCGCCTGCTTGCGGATCGGCGGCGTGCGCATCGTCGTTGGCTCGCGCAAGGCGCAGATGGCCGATCAGGCGATGTATCGGCAGGTCGGCATTGAGCCGACCGAGCAGGCGATCCTCGTCAACAAGAGCTCGGTGCATTTCCGCGCCGATTTCGAGCCGATAGCCGAGACCATCCTGGTCTGCGCCGCGCCCGGCCCGATGCCGGTCGATCCGTCCGCGCTGCCCTGGCGACGGCTGCGGCGCGGCCTGCGCACCGCGCCGCTCGGCCCCGCCTTCGGCTGAGCCGATTTTCGTTTCGAGGAGATCAAGAACCGTGCCGACCTTGCCAGAGATCGACGCCTTCGCGGACGAACTGACCGCGATCCGCCGCGACCTTCATGCCCATCCCGAGATCGGCTTCGAGGAGGAGCGCACCTCGGGCATCGTCGCCGAAAAGCTCGGGCAATGGGGCGTGGAGGTCCATCGCGGCATCGGGAAGACCGGCGTTGTCGGCATCCTGCACGGCAAGGGCGGGGTGGGGCGGCGCATCGGCCTGCGCGCCGACATGGACGCGCTGCCGATCCACGAGATCACCAATTTGCCATGGCGCTCGACGGTGCCGGGAAAGATGCATGCCTGCGGCCATGACGGGCACACTGCCATGCTGCTCGGCGCGGCGCGCTATCTCGCCGAGAACGACGGCTTCAGGGGCACCGCGATCTTCGTCTTTCAGCCGGCCGAGGAGGGGCTGGGCGGGGCTCGCACGATGATTGCGGAAAAGCTGTTCGAGCGCTTTCCCTGCGACGAGATCTACGGCCTGCACAACGCGCCCAATCTCGACCATGGCCAGATCGCCGTCTTTCCCGGCCCCGCCATGGCGGGCGCGGATTTCTTTGACATCAGGATCACCGGCAAGGGCTGCCATGGCGCGATGCCGCATCTGGGCCGCGACCCGGTCGTTGTCGCGCTGACGCTGGCAGGCGCGCTGCAGACCATCGTCAGCCGCAATTCCGATCCGCGCGAGGCTGCCGTGCTCTCGATCACCAAGGTCAATGCCGGCTCGGCCTACAACGTCATTCCCGAGGAGGCCGAACTCGCCGGCACGATCCGCACCTTCTCGGCCGAGACCGGTGAACTGGTCCGCACCCGCATGCGCGAGATAGCAGCCGGCATCGCCGCGACGTTCGGCGTCGCGATCGAGGTCGATATCCGCAACATCTTCGACGTGCTGGTGAATCACGGCCCGCAGGCAGAGGCCGCGGCGGCGGTCGCCGCCGAAATCGTCGGCCCCGCCAATGTGCTGACGCAGCCCAGGCCGGTGATGGGCAGCGAGGATTTCGTCGACATGCTGCGCCTGGTGCCCGGCGCCTATGCCTGGGTCGGCCACAGGGGCGACGTGCCGGTGCATAATCCGGCCTTCGTGCTTGATGACGGCATCCTGCCGATCGGCGCGAGCCTGCTCGCCCGCCTCGTCGAGACGCGGGCGGCGGCGTAATGGACCTGAACGCCCTGTCGCTCGACACCGAGGCGCTGCTGGCCGGGCTAAGGCCCTGGATCGAATGCGAGAGCCCGACCTTCGATACGGCCGCCGTCAATCGGATGATGGATCTGGCTGCGGCCGACACCGCGGCGGCAGGCGCTGCGATCACCCGCATTCCCGGCCCAAAGGGCCTCGGCGACTGTGTTCTCGGCGAGTTCCCGCATCCGCGCCGGGGCGAGCCCGGCATCCTCGTGATGTCGCATCTCGATACCGTGCACCCAGTCGGAACGCTGGAGAAATTACCGTTCCGGCGGGATGGCTCGCGCTGCTACGGTCCCGGCATCCTCGACATGAAGGGCGGCGCCTATGCCGCGCTGCAGGCGATCTCAGCCCTGGCGAATGCCGGCGTCGCGACGCCGCTGCCGGTCAGCGTGCTCTACACCAGCGACGAGGAAATCGGCAGTCCCGGGACCCGCGACATCATCATGGAGCAGGCGGGCAGGCGCCGCTTCGTGCTTGTGCCCGAGCCCGGCCGGTCCGGCGACGCCGTCGTGACCGGGCGCTACGCCATCGCGCGCTTCGACCTGCTGGCGGAAGGACGCCCGAGCCATGCCGGCGCGCGACTGAAGGATGGCCGCTCGGCGGTGAGCATGATGGCGCGTCAGCTTCTCGCGATCGAGGCGATGAGCGACGACGATTGCACCTTTTCGGTCGGCGTCATCCATGGCGGGCAATGGGTCAATTGCGTGCCGACGACCTGCCGGGCCGAGGCGCTCAGCATGGCCAAGCGCCAGTCCGACCTCGACCGTGGCGTCGAGCGCATGTTGGCCCTGACCATGCGCGAGGAGGACGGCACCGGCTTCACCGTCAGCCGCGGCGTGACGCGGCCGGTCTGGGAGCCGGACGCCGCGACGCTAGCGCTCTACGAGACGGCGCGCGGGGTCGCCGGCGAACTCGGCTGGCCGCTCGATCATGGCTCTGCCGGTGGCGGCTCGGACGCCAATTTCACGGGAGCGGCCGGCATCGCCTCGCTTGACGGGCTCGGCCTGCTGGGCGCGGGCTACCACACCCTGGAGGAGCATATCGAGATCGACAGCCTGCCACGGCGGATCAGGCTGATGGCCGGGCTTATGGCGCGGCTTGGCGCCTGAGCGGTTGACGCGGCTTGGCTTTCGCGGGAGCTTCCTTGGCATGGGCCCTGCATGGGCACCGCGCCGCCATCGCGGAGGGCACGGTTGGCCGCCGCAGATACCCATCGACACGTCGAGATCGACAAGAACCGGCCGTATGACCGGCCAAAGGGGAGATCAGCTCATGATGTCGCGTTGGACGATCGCCACGGCAGCCGCTGCGCTGCTGGCCGGCAGCAGCCTGGCCCAAGCGCAGACGACAATGAAGATCGTGATGCATTCAGACGTGAAGATCGTCGATCCGATCTGGACCACGGCCTATATCGTCCGCAACCATGGCTACATGATCTACGACACCCTGTTCTCGATGGACGAGAAGGGCGACATCAAGCCGCAGATGGTCGACACCTTCACCGAATCGCCCGACA
>JBKJSB010000006.1:0-27832 GCA_046593015.1 Allobosea sp.
GGCCGGGCGAGAGGACGGTCGCATTGGCCTCCGTGCCGCCGCTGGTGAAGACGACGTTTCCCGCCTTCGCGCCGACCAGCGCAGCAACCTGCTCCCGCGCCCGCTCGATAGCGGCACGGGCTGCCCTGCCCTCGCCATGCACCGAGGACGGATTGCCCGGCAGCATCAGCGCGCGCGCCATCGCCTGCGCCACCGCCGGCCTGACCGGCGTGGTCGCGTTATGGTCGAGATAGGCGCGCACAAACCCGGTCACGCTGACGTCAAACTCCGTTGCGAATGGCGGCATCCCGGCCCGGCACCACGAAAGGCTTGAATTCGCACCCCCGCGCCGTGCTATAGCCGCGCGTCCTGACCAGCCCGAGGCAGGAGCAACGGACCAGGGCGACCGGCGCCACTCCGCATGTTCCCGCCTTGTTCACGGCTGTTAGAACCATTCTAAGCGCTCTGATGTAGGGCGCGAGCGGCCGGCCCGTCAAGGGCGACGCCGCTTTTTGGCGGCCTTGCGTCGCCGAAAAGCGGCTCGTTTCCGGGCCCTGCCCAACAAAAGGCTTGAGACGACCATGCCAGAGGTGATTTTCAACGGCCCCGCAGGCCGGATCGAGGGCCGCTACCAGCCCGCCAAGAAGCGCGGCGCGCCGCTCGCGATCATCCTGCATCCGCACCCGCAGTTCGGCGGGACGATGAACAACCAGATCGTCTACAACCTGTTCTACACCTTCGTGAACCGGGGCTTTTCGGCGCTGCGCTTCAATTTCCGCGGCGTCGGCCGCAGCCAGGGCCATTTCGACCATGGCGCGGGCGAATTGTCGGACGCAGCCGCCGCGCTCGACTGGATGCAGGCGCTCAACCCCGAGGCCAAGAGCTGCTGGATCACCGGCGTCTCCTTCGGCGCCTGGATCGGCATGCAGTTGCTGATGCGCCGTCCCGAGATCGAGGGCTTCATGTCGATCGCGGCGATGGCCAACCGCTACGACTTCTCCTTCCTCGCGCCCTGCCCCTCCTCGGGCCTGTTCGTGCATGGCTCGGAAGACCGGGTCGCGCCGGTCAAGGAGGTCATGGCCGTGATCGAGAAGGTCAAGACCCAGAAGGGCATCCTGATCGAGCATGCCGTCGTCGAAGGCGCCAACCACTTCTTCGACGGCAAGGTCGACCAGTTGATGGAGCAGGTCGGCGTCTATCTCGACCGCAATGTCGGGCCGGAGATCCCGAAGGCCGAGCGCGACGCCGACGAGGAGTGACGTCTCCAGCGAAACCTCTTCGTCATGCTCGGCCTTGTGCCGAGCATCCACGTCTTGACCACGGTCGGCGCAAAGCGAAGACGTAGATGGTCGGGACAAGCCCGACCATGACGATCATGGCATAGTTGCCGAGCCCCCTGATCCCAACTCAATCCAGCCGACTGACCACGCCATGACCGCCTTCAAATCCGACTTCCTGCACACTCTCTCCGAGCGCGGCTTCGTCCACCAGATCTCCGATCCGGAGGGGCTGGACGCGGCAGCCGTCAAGGGACCGATCACGGCCTATATCGGCTACGACGCGACGGCCATTTCGCTGCATGTCGGGCATCTGATGCAGATCATGATGCTGCACTGGATGCAGGAGACCGGCCATAAGCCGATCGCGCTGATGGGCGGCGGCACCACCATGGTCGGCGATCCGTCGTTCAAGGACGAGGCGCGCAAGCTGCTGACCCAGGAGACGATCGAGCAGAACCTCGCCGGCATCCGCTCGGTTTTCGCCAACTATCTCGACTTCTCCGGTCCCGCGACCATGCTCAACAATGCCGACTGGCTGCTTGGGCTGAACTATCTCGAATTCCTGCGCGATGTCGGCCGGCACTTCTCGGTCAACCGCATGCTGTCCTTCGACAGCGTGAAAACACGACTGGACCGCGAGCAGTCGCTCTCCTTCCTCGAATTCAACTACATGATCCTGCAGGCCTACGACTTCGTCGAGTTGAACAAGCGGACCGGCTGCATCCTGCAGATGGGCGGCTCAGACCAGTGGGGCAACATCGTCAACGGCATCGATCTCGGCCACCGGATGTCGGACGTGCAGCTTTACGCGCTCACCTCGCCGCTGCTCACCACCGCGTCCGGCAACAAGATGGGCAAGACCGCTTCTGGCGCCGTCTGGCTCGACTCGAGGCTGCTGCCGGTCTTCGAGTTCTGGCAATACTGGCGCAACACCGAGGATGCCGATGTCGGCCGCTTCCTCAAGCTCTTCACCAAGCTGCCGATGCCTGAGATCGCGCGCCTCGCCGCGCTCGGCGGCGCGGAGATCAACGAGGCCAAGAAGGTGCTGGCGACCGAAGTCACCGCCATGCTGCACGGCCGCGACGCCGCCGAGGCCGCAGCCGAGACGGCGCGGAAAACCTTCGAGGATGGCGGGCTGGCGACCGACCTGCCGAGCATCGGTCTGCCCCGCGCCGAACTCGCAGCGGGCCTCGGTGCGCTCACCGCCTTCGTCAGGGCCGGGCTCGTGCCCTCGACCGGCGAAGCCAGGCGGCAGGTCAAGGCTGGCGGCCTGCGGATCAACGATGTCGCGCTCTCCGACGAGCGTGGGACGCTGTCGGAAGCCGACCTGACCAATGAGGGCGTGATCAAACTCTCCTTCGGCCGCAAGAAGCACGTGCTGCTGCGGCCGGAATAGGCTCAGCGCGTCGGCGCGGCATCGCCTGGCTGGATCGGCCGCTTGTCGGGCGCGCCGCCGAGCGGATCGACGAAGCGGCGCAGGATGCCGGGCGCCAGCGCCGAGAGCGGGTTGATCGACATGGTCGGCGCGCTCGCCACGCCCGAGATGCGGAAATTGACGGCGAACAGCCCGCCATACTGGCTGCCGCCGCCAAGGAGCGCGCCGACCACAGGAACCTGCGCGAAGGCGTTGTTGAAGGCGTAGCCCGGCACGAAGGTGCCGCCGATATCGACCCTGTCGCGGCCGTAATCGACGTTGCCCTGAAGGGTAAAACCGACCTGCTGGCCCCAGATCACCATGTCGGAGACGTCGAGCCGGCTGGCCGAGCGCGTGAACTCGGCCCTCAGCTTGGTGAAGGCAACCTCGCTGACGTCGATCTTCGGCGCGACCGCCGCCGCGCTCCCGGCCCGATCGCCGGCGGGAGCAGCGCCTGCCTGTTCACCCGCGACACGGCGCAGCGCCGGCTCGTCGCGCACCACGAAATTCCGGAACAGCAATTCGCCGCTCTGGCGCGCCTCGCCCGGCCCCAGATCGAGGTCCAGCTCGCCGCCATAGGCCCGTCGATAGATATCGGCGAAACGCAGCAGGGATCCGCCATTGCCCGTCCTGATGGTGATCGGGCTCTGCGTCTCGCCGACGCGGCCCTGTCGCGCCGTCACCTCGGCGCGCCCGAGCGCGCCCTGGAACGAGAGCGAGCGCAGATCGCCGTTGCGCTTGGACAGTTTCAGCACGCCATTGGTGATCTGCTCGCTGTTGAAACCGGTCAGGATCGGCACGGCGAGGTCGATATCGAGATCGCCGGCCTTGGCCGCAGCCTTGTCGCCACGCGCTGCCGGCCCCGAGGCGGTCTGCAGTGCGCGGATGAAGGGGCGCGCATCAGCGACGGCGCCCCGGATAACGAGTTTGGTGATATTGCCCTCGCGCTTCGCCTGAACCGTCAGGTTGTCGCCAGCCGACAGCCTGAACTGGGTCAGCGCCGCGCTCTCGAAGGCGTTCTGCTTGTTGAGTTCGATCTTGCCGCGGATCAGCGCCGGCGGCGCGTCGAGCACGAAATCGTCGAGATCGGGCCCGTCGGGATCGGCGACATAACTGAAGCTCGCCTTGCCCGGCTTGCCCGCAGCCTTGCTGAGGCCGGGTATAGCGCCGTCGATTGCGGCCTTGGACAGGTCGAGCTCGACGCGGGGCGGCGCGTCGGCGCTACGGCCGAGCTGCTTGACCACCCTGGCCTGGACCGGCCCGGTGATGCCGGCCTCCGGCCCAAGTCCGCGCTTCTGCCGGGCGGCGTTGTCGAGCGTCAGCGAGACCGTCGCCTCGCCCTGACCCTTCGGATTCTGGCGCAGCTCGACCTGACCCCGATCGCCGCCGATCCGCGCCTCGCCACGCGCCAGCAGGCCGGTGCGGTCGAACGACACGGTCAGATTGCCGCCGTCGAGCTTCTCGGTTCCCAGCAGCGTGTCCGACGCGATGCCCGACAGCGTGCCATTGGTCTGGACGACGACCTCGCCGGGCCGGGGATCGTCCACCATAGGCAGCGTCACGACGCTGCGCAGATCGACGGTTCCGCGCAAGGACGACGGATCGACCGGGCCGGGAGAGAACTCCTTCAGCGCCGGAAAGGCGAACAGCGCGGCCAACGCCTCCATCTGCCCGGTCGTGCGGAAGGCGAGACGGGCCGGCGCGCGCTCCATCCAGGTCTCGACCATGCCGAAGCTGCCTTCGCTCAGGGCAAGCTGGCGGCCGCCGCCAAGATCGGCCGTCGCCTTGGCGATGGCGAGCTGAACCGTTCGACCGGTCGCCTTGCCGGACACGGATGCATCGACCAGCGGGGGCAATCCCGGGCCCGGCTCGAAACGAAGCTGGGTCGCATCGACCGTCACCGTCAGCGCACCATCGGGTATGCCCGCGCCGCGCACCATTCTGGCATGGTCCTCGGCTGACAGATCGAGATCGACCTGCACCGAGCCGATCCTGCCCGAAACAAGCTGGCGAGACAGGGCCGTGTGAAGCTCGGGCGAGGTCCAGCGCGGCCAGAGCGAAAGCACGGCGCGGGCGTCGGACTGCGTCGCCCTGATCGAGAGGCGTTGCGTCGGCGATTCGCCGATGCGCTGGAAATAGCCGGTCGCATCGACGTTCGCGGTCGGTCCACGCGCCGAAACCCGGTCGATATGGACCTCGCCCGAGCGCGGATCGATCAGCAGGTTCGATGTCAGGCTGTTGAGCGGCACCGGAGGCTCGCCAGCCTGACCTGGCAGCGCGCCAGCCATGTCGAGATGGAGCCGCCAGGCGCCGTTCTCCTCGCGCAGCACGCCCGTGCCGTCGAGCTGCGTCGCGCCGGCCTTTAGCGCGGCGCGGCGCAGATTCAGTTCGTTCAGGCTCGCGCCGCTCTCGATCTCGATCGAGCCGGCATCGACGCCGACCGGGTCGATCGGGCTGCCCGGAAATCGGAGCGTGCCGGGCAGGACCTCGAATTTGGCGGACAGGCTGCGCGTCCCGTCCGGCTTCTGGGTCAGCGAGGCCCGGCCCTTGATCGGCAGGCCGTCGATTTCAACCGCGCTCGCGCCCATGGCCAGCGTCATCACCTCGGCCGGCTCGAAGCGCAGCAATTCGAGGTCGGCGCGCTGCGTCCCGTCCGCATCGGTCGAGAGGTCGATCGCCAGTTCCTTCCAGCGCGTGCCGGTGCGCCCCTTCAGCGTCAGCCTTGTGCGGCCCGCATCCGTACGCGCCAGCCCGATATCGACATCCTCGAAACCGGCCTTCTGCCGCCCTTGCGGATCGACCAGCACGAGCCTTGCTCCATGGATGCCGACGGTCTCCAGAGCGCCGAGCAGACCGTCATTCTGGGCGAGCGTCGAGACCGCGCCCATGATCCCGGTGAAGGCGTCCCAATGGCCGGCATCGGGCAATGTCACGGGAGCCGGCGTCTCGGCCGCGCCGGCGTCGGCGCTCATCACCAGCGCGCCGTCCTGATTGACCCCGAGCCGGATGTTGACGCCGCGCAGATCGACCGAGACCAGACGAATGTCGCCGCGCAGCAGCGCCAGCGGCGCATAGCCGAGCACGGCCTCGGGCGCGCGGAAGGTGGCGCCGCTCTTGTGCCGGAACGAGACCTGCCGGACCCTGAGCTGCGAGCGCCCGTCGATGCGCCCGAGTTCGGCCGAGCCCGCCTCGACGTCCCAGTCGCGGCCGAGCCGCTCCTCGATCGCATCCGCAATCCGGCCCTCCAGCCCCGACAACGGGATCAGCCCCGTCACCAGCAGTGTCGCGGCGGCCCCGGCCAGCGTGACCGCCGCGACGACGACGGCGACGACGACCGTCACCAGCCCGGCCTTGGCGCGCTGCTTCACGACCTCGGCGACGCAGGCCTCCTCGGCTTGCGCCTGGGCCGGGTTCTGGGGCGGTCTGACGTCCTGCAAAATGGCTTGGTCCCGAATGGACGCACGCGCCCGTGGCAGAATTGATGTCCAGCAGCGACGCCATCGTCACCGCCTCAGGCCAGGCAGCGTCCCGAATCGACCAGACCCGCCGATTCGGCAATCGAACCGAGCGGTCTCCTGATGTCTCAGGCCTCCATTGTCGCAAGCATCCGATGTCGCAAGCCTTGCGACAAGGCCGGAAGAGAGCGGCTTAGCCGGCGCGCCTGACGCAAACCCGGTCTGGTCGTAACGCGCCAGCGCGCCATATTGTTGCAATCACGGCCGGCGGCTGCATGCCGCGTCAAAACGACGAAAGGAAGGCCCATCATGGCTTTGCAGGCAGGCGACACCGCCCCCGACTTCACACTCCCGCGAGATGGCGGGCAGACGCTGTCGCTGGCCGGGCTCAAAGGCCGCAAGGTCGTGCTCTACGCCTATCCCAAGGACGACACGCCGGGCTGCACGCAGGAGGCGATCGCCTTCAACGGCCTGCGCAAGGAGTTTGCGGCGGCGGACACCGAGATCGTCGGGATATCGCCCGATCCGGTGAAGAGCCACGACAAGTTCAGCAAGAAGCACGGGCTGGATTTCGCGCTGGCCGCCGACGAGACGCAAGGGACGCTGAAGGCCTATGGCATCTGGGTCGAAAAGAGCATGTACGGAAAGACCTATATGGGCGTCGAGCGCACGACCGTCCTGATCGACCGGGACGGCCGGGTCGCCCGCATCTGGCCGAAGGTGAAGGTCGCCGGCCATGCCGAGGAGGTTCTCGCCGCCGCCCGCGCCTTGTGACCAGGTTCTGGGACACAACACGAAATATCGCCCGGCATTTGCGAAGGGTTAACCCTAACAGTGTCTGATTGCGGGATCGGCAGCGTCACATCCGGTCCCGCGTATGACTCAGATTGCCTCGTCAGGCCCCGCCCTCCCCGTCACGGGCCTCGCCACCCATTCCTGCTACACCATACGCCGCTCGACCATGGTCGCGAGCCTTGCCTGGCTCACCTTGACCACGGCCTGCAGCGGCGCGGCCGGTTGGTACATCCTCAGCAAGGACGACCTCGCCGCAAGGCTGATCGCCCGCGAGACGGCCCGCCAATACGCCTATGAGGACCGGATCGCGGCGCTGCGCGCCGATGTCGACCGCCTCGCCAGCCGCGCATTGCTCGACCAGGACGGCGTCGAGGCCCGCGTCGACGAACTCGCCACCCGCCAGGCCGAACTCGAATCGCGACAGGCGCTGGTCACCGCGCTCACCGAGACGCTCCAGACCGGTGGCATCGCGCCGACGGCGAGGACGATGCTGCGCGCCCGGCCGATCAAGCCCGAAGAACCGGTCCGCGCCTCCGGCGTCACCAGTTTCGCGCCGATCATGCCGAGCAATACCCTGCCCGGCAAGCCGATGCCCGCGCCCGACACCCCGGCGCTCCGCGGCGCCGACGACAGCAAAACCGCGCCCTGGCAGTCCGGTCAGGCCACGCCCGAGCCGCCGGCCAAGCGTGTCAGCGCCGCGCTCTCGCGCCTCGATGGCGCGCTTGCCGACACGGCGGGCGCGCAGCTCGCCGCGCTGCGCCACATCGACGCCAGCCTCGCCGAATCGCAGAAGAAGCTGCGCGGCGCGCTCTCCGAGATCGGCCTCGACACCGACAGGATGAGCGCCGGCCCGACTGCGGCCGGCGGAACCGGCGGACCGCTGGTTCCCTTCAAGGTCGATCCCACAATCGGCCCGTTCGAGGCGACGCTGCATGCGCTGCAGCCGCGCATTGCGGCCGTGTTCCGCCTGCGCGGGCTGGTCGAGACCCTGCCGCTGCGCCGCCCGATGGATGGCGAGGCCGATTTCAGCTCGAACTACGGCTATCGCGTCGATCCGTTCACACGTGGGCCTGCCATGCATACCGGCGTCGATTTCCGCGCCGAGCACGGCTCGCCGATCCGGGCCACCGCGCCCGGCAAGGTGATCACGGCCGAATATTCGGGCGGCTACGGCAACATGGTCGAGATCGAGCACAGCAACGGCATCACCACGCGCTACGCCCATATGTCGGCGATCCTGGCCTCGGTCGGCCAGAGCGTGACGGCGGGAACCATGCTCGGCCGCGTCGGCTCGACGGGCCGCTCCACAGGCCCGCATCTCCACTACGAGACCCGCATCAACGAAGAGCCGATGGACCCGACGCGCTTCCTGAAGGCCGGCGCGAAGCTGGCGGGGAAGAGCTGAGACGCTTTCGACCTCGCTATTCGAGAGAAACACCGCCGTCATCCCGGGCGAAGCGCAGCGGAGACCCGGGACCCATTCCGAAGCTATCCGGCATCGTTCAGGAATGGATCCCGGATCTGCGCCGCTACGCGGCTTGTCCGGGATGACATGATAGGTCCGGACCGGACCGCAAGCGTCAGTCGATGTCCTCGACCTCGACTTCCGTCCCATAAACCCGCTGCGCCAGCGACGCCTCCATGAACGGATCGAGCGCGCCATCGAGCACCTCGCCGGGATCGGTGGATGCAACGCCGGTGCGCAAATCCTTCACGAGCTGGTAGGGTTGCAGCACATAGGAGCGGATCTGGTGGCCCCAGCCGATATCGGTCTTCGAGGCCTGCTCGGCGTTCGCCTTGTCCTCGCGCTTCTTCAGCTCGACCTCGTAAAGCCGGGCGCGCAACATATCCCAGGCCTTGGCCTTGTTCTTGTGCTGCGAGCGCTCCTGCTGGCAGGAAACCGCGATCCCTGACGGAATATGCGTGATGCGCACGGCCGAATCGGTCGTGTTGATGTGCTGCCCGCCGGCTCCTTGAGCGCGGTAGGTGTCGATCCGGCAATCGGATTCGTTGATGTCGATGACGATGCGGTCGTCGACGACCGGATAGACCCAGACCGAGGCGAAGGAGGTCTGCCGGCGCGCATTCGAATCGAAGGGCGAAATGCGCACCAGCCGGTGAACGCCCGATTCCGTCTTCAGCCAGCCATAGGCGTTATGGCCCTTGAACTGCAGGGTCGCGGACTTGATGCCCGCCGTGTCGCCGTCCTGATATTCGAGCGTCTCGACCTTGAGCTTCCGGCGCTCGCCCCAGCGGCGATACATCCGCAGCAGCATCTCGGCCCAATCCTGGGATTCGGTGCCGCCCGCGCCGGGGTGGATTTCGAGATAGCTGTCGAGCATGTCGGCCTCGCCCGACAGCAAGGTCTCGACCTGCATGCGCGCGGCTTCGGTCTCGACCGCCTTGATTCCGGCCTCACCCTCGGCGATCGAGGCCTGGTCGCCCTCCATCTCGCCGAGCTCGATGAAGGTCAGCGCGTCGTCGAGTTCGCGTTCGAGCTTGCCGATGCCCTCGATCTGCGTCTCCAGCCCGGTGCGCTCGCGCATCAGCTTCTGCGCGGCTTCGGCGTCGTTCCAGAAATCGGGCCCCTCCGAGAGGGCGTTCAGTTCGGCGAGGCGACGCTGTGCGGCATCCCAGTCAAAGATGCCTCCTCAGCAGTCCGATCGACTGCTTGGCGTTGTCGAGTTGGGTCTGGATTTCTGGACGCATGATTCTGCCGCAGGCTTTCGGTGGACTTGGCGATGGGAGATAGGGGCGAACGTCGCGGCTGTAAACGCCGGGATGCTCTCTTCCTCTATGCACGGCCTTGTGCCGAGCATCCACGTCTTGAAACGTCGATGCAGGGCGGCGCCGGGGAAAGACGTGGATGGTCGGGACAAGCCCGACCATGACGAACAGGCAGTCAGTAAAGCCCGCCCGTCCCCGAGCCCACCCCGCGGCCGCCGCCGGGCGAGACGTTGATCGGAGCGCCGCCGCCGTCGCCGGCCGCGCCGATGATCGAGTAGCTGTCGGGCGGGGCGGTGCCGGGCTTGAAGGCCTCGAGGATACCGCCCTCGCCGCCCGAGCGCATGCCGGTGCGCGGATCGACGCGGATCAGCTTGATGCCGGCGGGGACGCGGAACGGGGTTGCCGGCTTGTCCTTGAGCGCAGCCGCCATGAAGTCGCGGAAGATTGGCGCGGCGTACTGGCCGGCGGTGGCCGAGGTGCCGAGCGATTTCGGCTTGTCGAAGCCCATATAAACGCCGACGGCGAGATCGGGCGAGAAGCCGACGAACCAGACGTCCTTGGCGTCGTTGGTCGTGCCGGTCTTGCCGGCGAGCGGCTTGCCGACGCTCTTGACCACGGTCGCGGTGCCGGCGTTGACCACGCCCTCCATGATCGAGACCATCTGGTAGGCGGTCAGCGGGTCGATCACCTGGTCGCGGTTGTCGACAAGGCGCGGCTCGCGCTGGTTGTTCCACTTCTCGGCGTCGCAGCCCTCGCAGATGCGCTGGTCGTGGCGGAAGATCGTCGCGCCCCAGCGGTCCTGGATGCGGTCTATCAGGGTCGGGCGGATGCGCTTGCCGCCATTGACCAGCATGGCGTAGCCGGCGGTCATGCGCATCACGGTGGTCTCGCCTGCGCCCAGCGACATGGAGAGCACCGGCAGCATGTCGTCATAGACGCCGAAGCGGCGCGAATACTCCGCGATCAGCGGCATGCCGACATCCTTGGCGAGCCGGACCGTCATCAGGTTCTTGGAGAACTGGATGCCGTAGCGCAGCGTGCGCGGGCCGGTGAACTTGCCGTCGTAATTGCTCGGCGCCCAGACGCCGAGACCGCCGCCCTGATCGACCTCGATGGGCGCGTCGAGCACGATCGAGGACGGCGTGTAGCCGTTGTCGAGCGCGGTCGCGTAGACGAAGGGCTTGAAGGAGGAGCCCGGCTGGCGCAGCGCCTGCGTCGCGCGGTTGAACTCCGACTGGTCGTGGGAGAAGCCGCCGACCATGGCGAGCACGCGGCCCGAGAACGGGTCCATCACGGTGATCGCGCCATTGACCTCCGGAAGCTGGCGCAGGCGGACCTGGCCGGGCTTGCCGTCGATCGGCTCGACATAGACGACGTCGCCGGCAGAGACCGCTTGCGCGACGCGGGCACGACGCGTCCATTTCATGCCCTCGGGACCGAGCGTCACGGTGGTGCGCTCGGGGCGCAGCGCGCCGGATGTCTCGTTCAGGGGATGCAGGCCGATCCGGGCGGCTTCGCCCGTGACGTCGAGCACAACGCCGAGCCGCCAGGGCGCGACATCGCCGAGCACCTTGAGTTCGCCGATCGCCAGCCCCCAGTCGCGGGCCGAGAGTTCGAGCTTCTGGATCGCACCGCGCCAGCCGCGCGCCTCGTCGAAGCGCACGAGGCCATCGACCAGCGCCTTGCGTGCCATCAACTGCATCTTCGGATCGACCGTGGCGCGCACCGAGAGACCGCCCTCGAGCAGCTTCTTCTCGCCATAACGGTCCTGCAGCTCGCGCCGGATTTCCTCGGCGAAATAGCCGGCCGCGAAATTGTTCGGCGAGACCGTGCGCGGATTGACGCCCAGCGGCTGGCTCTTGGCGGCATCGCCGGCGGCACGCGCGACATAACCGTTCTCGACCATGCGGTCGATGACGTAGTTGCGCCGCTCGATCGCGCGCTCGCGGTTGCGGAACGGGTGCAGGTCGGTCGGGGCTTTGGGCAGGGCGGCGAGATAGGCCGCTTCCTGCAGGTTCAGCTCATGTACCGACTTGCCGAAATAGTTCAGCGCGGCGGCGGCCATGCCATAGCTGCCCTGCCCCGGCGCCGGCGCGCCGAGATAGATCTCGTTGAGATAGAGTTCGAGGATCTTGTCCTTGGAATAGGTCGCCTCGATCCGCAGCGCCACCAGCGCCTCGCGGATCTTGCGTTCGATGTTCTGGTCGGAGCCGACGAGGAAGTTCTTGGCGACCTGCTGGGTGATCGTCGAGGCGCCCTGCGGACGCCGGCCGGCGGCGCGGTTGCGGAAGTTGGTGATCGCGGCGCGCACCAACCCTTCCGGATCGACGCCGACATGCTTGTAGAAGTTCTTGTCCTCGGCCGAGAGCACCGCCTCGATGATCAGCTTCGGCACGGCCTGGATCGGCAGATAGAGCCGGCGTTCGCGGGCGAATTCGGCGATCAGCCCGCCATCGCCGGCGTGGACGCGCGTCATCACCGGCGGCTCGTAGTTCCGCAACTGCGCGGAATCGGGCAGGTCCTTGGAGAAATGCCAGAGGAAGCCGGCCGCGACGACGGCGCCGACGACGAAGACGATCGCGCCGGCGGCGAACAACCATCCGAAGATTCGCAGAATAAACCGCATCGCAGGCCCTGGCCCTAAATTGTCTCTTGCAGCGCGCCCGATCGCGGCATGCGCCGAACCAAGTCTCTCAACCCAAGCAAGTCTCTCGACCCAACCACGTCTTTAACACGGCACAGATGGCGGAACCGTGGCCTTGAGACCACAATCGCTTCCGACACGCGCGCTTCCGACACGCGCTCACTCCTTCGGGCGGATGGCGGCAGCCGCGGCCTTGCCGGCCGGCGCGCGCTCCCGCTCGAAATAGCCGTCTATGGCCGCCTCGACGGCCTGGACCGCCTGCAGCCGCCAGCTCTCCGAATTGAGCAGTTCGGCATCCCTGGGGCTCGACATGTAGCCGAGTTCGATGAGCACGGAGGGCACGTCGGGCGCGCTCAGCACGCGGAAACCGGCCGAGCGCAGCGGCACCTTGTGCATCTTCACCGAGCCACCGAGCCGCTCGACCAGATTGCGCGCAAACACCGAGGAGAAGGTCCGGGTCTCGCGCTTGGCGAGGTCCATCAGGATGCCGGCGATGTCGTGCACGCCCTCTTCGGTTTCCAGCCCGGCGACCGCGTCGGCCTGGTTTTCCTTGGCGGCGAGTCGCGCCGATTCGGCGTCGGTCGCGCGCTCTGAGCCGGTGTAGACGGTCGCCCCGCGCACCTCCTGCGCCTGCGTCAGCGAATCGGCATGGATCGAGATGAACAGGTCCGCGCCTGCGGAACGAGCAATCCGAACGCGCTCCTGCAACGGCACGAAGCGATCATCGTCGCGCGTCATCCGCACGACATAGCGTCCGCTCGCCTCCAGCTTGCGCTTCAACGCCGTACCGAAAGCGAGCACGACTGATTTCTCGGAGATCGACGCCACGACCGCGCCGGGGTCGATGCCGCCATGGCCGGGGTCGATCACCACGACCTGCCGCGTTTCGCCGGGCGGCTTGCCGGCCTCAGGGACCCCCGGAGCGGCAGCCTCGCGCAGTTTCGCGGCCGATTCGGCTGCGGCGGAGAGAAACTCGTTGCGACTGACACGCTTGAGTTCGACGACCAGTTCGCCGAAGCCGCCACGCATCTCGCGGATTTCGGCCTTTGTCACAATGGCGGGCTGTGCCAGATCGAGGATGATTCGGGCCTTGTCGGCGGTGAACAACCCGAAGCGAAAGGCGCTGACGAAGCCGGCGCTGCGCCGTGCATTGGCGGGCTGGACCTGAAAATTCACCGATGGCAGGTCGATGACGGCACGGTCCGGCCCCGCGATCACGGTGGCCGTCACCGCGACCGGCCGCGACAACGCCATGGTCAGGCGAACGGTTTCGCCGACCTGCTCGATCTTCGCGTCGGTTGCGACCGGGAATTCGCTAGGCGGCCTGGGGTTGGCCAAAGCCGTCGGCAGCAAGGCAAAGCCGGCCGCAAGCAGCGCCGCGAGACCCAACGCCGCAAAGCGCAAGCGCGTCGCTCGGCTTTGGTCGCAAGGCCGGGAGACGGTGGCGCAGCTCAGGCTGGGGCGGTCGATCAGCGGCGTTGTCCCAGTGGCGGTGGGGAATGCTTAACCATAGCGGCGCGAAACCCTAACAAGGGGTTACCACGCGCTCCCCACCCCGAAAACCGCCGGCGCGCATCGTCCTTGCATTGCCTGCGCGATGTGACTTGCAAAACACGCCCGGCTGTCTGTAATGGAACGCGGTTGCATTGCGAGGCGGCCCCTGGTGCGCATCCGGATCCGAGGATCCGTCGGCGTCCGGGGCCAGCCCCAAGGCGATCGGCCCATTCCGGGTTCGGCCGCCGCAAGTCAACCGCAAACGGATCGTCCGCAGACGACCGAAGCCGGACGCGCCTGTTTATCAGGCGTACGGCCGCGTCTTGCGAGCGTGCAATCGCGGCGTGCCCTGCAGTTTGCCAGGACGCGCCGCAGGTCGGGACATAATGTCGGGGCATACGACGCCGCTTCATACAACGGTTGATCGTCTAGACCTGCGGGACTGCGCCGGGCTCCTTGCCCGCGTGGATTTCCCGAGCCGCCATCCTGTTCCGTCCCCTTCGTCCCTCCTGCAACATGCCGGCGCAAGCCGGCCTTCGCGCGGCGCCCCTGCCCGCGGCAGCGGATCGTTGTCCGCAGCCCGGCGGGTCTTGTCGGCGTGCGCGCCCATGGAAGACTCTGATGGCCAACAAGATGCTCATCGACGCCACCCACCCGGAAGAGACCCGGGTCGTGGTGGTCCGCGGCTCCCGCGTCGAGGAATTTGATTTCGAATCCGCCAGCAGGAAGCCCCTGCGCGGCAATATCTATCTGGCGAAGGTGACGCGCGTGGAGCCCTCGCTCCAGGCCGCTTTCGTCGAGTATGGCGGCAACCGCCACGGCTTCCTGGCCTTCTCCGAAATCCACCCGGACTACTACCAGATTCCGATGGCCGACCGGCAGGCGCTGCTGGCCGAGGAGGTCCGCGCCGACCGCGAGGACGAGCACGCCGAGGAGAAGCGCGAGAAGCGCGGCGGCGGACGCCGCGACCGCGGCCGCCGCGGCGACCGCGACGGCCGCGCCAAGAAGGCGGCCGGCGACGAGACGGTGAGCGCCGAGGTCGAGGCCGGAGAGGCTGCGACCGACGGCCAGATCGAGACGGAGGGTCACGTCGAGACCGACGGCAAGGAAGCCGCCATGGTCAGCGAAGGCGCGCCCGCCAATGGCGACGAATTCGCACCTTCGGTCGCGGAGTCGAGTGACGAGCAGGTCTCCGAAAACGCAGCGCCCCTCACCTTCGAGACAGAGGCCGGCGAGAGCACCGAGTCGTCCGAGGAGCCCGAGGCCCGCAAGCCCTCCGAGGAGGACGAGGACGGCGACGACCATTCCGACGACGCCGAGCACGAGGAGCCCGAGCAGCTCGGCGGCGGCGATGCGCTCGACGACATCCAGGAGCGCCCGCAGCGCCATTCGCGCCGCCAGTACAAGATCCAGGAGGTGATCAAGCGCCGCCAGATCATCCTGGTCCAGGTCGTCAAGGAAGAGCGCGGCAACAAGGGCGCGGCGCTGACCACCTATCTCTCGCTCGCCGGCCGTTATTCGGTGCTGATGCCCAACACCGGCAAGGGCGGCGGCATCTCGCGCAAGATCACCAACACGGACGACCGCAAGCGTCTCAAGGAGATCGCCCAGGAACTGGAAGTGCCGGACGGCATGGGCCTGATCCTGCGCACGGCGGGCGCCTCGCGCACCAAGGTCGAGATCAAGCGCGACTACGAATACCTGATGCGGATGTGGGAAAGCGTGCGCGAGCTGACGCTGGCCTCGGTCGCGCCCGCGCTGGTCTATGAGGAGGGCAACCTCGTCAAGCGCTCGATCCGCGACCTCTACAACAAGGACATCGACGAGGTTCACGTCGCCGGCGACGAGGCCTACCGCGAGGCCAAGGACTTCATGCGCATGCTCATGCCGAGCCAGGCCAAGAGCGTGAAGGTCTATCGCGACCAGACGCCGCTGTTTGCCTCCTTCGGCGTCGAGAGCCAGCTCGATGCGATGTTCTCCAGCACGGTGACGCTGAAGTCCGGCGGCTACATCGTCATCAACCAGACCGAGGCGCTGGTCGCCATCGGCATCAACTCCGGGCGCTCGACCCGCGAGCACAATATCGAGGATACCGCCCTCAAGACCAATCTCGAAGCGGCGGAGGAGATCTCCCGCCAGCTCCGCCTGCGCGACCTTGCCGGCCTCATCGTGATCGATTTCATCGACATGGAGGAGAACCGCAACAACCGCGCCGTCGAGAAGAAGCTGAAGGACTGCCTCAAGGACGACCGCGCCCGCATTCAGATCGGCCGCATCTCGGCCTTCGGCCTGCTGGAGATGTCGCGCCAGCGCATCCGCACCGGCGTGCTCGAAAGCTCGTCCGTGCCCTGCCCGCATTGCGCCGGCGCCGGCATGATGCGCTCGGCGGCGTCCGTCTCCCTGCAGATCCTGCGCGCGCTCGAAGAGAACCTGATCAAGGGCGCCTCGCACAACCTCACCGTCCGGACCCGGCCGGAGGTCGCGCTTTATGTGCTCAACCAGAAGCGCGCGCATCTGACCGATCTGGAGACGCGTTTCGGCATCGCGATCAGCATCGCTGTCGATGCGACCCTGCTCGGCACGCGCTATTTCGAGGTCGAGCGCGGCGAGTTCGTCGGCAATGAGGGCCGGATCATTCCCGCCAGCACCTTCAAGGCCGAAGCCATTCCCGCCGATCTCGACGACGAGGCGCTCGACGCCGCCGCCGAAGCCGAGGCGCTCGACGCCGAGGACGGGGACGAGGAGATTGTCGAGCCCGTCGCAGGCGAGGCCAGGCCCGAGCGTTCGACCGAGCGTGCGGCTGACGGCGAGGCGCGCGGCGAAGGTGGCCGCAAGCGCCGGCGTCGCCGCCGGCGGCGGCGTGGCGGCGAGCGCGACGCCGATGGCGTGCGCCTCGACGGCGGCAGCGATGCCGACGGCGACGAGGATGGCGAGGGCGACGAGGACGGCGACGACAACGCCGAGACGACCGAGACCGTCGCTGCCGCTCCGGCTGTCGACGAGCCCGCCGTGACGGAAGCCGCCGAGACCGACGCCAAATCCGAGGCCAAGCCGCGTCGCGGTCGTCGCGGCGGCCGTGGCCGGTCGAAGGCGGACGCAGCCGAGGCCGACGCTCCGGCGGACGCGGCGATGGTTCCGGAGGCCGTCGAGGCGGCAGCCGAACCGGTCGCCGAGGACGCGCCCGCAGCCGAGCCCGAAAAGCCCAAGCGCCGCTCGCGCGCCAAGAAGGCGGCGATCGCCGAGGACGGCGCGGCCGAGGCTATCGCCGAGCCGGCAGCGGCTGCGCCCGAGACCAAGGCCGCACCGAAGACCAGGTCCACCCCGGCGACGAAGGCCGCCCCGGCGGCGAAGTCGATGCCGGAGCCGGCTCCCGAGCCTGAGCCTGCCCCCGCCGCCCCCGCGCCACGCGCGGTCGAGGAGCCGGTCGCGGTCGTGCTGACTCCGCCCGATCCGGACCGCCCCAAGCGCGGCGGCTGGTGGAACAAGCTGGCCGGACGAGGCTGAAAAATCAGGCCGCTGCGAGAGATCGCAGCGGCCTTTTTCTTGATCCGAGGTGTTTGCGATGCCGCCGCCGCGCAATCGCGAAAGGCAGATCCTGATCGCACTCGCTGCCACCGGCCTCATCGGCCTTGCCTGGCTCGGCTGGCAGGCGCTCGGCGGTCTCGGCGTGGCGCTTCTCGGGCTTCTGGTGCTGTTCGTCGCGCTCAGGGTCGAACTGCAGTGTGACAGCCCTGTCAGCACGCAGTCGAGACCCGAATCCTAGGGCAGCCATTTTCGCACCGAAGCCGAACAGACGCACACCGACCGCGCCGACCGCCGCGCCGAGCTCGCGTCAGTAGCCTCGACAGCGCGGCTCTTCGTGATCGCTGGGGCGCTGCTCACGACGGCCGGGTTTGGACTGCTCTTTTCTGGCGTCGGCCAGCAAAGTTTTCCGACGCTGTTCTGGGCTCTGAGCGATGCGTCGATCAATCTCTTCCAGAAGGGTAAGCCTTGGTAGAGGTCGCGGAACGGCTTAAAGATTATCCCGCCGCCGGCGCGAGCGGGATCGGCGGCGGCACGGCCGAGATCGCGGCGGCCGCGTCCTTCTGCCCGCCCTCGCCGCCGCGCACCGTCACCGCATTCGAAGCGAAGGGCACGCCGGCCTCGTTCAGGCCGCGATCGACCGTTTCAGCGCCTCGCGCTGCAGCATCGAGGCCTGGTTCGGCTTGCGAACCATTCAGCGCCGCTTCATCCAGCCGCGCAGCCGCGTCACCGCCTCCTCGCATTCGGCCAGCGAGCCGGCGAAGGAGAGCCTGACCGTGCGCGCGCCCCTGGCCTCGTCGAAATCCAGCCCCGGCGTGATCGCGACGCCGGCCCCGTTCAGAACGCTTTTGCAGAAAGCCATGGAATCGTTGGAATAACGGCCGATGTCGCAATAGATGTAGAAGGCTCCGTCGACGGGCAGGAAGTCGCCAAGCCCGATCTCCGGCAGCGCCTTGAGCAGGTAGGCGCGGTTCTGCGCATAGCCGGCCTTGATCGCCTCGCATTCGGCGGTGGCGTCGAATGCGGCCTCCCCGGCGACCTGGCTGAGATAGGGCACCGAGATCGAGAGGTTCTGCTGCAGCCGCTCGATCGTCCGCACCATCCGCTCTGGCACGACGAGCCAGCCGACGCGCCAGCCGGTCATGCAATAGTATTTCGAGAACGAGTTGACGATGATCGCGTTTGGGTCGGCGGCAAGCGCCGTCGTCGCCGGGGTCTCATAGGTCAGGCCGTGATAGATCTCGTCGGAGATGTACCAGAGCCCGAGCCGCCGGCATTCGGCCGCCACCGCCGCGATCGCCTCGGGCGTCATCACCACGCCCGTCGGGTTGGCCGGGCTCATCGTCAGCACGCCGGCCAGCGGCTTTTCCGCATGCGCTTTCGCAATCAGATCCGGCGTCAGCGCGAAGCGCGTCGCGGGGCCGACCTCGATCGCGACCGGCTCCAGGCCCAGCGCGATCAGGATGTTGCGATAGGCCGGATAGCCGGGCGCGGTGATCGCGACCCGCGCGCCGGGCTGGAAACAGGCCAGGAACGCCAGGATGAAGCCGCCCGACGAGCCGGTCGTCACCACGACCCGGCTTGCCGGCACATCGACGCCGTAGGCTTCGCCATAATGTCTCGCAATGCGCGCCCGCAGCGAATCCGTGCCCAGCGCCTGCGTGTAGCCGATCCGGCGATGCTCCAGCGCGCGGCTCGCCGCGGCCCGAATCGAGGCCGGCGTCGGGGCCGATGGCTGGCCGACCTCCATATGGATGACCGAGCCGCCGGCGCACTCGATCGCGGCGGCCTCATTCATCACGTCCATGACGATGAAGGGCGAGACGGCCTGCGCGCGGGCGGCGAGGAGCGGCTTGGGGGCCGGGCTGAGGACTGGCTTTGTCATGGCGTCGGCACTAGCGGAGCAGGAATGAGCCCGCAACCATGTGAATTGACGTGACCGGCGCAACGGTCGAGAAGCGAACCCGACACGGCTTCTCGCCCGGCACGGGCGACCCCGAAAGGACAACGACATGACGCTCGCGATCCTGCCGCGCCTGGCGCGCGGCCTCAGCCTCGCCGCCGGCATGGCGCTGATGCTCTCGGGCGCGCCCGCGCAGGCGCAGTCGCTGACGCCGGACCAGAAGAAGGCCGTGACAGAGCTGATCCGCGAGACGCTGCTGAAGAACCCGGAGATCATCCAGGAGGCGCTCGTCGAACTGGAGCGCCGCAACACCGTCGCGCAGGCGCAGGCGCAGCGCTCGGCCGTCACCGCCGAGAAGGCGCGGCTGATCGACCCCGCCACCTCGGTGATCGTCGGCAACCCGCAGGGCGACGTCACCATCGTCGAGTTCATGGATTACAATTGCGGCTTCTGCAAAAGGGCGATGGAAGACGTGCGGGCGCTGGCCAAGGACGACCCGAAGCTGAAGATCGTGATCAAGGACTTCCCGATCCTCGGCCCCGATTCGGTCGAGGCGAGCCGCGTCGCGCTGGCCGTAAGGAGCCAGTTGCAGGGCCAGAAATACTTCGATTTCCACGCGAAGCTGATGGCCACCAAGGGCCGCATCAACGCCGCCAAGGCGCTCGAGGTCGCCAAGGAGTCCGGCGTCGATGTCGAGCGCGCCAGGAAGGAGATGGAAGGCCCGGCGGTCAGGGCCGCGATCGAGGACACGGTCGCGCTCGGCGACCGGCTCGGGCTGACCGGGACGCCGGCCTTCATCCTCGGCGACGAGGTGGTCTTCGGGGCGGTCGGCCCCGGCCCGCTCAAGGTCAAGATCGAGGCGCTGCGCAAATGCGGCAAGACCGAGTGCAGCGGCTGACGACGTAGCCGCTTGCGGCCGGCGGCGCGAGAGGCTTCCCCTCGCCCGCCGCAGCGGCTATGAGGACGGCCTCTGCCGCCCGCGTGCGGCGCTGGAATCAACGCGCGCCATGGTCGCCGTCCACGTTCTCAACGGGCCCAATCTCAACCTGCTCGGCACCCGCGAACCCGCCACCTATGGCGCGGTGACGCTGGCCGGCGTCGAGGAGCGGCTGAAGGCGAGAGCCACGTCGGCCAATGTCGAGCTGACCTTCCGCCAGACCAATTTCGAGGGCGAACTCGTCGGCTTCATCCAGCAGGCCGGGCTCGCGGGCGCAGGCGTGATCATCAATGCCGGCGCCTACACCCACACCTCCGTTGCTCTGCGCGATGCGATCAAGGGCACGGATGCGCTCGCCATCGAGGTGCATGTCTCGAATGTCCATGCCCGCGAGGAGTTCCGGCATCATTCCTACATGGCGCCGGTCTGCGTCGGCGTGATCTGCGGCTTCGGCGTCGCCAGCTACGACCTCGCTTTCGACGCGATCGTGCCGCTTCTGGAGAAGCGCGCCGCGAAACCAATCGGCTGAACGGCCGGTAATCCACCACAAGGACCGCGCCGCCACGCCGGCGCTCCCCAAGACCACGAAGACGGTGACACCGCCATGGCGACCAAGAGCCCGATCGATCCCGAACTGGTGCGCGAACTGGCGCAGTTGCTCAACGAGACCGACCTGACCGAAATCGAGGTCGAGAAGGGCGATCTGCGCGTGCGCGTCGCCCGCACCATCACCGCGACGGTGCAGGTCCCGGCCGCCCAGGCCGCGCCGGTCATAATGGCCGCGCCCGGTTCGGTCGCAGCCCCTGTCGAGGGCAAGCCGGCCGCGGCCCACCCTGGCGCCGTGACCTCGCCCATGGTCGGCACCGCCTATCGCCGCCCCTCGCCTGACTCGAAGCCCTTCGTCGAGATCGGCTCCGTCGTGAAGGTCGGCGAGCGCGTCCTCCTGGTCGAGGCGATGAAGACCTTCAACGACATCGTCGCCCCGCGCGCCGGCACCGTCACCGCCATCCTCGTCGAAGACGGCCAGCCCGTCGAATATGGCGAGCCGATGCTGGTGATCGAGTGAGCGCGCGCGAAAGCTTCAAGATGTTCGACAAGATCCTGATCGCCAACCGGGGAGAGATCGCGCTGAGGGTGCTGCGCGCCGCCAAGGAGCTCGGCATCGCCACCGTCGCGGTCCATTCCACCGCCGACGCCAACGCCATGCATGTCCGCCTTGCCGACGAGAGCGTCTGCATCGGCCCGCCCCCGGCCCGCGAGAGCTATCTCAACATCCCCGCCCTGATCGCCGCCTGCGAGATCACCGGCGCCGATGCCGTTCATCCCGGCTACGGCTTCCTCTCCGAGAACGCGCGCTTCGCCGAGATCCTCGAGCGGCACAACATCGCCTTCATCGGCCCCAAGGCCGAGCATATCCGCAGCATGGGCGACAAGATCGAGGCCAAGCGCACGGCCAAGGCGCTCGGCATCCCCTGCGTGCCCGGCTCCGAGGGCGGCGTCACCGACGATGCCGAGGCGCTTCGCATCTGCGCGGAGATCGGCCTGCCGGTCATCATCAAGGCGGCGTCCGGCGGCGGCGGCAAGGGCATGAAGGTCGTCCGCAGCGAGGACGAGTTGTCGGTCGCGCTCTCGACGGCGCGCACCGAGGCCAAGGCCAATTTCGGCGACGATGCGGTCTATATCGAGAAGTATCTGGAAAAGCCGCGCCATATCGAGATCCAGATCCTCGGCGACGGCAAGGGCCACGCCATTCATCTGGGCGAGCGCGACTGCTCGCTGCAGCGCCGCCACCAGAAGGTCTGGGAGGAAGGCCCCTCGCCCGCGCTCAACGCCGGCGAGCGTGACAGGATCGGCACGGTCTGCGCGCAGGCTATGGCCAAGCTGGGCTATCTCGGCGCAGGCACGATCGAGTTCCTCTATGAGGATGGCGAGTTCTATTTCATCGAGATGAACACCCGCATCCAGGTCGAGCACCCGGTCACCGAGATGATTACGGGCATCGACCTCGTCAACGAGCAGATCAGGATCGCGGCCGGAGCATCGCTCTCGATCGAGCAGAAGGACGTGATCATCGAGGGCCATGCCATCGAGTGCCGCGTCAATGCCGAGCACCACGCGACCTTCCGGCCCTCGCCGGGCAGGATCGCCTCGTTCCACACGCCCGGCGGCCTCGGCGTGCGCGTCGATTCGGCCGCCTATCAGGGCTACGTCATCCCGCCGCATTACGATTCGCTGGTCGGCAAGCTGATCGTGCATGGCCGCAACCGGGCCGAATGTCTGATGCGCCTGCGCCGCTCGCTCGACGAGTTCGTCGTCGACGGCGTCGACACGACGCTGCCGCTGTTCCGCACGCTGGTGCGCAACCAGGACATCCTGAACGGCGACTACAACATCCACTGGCTGGAGAAGTTTCTGGCCGCTGGCGGCATGGGCGAAGGTTGAGGGCGGGCTTCCCTTCTCCCCTCGGGGGAGAAGGTGGCAGCGCGAAGCGCTGACGGATGAGGGCCGCGCCGAGGGGCGACCGTCACCTCGATCACGCTCACCCAGTCTTCCCTCATCCGACCCGGTTGCGCCGGGCCAGCTTCCCCCCGAGGGGAGAAGGAAACTCCCGCGTTTGACTCCTCCCGCCCGCCGCGCTCCCCTGCCCGCATGAAGGCCCGCTCCGTTCCCGTCCGCTCGCCGATGATCACGCCGCAGGTGATGCTGCGCGCCTATGCGGCGGGCATCTTCCCGATGGCCGAGAGCGCCGACGATCCGGGCCTGTTCTGGGTCGAGCCGGAGCTGCGCGGGGTCATCCCGCTGGAGCGGTTCCACCTGCCCTCGCGGTTGGCCCGCACGGTGCGCGCGGACCGGTTCGAGATCAGGGTCGACAGCGAGTTCGAGCGTGTGATCGCGGCTTGCGCCGAGGCCAAGGCCGACCGACCGGAGACCTGGATCAACGCCCGCATCCGCGAAATCTTCGGAGAGCTGTTCCGGCTCGGCCATGTCCACACCGTCGAGTGCTGGCGCGACCACCGCCTTGTCGGCGGGCTCTATGGGCTTTCGCTCGGAGGAGCCTTCTTCGGCGAATCCATGTTCCACCGCGAGACCGACGCCTCGAAGGTGGCGCTGGTCCATCTCGTGGCGCGGCTCAGGCGCGGCGGCTTCTGCCTGCTCGATGCGCAGTTCCAGACCGGCCATCTCGCGCAGTTCGGCACGATGGAGGTGCCGCGCCTCGCCTACCAGACCCTGCTCGAAGCAGCCGTGGCGCGCCCGGGCGAGTGGTGGAGTTGGCCGCGCGGAGCGGTCGCGACAGGCGCGCAGGCGCTCGCCGAACTCGCCTAGGACCAGGCGCGGCTCAGTTGCCGCCGGTCGGATCGCGCCCGCCGACGGGATTGGTCGGGAAGAAGCGCTGGCTCGGCGCCTGACGCGGCGCGACCGGCACGCCCTGCTGCGGCAGCACATCGATGCGGCCGCCCGGCGCGAGCGGGCCCGGCGGCGGCTGGTTGACGTCGCGGGCCGGCGTCGTGCGCGGACGGCGCGGCTCTTCTGCGACGGGAGCCTCCGGCTCCTTGGGGTCGACCACGAGTTCGGTGCCGCCTTTGCAGTCGGTCAGCCAGACATCGTAGATCGCGTGCTCGACGCCGTGCAGGCCGGGGCTGGCGGCATACATCCAGCCGGTGAAGATGCGGCGGTATTCGTTCGAGAACGTGACCTCATCGACCTCGGTGAAGCTCGTCGTCTGCGGCGCCTCGGTCGGCGGGCGGGTCCAGCAGACGCGCGGCGTCAACTGCAGCGCGCCGAACTGCACCGTCTCGTCGACCGCGACCTCGAAGGAGATGATCCGGCCGGTGATCTTGTCGAGCCCGGCGAACACGGCGGTCGGATTGCGGATGCGGTCGGCCTGGGCGGGGCCGGCGAGCGCCAGAAGGGCGAGGCCCGCAAAAGCGGCGGACGATATGCGATGCGAGGGCATGTGGAGCCAGCGATTCGTTTCAGCGGCGAGGCCGCGACGCCGGCGGATTAACACGCCAATCGCAGCGGAAAAAGGGCGTGTCGGGAAGACGGGCGATCGGCAGGTTCGTCAGAGGCGTCGAGCGCGCCAGGCATCGCTGCGGGCTATGATGAAATCGATGGCATCGGAGACGCCCTTCTCCCTGCGGATGACCTGGCCGAGCGCGGCGGCGCGACAACGCATGCCCTCCTCCGCCACCGCCGCAAAGGCGCCGGCGAGCGTCTCGACCGAGAGCGCCCTGCGATCGAGCGGCGGGGGGCCGACGCCCAGCGCCGCGACGCGACGCCCCCAGAACGGCTGGTCGCCGAAGAACGGGCAGATGATGGTCGGGAGGCCGGCGCGCAGCGAGGCCGCGGTCGTACCCGCGCCGCCGTGATGCATGGCCGCAGCGACATGCGGAAAGAGCCTGTCATGCGGGGCATGGCCGATGATGTGGACATGGGACGGGGCATGGCCGGCCGCGAGCGCGCCGCCTCCCGTCGCCAGGAGCCCCCGGCGGCCCGCCCTTGCCAAAGCGTCGATCACCATCGCTGAAAGACGGTCCGGATCGAGCCCCGGCATGCTGCCGAAACCGACATAGATCGGCGGGTCGCCGCCGGCGAGGAACCGCGCCAGCGCCGGCTGCGGCAGCCAGTCGCCGCTGTCCAGAAACCAGTTGCCGCTCACCTTGACGTCATCGCCCCAGTCGTCAGGGACCGGCACGATACTGGGGCTGTAGGCATAGAGCGTGCCCGCGACTTGTGCGCGGCTGGTGGCCCGTGCGGGCAGCCCCAGCATCTCCCCGCGCCAGGCGCGGATCGCTTTGCGAAACAGCAACGCGCCGCCATGGATCGCCAATCGGTGGCTGATGCGGTTCAATGGCCCAAGCGAGCCGAAAGGCAGGAGCGGCGTCGGGAAGGCCGCCGTCGGCGTGAAGCCGGGCAGCGGCGACGCCAGCATCACGGGAACGCCCAGCTTCTCAGCGATGTGAGGGCTGGCGAGCGATTTGGGATGATGCAGGATGATGTCGGGCGCAAAAGCGCGCGCAACCTCCCATTCCCGGTCGAGCAGGCGCCGCATCAGCGGGCGAACCTGCTTCAGCAGCCTGACCCCCGCGCTGAAGCCGCGCCCGCCTGCGATGGCGGCCTTGCCCTCGGGCGAATCGATCAGCGCGAGAAACTCGCCCGGCAGCGGCGCGAACGGCACGCCACAAGCGCCCGCTTCCTCCGAGAACTGCTCTGGCGCGGCCAGTTGCGCGTGATGGCCCCGCGCGATGAGCCCGAGCGCCAGCGCCAGATAGGGTTGAACGTCGCCACGCGAGCCGAGCGTCTGGATGGCGACGCGCATGGCGCGAACCGGCGCAGGCCGGGCTACCGCCCCGGCGTCCAGGCCTCGTAGTCGCCTGTTGCGGCGGGGCGCTCGCCTTCGACAAGCGTCGAGCCCTGCGGGCGGTAGGCCAGGGCCGTTCCGGTCCAGTTCTGCTGGTGCGGCTGCTGCCACTCGCGCGGCTGGTAGCGCTCTTCCGAGGGGGCGATGTCGACCGTGTGGTGCAGCCAGCCATTCCAGCCGGGCGGCACTTTCGAGGCTTCCGCCTCGCCATTATAGACGACCCAGCGGCGCTGGATGCCGAGCGCCTTGTCCTTCTCCCCGCCGCGCGTGCGGTAGTAGACGTTGCCGAACTCGTCCTCGCCGACGCGCTCACCCTTGCGCCAGGTGTGGAAGCGCGTGCCGATGGTCTGCCCGTTCCACCAGGTGAAGATCTGCAGCAGGGTCTGCTTCATGGCTCTGGTCCGCGCCGATCAGGATTGCGCGCGACTTATGGCGGCAGCGTGCGACGCTGTCCAGCCTTGGCGGTTTCGGCCCGGACGCCACCGTCCCTCTCAGGCATCCTGTCGCACCGCACCAGGGTCAGCAGGTCAAGAACATCCCGATCGATGGCCTCGATCCGGCGCGTTCTCTTGTCGCGGACGATGACGTTCGTCGGCGTAATTCGCGCAGCGGAAGCGATAAGCGTCGCCGCAACCTCATAGTCCAGATGCTCTGCCCTCGCTTTGGAGCTGGCGGATTGCTGCAGTCCAGCCGCCAGCCGGGTGGCGGCGCTCAGCTCGATCTTGAGGTGAGCGGTCGCGCCCGAGACCGTAGCGCTGCTGAATGTCACGATGTTGATCGAGGAGCCGCTGGCGGACATGCCGGTCTTGTTGAGATTGATGCGCGGGCCGGAGGGTTTGCATCCCACCCTCGCCGTGACCCACTCGCCTGCGAAGGCAGGCGCGAGCGGCTCCTGCTCCGTACAGCCTGCGACGAACAGAGCGGCGATGGCGAGGCACAGGCGCGGTCTCATCGGAACTCCTGCACACACGGCCGCGGCGCGACCGGCGATCCTTCGCCGCGCCCCTCAGACCGCTATCACGCCCGCCTTAACCTGCGGTTGTGCGGCCCTGCGCATTTGCGCCGTCGGCATAAACGGTTTCGCCACGATTCGGCCGCGATTCGGAAACGCTCCGAAATCGCCCCCGCAAGGGCCAACACCGCACGCTTTCAGCCACTTGCTTGCCCCGGCGCAGACTCCGCTTGCACGACCTGCCGCTAGGTCGCCCGCCTTGACCGAACGGAAACCATGACAGGGGACATTTTTGCCACTTTCCCTCCCCCGGCCTCGTGTCACTCTCGTCGGGGACGGGGATTCCTCACGCGATTCCCAAGGCTTAGCCGAGGCCTTGAAACTTATCCCCACTACTCACACATTCCTACCAGATGTCGTGTCCACAGGCTTTGCCGCGCACTAATCCTTGACGTCGCGGCCCATTCGGGACTAGTTTTTGTCAATCGCGTGACGGCTGGCGGAGACGCCCAATCGACACCCGCATGAGAGTTTCCGTAAGGGGTCGAGGCCATCACAGCAGCACGCCGGCAACGGCGGCGGCGTGCGATCGTCTGCGGACCTTTGCGGCCGCAACCGGACGAAGCGAGGCGGGTGACAACGCCGAGACGTCCACAGGGCGCCAAACCGAGTTGGGCTGACATCAGGAGCCGGTGAGCAACCGGCCGCGCGAGGCATATCATGCCCGCGGCACAGGATTGAGGGCAGACGATCATGCGCATCGAGCGCCGCTACACCACCGCCGGCCAGTCGCCTTATGCTGCGATTCCGTTCCGCTCCGCCGTCAGCGAAATCCGCAATCCCGACGGTTCGATCGTGTTCAGGCTGGAGGGCATCGAGGTGCCCGAGGCCTGGTCGCAGGTCGCCAGCGACGTGCTCGCGCAGAAATATTTCCGCAAGGCCGGCGTGCCGGCTGCCTTGAAGAAGGTCGAGGAGAACGACGTTCCGTCCTTCCTGTGGCGCTGCGTGCCCGACGAGGCGGCGCTGGCCTCCCTCCCCGAGAAGGAGCGCTACGGCTCCGAGATCTCCTCCAAGCAGGTCTTCGACCGGCTCGCCGGCTGCTGGACCTATTGGGGCTGGAAGGGCGGCTACTTCTCCTCGGAGGAAGACGCGCAGGCCTTCCATGACGAATTGCGCTACATGCTCGCCCGCCAGATGGTCGCGCCGAACTCGCCGCAATGGTTCAACACCGGCCTGCATTGGGCCTATGGTATCGACGGGCCGAGCCAGGGCCATTTCTACGTCGACTTCAAGACCGGCAAGCTGGTCAAGTCGAAGTCGAGCTACGAGCACCCGCAGCCCCATGCCTGCTTCATCCAGGGCGTGCAG